>DAHXLB010000037.1:0-44163 GCA_027371855.1 bacterium
CCTTATCAAACAACAATCTTAGTTAAAGATAGTAATAATAATAAAACTATAAAAACATTAAGTACAAATAAATATGGAAAATATATAGTAGATTTAAATCCTGGATTATATTGGATAGATGTACAATCTTCATACAAATACAGTCAGAATTTATCAAAAAGAGTTACAATTTTATCTGGTAAATTTGATACTTTAAATTTTACTGTTACAACTGGGATATATTGAATTTATTAAGAAAATAAAAATATCATTATAACTGGGTATCGTGGATGATGTTCGAACCCTAATTAAATTAAATCTTTTTTAATATTTCTAAATATTCTTTAGTTGTAAGTCCAAGTAATCTTATATTATTCTTAATAACAAATTTTGGAAGGTTTTTATACATGGGTAATACAATAGGTCTTTTTAAATCACTTCTCCAATATATTCTATGATCTCCTTTTTGTCTATCATAAATACAACCTACATAAAGTAGAAACTTGTCAAATTCTTTCCATGATATAGGTTTCATCTTCTGTTTTGGACTGTTATATTAACAGGCTCACTTGATATCTGAATTGGTGGTTCAAAGGTTTTTCCTGTTTTCTTCCATCCATACTCCATTAAAACTTCTTCTAAAGTTCCTTTTTTTATAACTTCTTCAAAAAATATACTACTAGCTTCATGGAAATTTTTTAATGCTTTATCATAAGTATCCCCAACAGTAGATAAATCTAAAGCGGGTGTATATGCAACAAAAAGATCATCCTCCTTAAATATTAAAACTGGTAGTGTGTAATTAACTTCATTCATACAAATATTATAACATATTTAAAATAAAAATAAGTTGTGGGGTTTTTACATAAATTGGTTTACTTACTAAAAGATATTCATACATAATTAAGAACAATAACTTACTAACATAAGCTAGTTAGCGGATACACTTCGCATTAGCCTAACGTGATTAGCCCTTCATTACACCTAAACTCGCTTTTACCAACTTCTTAATTAACGCTACAGGTATTTCCCCGCCCATGGGGAAGCTAACAATACTTGTCGTAGTAACATAACCCATAAGTTCTTCTGCATGATTATTAATTACTGGAGGACGAACATGAAGTCGTATATAAGGTTTTTTGTAGCTAAACCACACAAACATCCCATTGTAATCGTACCCATCATAAGAGTATCCAGGAATTTGAAAATAGCTGACAGTTTCGTTTGATCCAGGAGCTATATCTCGTATTGCAGATCTGACTTCTTCTAATTTATCTTTTAGATCCTCTGGACAGCTAGCGATATATTCGTCTACGCCGCCTGGTTTAACTACTTTTTTTTTATCACTCTTTTTCATATTTGAAGTGTATCAAACAATTATATAAAATAAAACATATTTATATATAATTCCTGGGAGGCTGTCCCGTAGGTGGAACCCTATTTTTAAAAACCTCATTTTAACCTTTGAAAAACTAGATAAATTAGATACGATGAAAAATAATAGAATTAATTAAAAGTTCCTTTTTTTATATACTCTTTTATTAAAGATTGATAAGGAATATTTATTTCATTAGCTTTTTCCTTTACTCTATTTAATAGATATAGACCTTGAAGTTGGTTTTAAGTTTGGAAAAGAAACATGCGTAAAATCTTCAGGTTCAAAATATTCGGATAAATCTATTTTAGACCAGAAATCTCTTTCCTTATCTTCAGTTCTTAAATTTTGGTATTTTAAGTTTTTTTTTCATATAAGTATTTTTCCTTTTTATTAATATCTCTTGCAGAAATGATTATTAACTTTTTTCCTCTTTTTGTAAATACAATATACAATAGTCTTTCTTTTTTAGTTTTTCCAATTAATATATCTTTCTTCATCTTTAAAATATAATTTCCTACTTTTAATTATCTTTTTATTTGAATCAAAAAAAGTTTCTTCACTTCCTTTATTTTGAACTCTGTGCTTAATCTCATTTTTGTCTATATTACCCTTATCCCATTCAAATTCAAAAGGCTCCTTTAAAGTGATCATGTGTATATACTATATAACACACAATGACTTTTGTTAATAGTATGTATGGGTCACATACATTGAAGGCTTTGAATATAAATGTAATATAATATTTATAGGAATGTGGGGTATTAATTTGATATATATGTATCTGGGAATCGTAGCCGACGTTTGAACCTTAATTATAGATTTATACCCAAATAGCTGGCTCTCTATTTAAAATTTTTTAGTGATTAAATTATTTTGTGTAAAATTTTTTCTAATTCCTTGTTTGTAACATTAACTCTATCTTTATCTAAATAAGCATTGGATGTTATATCATCCTCTTTATGCATAGGTATTATATGAATATGAGTATGGTTCACACCAAACCCTGCTATTACTAGCCCTATTTTTTTAGGTAAAAATAATTTACTAATCTTAATAGATAAATTCTTAACTGTTAACATTAAATTGATATAGGTTTTATTATCTAAATAAATAAAATCAGTAACATGCTTTTTTGGAATTACCAATACATGTCCTGGGTTGATTGGGTATTTGTCTAAAAAAGCAAACGAATAGCTATCCTCATATATTTTATAACTATATTATTCTTTATTTGCTATTTTACAAAATATACAGTCATTCATATCCCTTTATTATATAATATAAATTATAAATTGGGAGACTAGGAGTCGAACCTAGACTTACTACGTCCAGAGCGTAGCGTTTTGCCATTAAACTATCTCCCAATATAGACATACCTGATTATACTTGAGAATCAGCTAAAACAACAAATATTAGTAATTAATTAAATTTAATAATCGTTCTTTAACTTTTTTTTCTCCTAATACATTCATAGTATCTATTAGAGGAGGGGAAGCTTTTCTACCAGTTACTGCTAGTCTAATAACCATAAAAAAATCTCCAATTTTATAATTATTACTAAGTGCGTATTCTCTCATAATTTTTTCACTATCCTCATTGATTCCATTCTCGTCTATAATCTGTACTACACTCTCTATTATTTTAGAGACATCTTTTTTATTGAATATTTCATATATCAAATCTTTAGGAATTTCTATATCTTCAACAAAAAAACTTATTAGATCATTAATTTCAGATAATTTTTTGAGTCTTTCTTGTGTAAGTTTTAAAATACTTTCTAAATAAGAATTTTTTATATTTATATATTTTAAATATGGGATTATTAATTTTTTTAGATTTAATATACTAAGCTGTCTTATATATACACCATTAATCCAATTTAATTTATCTATATCAAATATTGGTCCACCCTTTGTTACTCTTGAAAAAGAAAATTTTCTTATAAATTCCTGCATAGTAATTATTTCTTTACCATCAATGGATGACCAACCAAGGAGTATTAAATAATTAATTAGAGCTTCCGGTAAATACCCTTGTTCTTTATACCAATGAATAGATGTATTATTATATCTTTTAGATACCTTTGATTTATCCCTATTTCTAAGTAATGATAAATGCGCAAAATATGGGATATCCCATCCAAAAGCTTTATATATAAGTATATGTTTTGGAGTAGAGGATATCCATTCTTCTCCTCTTATAATATGAGTGATCTCCATTAAATGGTCATCAATTACAACAGCAGCATGATAAGTTGGATAACCATCTGTTTTTAATAGTATTTGATCATCAATTGATTTAGTATTAATTGTTATTTTTCCTCTTATAAGATCATTAAAAATTATATCTGTATCATCTGGCACATTCAGTCTTACTACATAAGATTTCTCATCTTCTAAATTTTTATCAATCTCTTCTTTTTTTAAACCAAGACAGTATTTATCATATTTAGGTTGTTCTTTATTTTTTATTTGATCCTTTCTTATTCTGTCTAATCTTTCTTTAGTACAGAAACAATAGTATGCATGGGAACTTGTGATCAGGTCATTTATATATTTTTTGTAAATATCCAACCTTTCAGATTGTCTATATGGAGAATATTTACTTTTTTTTAAAGGACTTTCATCTGGAAATATTCCTGCCCAATTTAATGCATCAATCACATTTTTCTCTGCGCCTTCAATAAATCTTTGTCTATCAGTGTCTTCAATTCTTAAAATAAACTCTCCATTATTTTGTTTTGCAAATGCGTAATCAAATATAGACTGATATAGTGTACCTATATGAGGGTCACCAGTAGGTGATGGAGCAATTCTTGTTCTAACTTTTTTTTGGATATTGTTATTTTGCATGCTTTATATCTATAATGATGATGAAGAATATTATAAACTCAAATGTCAAGACTTACAAGATTCACAATATATACTGAAAATGGAATAAAAATAGGTATTATAGCTTTAGCAGGATTAATACTTATCTTACTAGCCTTCTTTATAGTATCTATTATATCAAAAGAGAATAATTTATCGTTGAAAAATGCTATTGCTTCAAACGCACTTGGGAATGTCCCTCCAATAATATTCACACATTTTGTTTCACTTCCACAAGGTGATAATCCTATATATACGCTTGCTACACCAACAAATAGTTTTATAAAGGTCCCAAAAATAATGAAAGTTTATAGATTATTATCGCCATCTATAAGTGTTAACTCTTTAAATATTGCATCATCTATTGCACAGCAGTTACAATTTCCTACGCAAGATCAACAAAAATCCCAATTTTTATATGATTGGTATTCTACTAACCATATACTTGAGATGAATATTCAAAATTTTAATTTTCAGATTCAACTAAAAGAAAGTCCAAGTACATACTTTAACTATCAACAAAAACAAGGGAGTATATTAAATAACTTTCAGAATCCTTTATCAATATTGCAAACAGTTTCGTCTTTTCTAACATCATTATACTATACTAATAGTTTAGGTCAAACAGTATATATCCTGCCTGAATTAAATAGGTATCAAAATGCAGGTAATTATAAAATAACAAATAATTTTACAGCAACACCTGTAACTATCAATGATACAGGAGTTCTTGATTCAAATATCTCTGGAACAATTTCTAATGGCTATTATGTATTTTATAAAAAAACTATTGCAGGATATCCCATATATAACCCAGATCCTAATTTGCCCTTGATAAGATTCTTAATAGATGATCCTATACAAGGAGTGTCAGGCATAATTTCTGCCTATTTTACTAATTATAATATACAAAGGACAGGAACGGGGACTTACGATATAATTTCTCCGCAACAAGCTTTTTCTAAAATGCAAGGAGGACAAGGTGTTCTGTCGTCACTATACGGATCATCAGGTAACCCTTACTTGACTGTGGAGCCATCTTTGTATGTTACGAGGTTTTATGTAAATTCTGTAACTTTAGGGTATTATGAGGGGCAGAATTACCATCAGTTCTTAGAGCCTATATATGTATTTTCTGGTATAGCATATTTTAAAAATGGAAGTACGGGTACTGGAAGTACTGGTACATTCTACTATTATGTGAATGCTTTACCTTAATGGTCTTGATCTATGGGGATATTCTTTTGACATCTCTAGGAAATAGTGTCGCCTCTCTTACGTTTTGAAGTCCCAAAAATTGTTGAGTAAGTCTTTCAAATCCCATTCCAAATCCTCCTTCTTCTGGCATACCATATTTAAATATTTCCAGAAAGTCAACAAAATCATTTGGGTTCATACCTTTCTTTTTTATTGATTCAATTAATTGGTTATAGTTGTTTATTCTTTGTCCTCCTGTAGCTATCTCTTCTCCTTTTAATATAAAATCGAAACTTAGTGTATTCTCTGGATCTTCTGGATCGGGCATTGTATAGAAGGGTCTTTTTGAGGTTGGATAATGAGTTATGACTATAAGGTCAGATTTATATTTTTCTTTTGCTATTTTTGATATGGTTTTCTCATCTTCTGGAGATAAGTCATTTTCTGACCTTTTATCAACTCCATTTTCTTTGAATATGAGTTCTTGAGCTTCTCTTAATTTTATTATAGGGACATCTTTAGGTATTGTAGGCAATGTTTTTTGTAATATCTCTAATTCTTTTGCATTCTCTTTCTCGACTTTATCTTTGATATATCTTATAACATTTATACAAAAAGATATTATATCAAGGTAAGAATCTATAAAACCCATCTCAAATTCATATTGTATAAATTCTGAAGTATGTCTTGAAGTTCCATATTTCTCTGCTCTATAAGAGTGGGCTATAGCGAATACTTTCTCAAAAACCCCAACCATAATCTGCTTATATAATTGTGCAGACTGAGATAAATATGCATCTTTTCCATAATACTTGAACTTAAATAATTCAGATCCACCTTCTGTTGCACTACCTACAATGGTCGGTGGAAAAATTTCTGTGGCATTTTCCGCTATTGCATACTCTCTGTAGGCTTCTGCCATTGTTGCCTGAATTTTAAATATAGCTCTCTCCCTAGGAGCTCTTAATACAATGGGTCTATTATCAAGAATAGTATCTATGTTTGCGTGAATCTCTGGTTTATTTATTTCTATTTTTAATGGTTCTGTAACTTTTGATATTACAGTTATTTCAGGGTCATGAATTTCAGCTTTATTTAGAGATCTATCATCATATGTACAAAGCCCTTTAACCTCTATAACGCTCTCATCCATTAGATCCTGCACTTTCGAAATCTCTTTCTGATCCTTTAAAACTATCTGTATTAAACCGTCTCTATCACGAAGAATGATGAAATTAACTTTTCCCATCATTCTTTTTTGGAATATATGGCCTTTTACAAGTACATTTTCTTTGTTATGATTTTTTAAATCTAGAGAATATGTTCTCTCCATTGTTTAGCTAGCCTTTGAAACAGCTCTTGTTTCTCTAATTAATGTTATTTGTACTGTACCTGGATAAGTATTTTCTTTTTGTACTTTTTCAGCTATTTCATGTGAAAGTAAAGCTAACCTTGCATCATCTACAATATCTGGTTTTACTATTACTCGTACTTCACGGCCAGCATATATTGCGTAAGCTTCTTCAACTCCTTCAAATGATTTTACAGTATCTTCTAATTGTTTAATTCTTGTAGAATACATTTCTGAAGAATTGTTACGAGCACCAGGTCTACCTCCAGATATTTTATCTGCAACTTTAGTTATAGCGCTTTCAACACTTGTTGGTTCAGCCATATCGTGGTGTGCAAATATAGCATTTATAACTTGTTCTTCTAAGTTATATTTTCTTGCGATTTCTGCTCCGAGTTCTACATGAGAACCTTCTTGTTCTGCAGTTATAACTTTTCCTATATCATGAAATAATGCACATTTTTTGGACATATATACATCAGCATTAAGGCTGATTGCGAGATTTTCCGCAATTTGTACCATCTCTAAA
The DNA here is from genome assembly GCA_027371855.1 of bacterium. Taxonomy (GTDB): domain Bacteria; phylum Patescibacteriota; class Dojkabacteria; order JAKAPS01; family JAJZLI01; genus JAJZKG01. Next base: position 7,305 of record DAHXLB010000037.1, read on the forward strand.
GAGTGAGTTGCTAGGTTTTGTCCATAACTATACCTATATTTCATTCTACCTAAAAGGAGTATAAGCTCAGGTCTTAATCCTGTAATTCCAGCATCATAAGCTATCTTCTCTCCAAATTTTCTGATCTCTTTTGACAAATCTTCTTTGGCTTTTTTTACTAACTCTTCTATCTTTCCTGGATGAATTCTTTTATCCTCTATTAAATTTCTTAACGCTATAATACCTACTTCTCGGCGTAGTGGGTCAAAACAAGAAACTGTTATTGATCCAGGCATATCATCTATTATTAAATCAACACCTGTTAGTTTTTCAAAATATTTAATATTTCTACCTTCCTTACCTATTATTCTTCCTTTGACATCATCATTGGGAATATCTACTATAGAAGTGGTTGCAGGTCCAATGTACTCAGAAACTGTTTTTTGCATAGTTTCAATCAAAATTTCTTTGGATATATCTTCAGATTTTGCTCTTACATCTTCATCAAATTCTTTAATCCTTTTTGCTTTCTCATTAACAAGCTCTTTATCAAGTTGTTCAAGAAGTAATGTTTTTGCATTATCTTTTGTTAGGGATGATATTTCTTCTAATTTTTTCTCTAAATCACTCCTTTGTTCTATTAAACTTTCTCTATCACGTTCTAATTTCTTCTCTTTAGACTCTAAACTAGAGCTCCTTTCATCAATATCTTTTTGTCTATTACGAATCTTTTGTTCATTTTCACTTTGAAATTTTCTAATCTCAATTTCTTTTGTTTCACTATTTTTGATAATATCGAAGGCTTTATTTTTAGCCTCAAGAATTATTTCTTGAGCTTTTGTTGAAGCTAAATTATTCTCTTCCTCTTTTATTTTTGTAAAATCTTCTTTGGCTTTCTTTAAATCATCTTTTAATTTTTGTTCATTTTTCCTAAAAGATAATTGTTTATAAGTAGTAACCCCGCCAAGTCCTACTACTAGTACTGACAATATAATTGTTATTAACATAATGGTTCATTTTTTTGATAAAATAAGATAAAGTTTATATACATCATTATATCTTATATGTTTAAATATCGCAAAAAAACAAGGAATCCAGATTCAAGAATAATATTTTTAGGGTCATCTGATTTTTCTCTGCCTATCTTGGATATGCTTTATAAAAATTTTGACCTGAAATCCGTAGTTTTAAAAACCAATGAGCCGACACCTGTTTCTCTATATGCAAAAGAAAATAATATAAAAACTATACTATTTGATGATTTAAATGACACTGAACTTTTTGGTTGTGACTTTGCAGTAGTAGCCTCATTTGGAAAAATTATTCCAAAATCTATGGTGTCAAAATATAAATTTATTAATGTCCATGCATCTCTGCTTCCAGATTCAAGAGGAGCAACACCTATTCAGACAGCCTTATATAAAGGATATAAAGTTACTGGGGTTAGTATTATTTTAATGAATGATAAGCTTGATGAAGGAGATATATTATATCAAGATAATATAAATATAGATGATAAGGATAATTATAAAACACTAGAGAGTAAATTAGCATCGCTTGGAGCCAATCTTTTAAAAAAAACAATTATAAGTTTTAAGGATATTACTCAAAAAAAACAAGATTCCTTGAAAGCTACATATTGTTATATAGATGATTTTAAAAGAGAAAAAGGTCAGATTAATTGGAATGAAACATCTTTGAATGTGAGAAATCAAGTGAAGGCTTTCTATCCAGCTTGGACATATTTAAATGGGATTTTATGTAATATCAAGGAGGTAAATTTGACTGATATAGAATCTGAAGAACCTGGATATATTCTAAAAGATACAAAAGATCTTCTTGTAGGCTGTTCAGACTATTATATTAAAATTGATCTTATACAAAAAGAAGGGAAACAATATGTTACAGGTAGAGATTTTAAGAATGGTATTAAAGAGGGAACATAAAATTTAGCAGTAATAGATAGAAATACTATAAGGTTGCCATGATATTCAAGGTAGGTTATAATATTAGTGTTATTTTAGTTAATAATAAATTATGGATGAAGGAATAACAATTAAATCTGCAGAAGGTCTTGCAAAAGCTTATGGATTTCCTTTTGACTCTGAGAGCGTTGCTGTAGAAAAAGAACAAACAAGAATACCCGAGAACGTTATACCACTGTATAGTAGAATATTACAAATCCCCAAGGATACTTTTTATGAGGAGGTAGCTATGATAGTGCATGATATTGTTCTTAAGGAAGAAATGCGAATTGCAAGTCTGAAGCGAGATACTAAACATTCAAGTTTTCTAGAAAGAACACTATCAGTTGTCAGAGAGAGAATCTCAAAAAGAGGGAACACTTAAAGAGTTATTGTAGTTTTCTGTGTTCAGCATATATAACAAGAAGTTGACTTGCTACAAAAATACTAGAATATGTTCCTGCAGTGACACCTATAAGTAGAGCTATCACAAACCATCTTATTGTAATACCTCCAACAAGAAATAATGCTACAAGTACAAGTATAACAGTAAATGAAGTATTCAGTGATCTGTTTAATGTTTGCATTAGTGAGAAGTTTATAACATAACTAAAATCATTAGATCTTTTCTTTATAAGATTCTCTCTTATTCTATCAAATACTACTATAGTATCATGAACTGAAAATCCCATAACCGTTAATACAGCAGTTACAAATAGTGAATCTACCGGGGCATTAAAGAAATGTCCTAATATAGAGAAAGCCCCAAATACTATTAGTACGTCATGAATCATTGCTATTATTGCTGCTCCACCAAAAGCAAATGAATTTGCGGGTTTTGGAACTGCTCTGAATGAGTATGTTATATAAAATATTATACCAAGCATAACTATAATTATCGAATAGATAGCAACTTGTTGTAATTGTATTCCTATACTTGGTCCTATTGTTGTTACCTGTTCTGGCTTTTTTAATTTAAAATCTTTAGTAAGAGTAGATTCCAGTGTTGTAATTGTTTTCTCTGATAAAGGCTCCGTTTGTACCTGATATGTACCAGTTGCTATATTAGTTATGCTACTACCCTTATAGTTCGTGGATAGGTAATTAGCGATGTGAGAAGCTTCCACACTTGTTGTTTTATATATAAGATCAGTACCTCCAGTGAAATCTATACCAAATTGAAGCCCCCATACTAATAGAGATATTATTGCTATAAGCATCAGGGATCCTGAGATTATAAGATAGACATATTTGTATTTAACTATATTTAAGTTCATGTTTTTGTATCAATGTAAAGTATTTGTAATAAATGCCTTGTTACTACTACTGCTGTAAAAAGACTGACTATAACACCTATAGCTAGAGTTATAGCAAATCCACGTATCTGACTTGTTCCTAGAATATACAAAACCAACGTTGTTATTAATGTAGATACATTAGAATCCCTGATTGAATTCCAAGCACGTTTAAAACCAAGATTAATAATAGATTTTCTTGACCTTCCATCCTTTTTTTCTTCCCTCATTCTTTCAAATATTAATATATTTGCATCAACAGCCATTCCTATAGATAGTATAAATCCTGCAATACCTTCAAGGGTAAGGGTTATTGGAATTAATTTAAATATTGCAAAAGCAAGTAAGGCATAAATGAGTAGTGCGAAATCTGCTACAAGTCCTAAATATCCATAATTCCAGACCATAAAAAGGAGTATTATAATAACTCCAAGTATTCCTGCATATATACTTGCTTGTATTGATGCAGATCCTAGTGTTGCTGTTACAGTATTTTCTTCAATTAATTTTACTGGAACTGGTAATGCTCCTGCATTAAGTTGATCTACAAATGTTTGTGCTGTATTTAGAGAGAAATTTCCTGTGATTATTGGAGATGAAACAGTTCCATTTGCAAGATTCTTATTAATTATGGGATTCTCAATTATTTTTCCATCTAAAGCTATTCCAATAGGTTTTCCAACATTTGCTTTTGCAAGATTTGAAAACTTATTTAAGCCTTCTGGTTTAAAATTTAACTGTATACTAGGAGAGGTAGATCCTTGTTGATATGTAATTGAAGCACTTTGAAGATCTGCTCCTGTAAGATTTGTTTTTTTTGAAAAATCTGATATAGGGATATTTGCTGTTGTAACAGCTGATAAATTGGCATTCTTTTTTAAAGTTAGAAACTCCAACTTAGCTGTTTCTCCAACAAGTTTTTTTGCCTCTTTGAGATTTTTTACTCCAGCAAGATCAACGACAATTCTTTGCTGTTTCCCATATGTTTCTGTATATACTTGTGCATTAGCGACTCCATATAGATTCACCCTCTGGGATATTATATTTCTAGCTGCTTGCATTGCAGATGAAACCTGACTACTTGGAATTTTTGAAGTATTTGCAAGTAGTACTAATTGCGAGCCACCTTTTAAATCAAGCCCTAAACTTGGATTTAATGGATTTGTATAATGTATACCAAGTATATCCAGATTCAACGTTAAGTGATTTATAGTGGTTTTATAATTTATACCAATAGGTTTTAAATTAATATTAATTGTAGGAATATCTATTGCAAGTAGAAGGATAAAAAGAAATAATATTAATATCACAAACCTTTTAGATTTATTTATTTTCAGTTTATTTGTTCCGAACCGATTAGTCCTAAATTTTAACATAGGTTGATTTTAATCTATTTTTTCACTTTGTGCAATTTGATGGGGCATTAAAATTTCTTGAACTGTTATCAATTAAATATATTTACTTATATAAATCCAATTCATCTCCTATGAGCATTAATTTTTTGTTATTTATTATATCCATTAAAAAATCCTCTCTCGATCTTTTTATAGATTCAAATTCAAGTGGGGAGAGATAAGTATAATTAATTTCTCTTTTTAATTTTAATTCTGATTCTTTTATAATTTTATCAAGGTATACATTATCTATTTGTGATCCCACTATTAAAAGGTCAATATCAGTTTCACTTTTTTTTCTATCTTGTATATATGAATTTGATAATATTGCCATTTTTATAGTACCTATTTTCATTCTATGTTTTATGATTTTCCCACCAATCCCAAATTCTTTATTTATTATTGATAAAAGTTCATCAAAAAATATGAAATCTTTGTTGAGAGTGTAATATAATCTGTTTCCATTTTTCTCACTTGTGAGCATTTTAACCTCTTCAAGTTCCTGCAAAATTCTTCTTACAGCATTAATTTCTTCATCAATCTCTCTTACTATTGCTCTTACATGATAAGAAGATGCTGTATGTAACATGAATAGCTTTACAATTTTAACTCTAACTTTAGAAACAAAAAATACATCTATCATATATTTATGGAGTATAAGTAAAAGAACCAGTTTGTGATTGAAGTATTTCAAACCAAATTTCTCCCCTTTGAAATGTAATAGTGTTTCCATTTAAATCTTTAAATTGCATCCTAGAATTATTACTTGTTTTAATCCAAGTAGCTTTAGTTTCATGTCCATTATTAAAGATATATGCATTACCTGAACCTACTGTTTGCATTATCCATATAGGAGCTGCAGCCTCTGTGGTTCCTTCACCAGGGTAACTTGTTGTGTAACCGTTTACATAAAGTACAACAACATTTTTAGCTGTTAAAGATTGGTTAGTATTAGCATCATACTGGAGGGTTCCTCCATTGTATCGTATATAATTATTATTAGCTTGACTGTATATCCATTGCACATCATATGGAACTACACCTTGATCAAAGAATATGCTTATTGACGATCCATTAACACCAAGGGAAGAAGTTTTTGGTGTAGATGCAAATTTATAAGGTGTCTCATTTTTACCTAAAGTTAACTGAGGAAAGAATCCATCACTTTTTGCGAGATTCCATAATCCTAAAGCATTCCCATAAGCATTATGTGGAGCATATCTTTGTAATGATCTACAAAATGTGTAAGTTATTGAGGCAGATGTTGGACAAGTGTTATTACTTGATGCTGTTGTAATACCATTCAAATTAGGAATATTTTGACTTTGTAATTTCTCTAAGGCGTATATGTTTCCACCCCAATGGGTATATATTGCGCCAAGCCCTTGTGCCCAAGATATGTAATATAGCCGAGCACTTCTTACAGGGCCTATTGAAGTTGGAGAGTTTTTTAAATAAACAGCCATAAACCTTGTAATTGCTCCCTCTACTTGGGCTTCATAGACTAAATCTGCACTATCTAACCCAGATTGTGGTCTAGCAGATGTAGAATTTTCTACCATAACAGCAAGTGGAGGTTTATTTAAGACACTTTTTGATGTTACATAGGTTCCATCTAACGGATCTACATATTTAGGTGGTGTTTTTGCTACAACTTTTTTTACAATTTTATTTGTATTGGATGATTGAATCTTGGGTATTTGTTGATTAGCTCTAAATAGTATTACTAGAATAGATATAGTTCCTAAAATTATAATAAGTATTATTATTGTGGATATCCAAAAAACATATCTTTGGTTTTGGCTTAAATTTGTATACCAATCTCTAATCCTTTTAAAATGTTTATGCTTTTTAGGGCTAGGATTCTCTATATCATTCTCTATTAAACTTTGAGAGTCAAAATTTATTTCTTGCATAATTAAAGTAGGTTCTTAATATCCAAACATCAATGTGTAATTGCATTACGTGTAATTACATTACAAAATTTAGTATAATACATTTATATATACTTGACAATATTGAGATTATGGCATCTAAAAAAAGCTTAAAGTATGAAATTGAAGTCTTAAAAGCACATGATAAGGGTAGTGTAGTTATTGATAATGACTATCAACCAATTGCACGAAGATTAATATGGAGTGTTATCTTCATAATTGTTATTATTGTAATATTGTTTATAATATCTATATATATAGGGACTCTTCCTTTTGATCAATCTTTAAGAACTGCGTTCTCTATAAAGTAGATATCATAGCTCTGTGACCTAAGAGCTAATATGATATAATCATCACATCTGATCAGTAATATAAGTGTTCGCGCACTTAGTGTGAGGAAAGTCTGGACTGGCATTGTCGAAAGGCAGTGAAGTAGATGCTATTTAACATATAGTAAGGAGAGATCTTTAGAATAAGGGCAACAGAAAATATACCGTCTAGAGGATTTTAGTCTTAGGATTGAAATTTAATAGATAAGGGTGAAATGGCAGTGTAAGAGACTACCGCTTGAGAAGTGATTCATCAAGGCATTGTAACCTCCGTCTCCAGCAAGTCAAAATAAGACGCAAAGAAGGTAATAGAAATATTATCTCAAGATAGATGAACACATAAACAGAATCCGGCTTATTTATTACTGATCAGAATTTTAATATAATTAAATCCTAAATAGAATAAAGCCTGAAATTTGTATATCAAAATGGCTGATATAATACCTATTACATAACTTTGTATTATGTATATTGGGAAGTATTCTCCTATAGCTATTTTTGAAAATCCAATAAATATCAAACTTCCAATATAAAAGTAACTAAGTTTTTTGTTGTATATATATATGATACCTGTAATAGCTGTTAATATAACAAGTGAGTTTGAAAAGAATATACTAAAATAGGGCAGTGATATTACTTTATTTATGTCAGATAAACTGTTATAAGGGGATTGCTCAAAATAAAAACTCCTTGTAATTATGTTTATTATAATTCCAAATATTGCCGATAGTAATAATAATGTAACTATATCCTGATTCCTCTTATTTATATTTACTCTATTTTTTATGAAAAAAATTAAGATTGTTAGAATTATAAAAATATATGTAAGATATTCTGAAAAAAAGATGAAAAATATATTAAAATAATGGATTGTTATAATAGAGTTAATCCTATAAAACAATATAGTGTTGATATTCATATAGTATTCATTTTATAATAATAAACTAAATTATTATATTATATTTACTATTATGTATAAAGTATCCAGCTCCAAAGGATTACGATCCAAAGTTATTAATTTTATAAAAGAGAATATTAAGTTTGATACAGTGTACGCTCACTGTGATATACCATGTGGGATATATGATCCTTCTGGTGCTCAGATGGCCGCAAAAACTGTCTTAACTATGGTAACCCAGATAAATACGATAAAAGACACGGATGACTACAAAAATAATAAAGAAAGTATCGAAATACAAAACTCAATTACAAGAAGGATTATTGTAAAAGAAGAACATGCAGAAAAAGTGAAAAAAGAGATTCTAATATTATGGACCGATTATTTTAAAGAATCAGATCTTAACATAGTTCCAGATTTACACGCTTTAATATGGAATACTTGTAAGCTGGCATCATTGTCAAAACAAACTGTAAATATAGAAAATGCTAATGAACTTACTGAATCAGTATCAAAGGTTTCTGAAGCTTTTAATAAGGTGAAGGAAGTGAGGGCTAGAGCATAATATTCACTAATGGTGTTCATAAAACTTCTTAAAGTTCAAGGAAATAGTATGTATCCTACAATTACTGAAGGTAGTATAGTTTTTATCAGTTTTATAAAATATTTGTATCTTTGTCCTAAAATAGGAGACATTGTTGTTATAAAGACAGACAAGGTTGACGATATTATCCTAATTAAAAGAATATCAAATATTAAAAAGAATGAATATTATGTTCTGGGAGATAATTTAAATGATAGTTTTGATAGTAGGAAGTTTGGATATATAAAGAAACATGATATTCTTGGTAAGGTTTTATTTGTTATATAGTATAAAATATTCAATTTACTTGGACATAGATATTTAAACCTAGATCTTTGGATATAGATCCTTGATAAAACAGTGGTTGTATGGTACTATTTGTCTAAGTTAATATGTTATTTTTTTATGAGTACAAGAAAATATGAGTTGATGTTAACACTCAAGCCTTCTCTTCCTGAGAATGTCAGATTAAACATCCAAAATAAGATAGAAAAAATTATTAAAGATAATTCTTTAGATATAAAGAATCAGGATGTTTGGGGAAAAAGATATTTAGCTTTTGATGTAAAAAAACATAATGAAGGATATTTCATATTATATAATTTAGAACAAGAAAAAAATTTCAAAGGAGACAATATTTCAAAATTGCAAAGATCATTATTACTAATAGGAGAGATTATACGACAAGGTATATTTTCAGTAAAAAAATTTAGTGATCCTCAGCAAAAATTGAATAATTAATTTATTTTAGTATAAAATATTATGGCATCACGTTCATTAAATAAAGTTTTATTAATTGGTAATCTAACGAGAGATCCTGAATTAAGATCTACTCCAAAAGGAAATTCAGTATGTTCTTTTTCAATCGCTACGAATAGTACTTGGAAGGACTCTGATGGCAATGTTCAGGAAATTGCAGAATTCCACAATATAGTAGCATGGAATAAACTTGCAGAGATATGTGCTCAATTATTAAAAATGGGTATGAAAGTCTATGTAGAAGGTGAAATAAGAACTAGATCTTGGGAAAATAAGGATGATGGAACAAAACATACTAAGACCGAAATAAGAATAGAAGATATGAAAATTTTATCACCACTATCAAGAGAACCTTCAGCAAATGTTGATTTATCAGATAAGGATAAAGAGGATAAAACAGAACTTCCCGTTGTTGAAGAACCTGCAAAAGATGTTCCCGCTCTTGAAGAAGATATTAATTCTATAGATGATTTACCTTTTTAAATAATGGCTTTTCAAAATACATCTTCAAAAAAAGGGAAAAAGAAAAAAGTTTTAAAAAGACAAACAGTTTGTGCTTTATGTCAAAATGGAGTTGGAGAGATATCTTATACTGATTCTTATAGATTAAAAAAATTCATATCTAGAAAAGGTAAAATTATTTCAAGATTTAGAACTGGAAATTGTAATAGACATCAAAATAATGTTACTAGATCGATCAAAAGAGCAAGACAGATGTCTATTCTGCCTTATTTTATAAAGGATTAAAAATCCTTCTCTGCCCTAAATGAATATATTTACTGAAGACATACATGAAGTCCAGAAGCTACTAATAGTTTTTGATAGTTATTTTATAAAAGGATTCTTATACCAAAATGGTAAAAGAGTCCACTCTAAAAAGCTTTCTATACCACAAGAATTTTTTAATCCATTATTTAAAAGAGCAGAATATGTTAGTGATTTCATATCCTCTCTGTCCAATGATCTCTATACATATTCTAATATAAATGAAAATCTTGATGTTGAGATATATACATCATACGGAATATTTAAAAAGGATTTCTTGAAAGTAGCCAATAGAGTTTTTATAACTGACCAAGAATATTTCAACAATACTGCTAGAGATTTTGCAAAAAAATTTAATAATGCTACTTGTTACGTAATTAATGTTTCTCGAAATAGTATTTTTGCATCATCGTCTGAGAATCAAAAATTACTCAGTCAAGAAATTGAAGCACCCTATGATGATATTTTTAAAATTAAAGATATATCCGATTTTGCACTTGCACAAAATAAATTAAAAAAAAGTAGCGTTTTTAATGCACTATCAAAATTTCCTCAAACAAAAAAAGAATATATAGCGTTACCAATAATAGCCTTACTTTTGAGAAATTTTATAAAAAATATATCCCTTGAGAATAATGGGAATACTCCAATTATTGTTTTAACAGGAGATTTATATCAATTTATGGCTGCACCTCATCAATATCAGGCTATACTATCATTACTTTATGGAGTTGAAGTAAATGGTGCAGCCAGCTTATATATAGATGATGATAATATATTTTCACTAACTTCAGTTTCAGATACAGATGATATGTTGGAACATATATCTCACCTTGTAGATATCTTCACCATAGGTTTTGACCATGGGGCTTCTTTAAAAATGACCATTCCAGTTAAAATAGTTGATGATGAAAGTATAAGGGAAGTAGTTATTGAGAGGGAGAATATTACAAATATTCCTGTATTTGGAAGGGCACATGTTACTATAAAGCTACCTAAAAATTCATTTATAGGAAGAAAAAGGGATGAGGTTGAATTAGTATCAAGGAATAATATCGTTATTGATACTAGGGGTAGCGATAAAATAGATATAGTAAATATAAAAAAATGGGTAGAGAATTTAGAACCCTTTAGCTTTTAAAACTAGTTTCTAAAATTATGGATATAACTTATATAAAAAAATTTGTTTACCAGAAAGGCTATAAATACACAAGGTATAATATTGACAATGCAGAGGTTATAGTATCTTCTGGGGATAGAATTAAAGATAATACTATTCTAGCCAGAGGAAATGTTTCTAAGATGGCATACAGAATTAATATATCAGATTTTGTTTCAAAGCCAGAAAAATATTTACATGTTGTGCATGGTCAGATCATTAATAAAGGTGATATTATGTTAAAAAAAAGGAGGAAAGTTCTTGTATCTCCAGTAGAAGGTATTGTTGATTTATCTGAACTTCAGAAAGGGCATATACTCATAAAATCTTATCCTGAAGATATAACTTTAAAATCTGATATTGATGGTAGAGTAAGCAGTATTGAAGATGAGGGTAGAAAAATTATAATAGATACAGAGGTAGTAAGATGTAATTTAAAATATGTTTTTGGTAAAACTATAGAAGCCAGATTAAAATATATAGCTGATAACAAAGGTATTTTAAATCTAGAGAATATCAATGCTTCTTGTATAGGCTCTATAGTATATGTGGGGAATATAATCACACAGGAAATCATAAAAAAATCCCTAGCTGTTGGGGTAGTAGGTATTATAGGGTGTGGTATAGAGATTAAAGAACATCAGTCATTAGAGGAGCTTATTGATTCTGTGCCACTGACAATAGGTATAATAGATGGATTTGGTAGAATAGAAGACTTATATTTTTCTAAACTGAAAGATTTTGAAAAAAAACAAATACTAATAGAAACTGAAACAAATTCAATTGTTATACCAGAAAGAGTGTCTGCGGAGGATGTTAAATCTGCATATATAAGGAAAGTAAATGTTAATGATATTGTACAAATTTTTACTTTCCCATATTGGGGATATACTGGTAAAGTTGTTAATATAAACCTTGATGTATCAAATATAAATGTACTGCTGGATTCAAATATAGAGGTTAGTGTGCAATCAGATGATGTTATTGGTATAATATAACAATGCATAATTTTTTCAATCAGAAACATTTAAATATTGTTTTAGCTTTGGTTATTGCCATAGCTTTGGGATACTGGGTTGGAGAAAATTTTCCTCAAAACTCATATATACCTGTATCTTCAGTTTCACAAGGACTATCATCTAACAGTGTAAATTCTAATCTTTTTAATAATGTATGGGATCTGATTCATACACAATATTTCTATCCTAATGTATCAAATGTAGCTTTAGATTATGGTGCTATTTCTGGTATGGTATCATCATTAGGAGACCCACATACTGTTTTCTATGATCCTAGTCAAGCTCAACTTTACTATAAAGCTGTATCTGGAAATTCTTTCGCGGGCATTGGAGTATCATTGGGGTATAACCAAAATGGCAAGGTAACAATAGAGCAAGTATTACCTAATACCCCGGCTGCAAAAGCTAATATTTCAGTTGGTGATACAATTGTTAGCATAAATGGAAAAACTAGTGGTGTTTCAAATATAAATAATGTGGTAACAATTGTTCGTGGTAAGCAAGGAACTCCTGTAACCCTAGGTTTAAAAACAGATACAGGAAAAGTTATAACATATAAACTAGATAGAGAATCAGTACATGTATCAAGTATTTATATAAAACAATTACAAAACGGAATTGTAGATATAGAGATTCTTAGATTTTCGGATAATTCCCTAACCCAATGGGAAAATAATTTCAAACAAAAGATGGCACAAGTCACGGCAATGAACCCTAAAGGTATAGTATTAGATCTTAGAGGTAATCCAGGAGGCTTTTTTGAAGCTGCAATTTATGCTGCGGGAGAATTTTTACCTTTAAATACCCTTGTCTCTAAACAACAAAATAGAAATGGTACATATAATCAGTTTTATACAAGTTACCAAGGGTCTCTTCAATCAACTCCTATGGTCATCCTTGTAAATGGAGGAACCGCTTCAGCTGCTGAAATTCTTACAGGAGCACTACAATATTATCATAGAGCTGCTGTAGTTGGTGAAAACACTTATGGAAAAGGTACTGCACAAAATGTATTTACTTTTAATAATGGGTCCTTACTTATAATGACAACTGAACATTGGTTACTACCTGGAGGTCGATGGATCACACCTCAACATCCTATAATTCCAAATATAAATGTGAATATTTCATCAAAAGAATTTTCAAAAGGGATAGATACTCAGCTTAATAAAGCTATAAGTCTTCTTTAGTGTTCAGACAATTACTCTTTTAGTCAAACTTTGTATATGTGTTAGAATAATATACTGATTCTGACCTATAATTTTTGATGTGTTGTAAATACTATTTTTATCTTTATGATTACTGCTATATATTAGTATTTCATCCTCAATTGTGGGATTTTTTATATCTGATAAATCTATTGTTGCAATATTCATACTTACTCTCCCAATAATTTTACAAAATTTACCCTTATAAAGCATGAATCCTTTATTAGATAAATTTATATCAATACCATCAAAATATCCTACTGATACTATTCCAATCTTCATCCCTTTTAGTCTAGTTACTTTGAAAGTTTTATCATAACCAATGTATTCATTGAAATTTATATTTTTAATCTGGACTAATGTCCCTTTTAATGACAATACAGGTTTGATATATTTTTTGATTTTTAAATTTGGGGGAGTATATAATCCCAAACCTATTCTTGCTACATTACAGAATTTAAAATCTAGATTTTTATTAATAAATCCATACGTTGCAGTTATGTGTTTGAATTTGAATTCATACCCTACATTCTCAAATAAATCTATAGCTAATTTAAAATTTTTTATCTGTAGTTTTGAAAAATTTGTATCGTTACCATCTGAGAGGTGACTCATTATACTTTCAATTTTGAGGTTTTTATATTTTGATATCTTACTTATAAAGTTAGGTATGTCCTGGAGTTGTATTCCCTCTCTATGCATTCCTGTATCTATAAATATATGCATACTTATATTTTTTTGATTTTTATAGACATAATCTAGTGTATCAATATCATAGATGGCTAATTTAATGTTAGAGATACTTTTAAATTTAAAATTATCTTTTATTGTGTATCCAGTTATAAGTATAGGAGTTTTAATTTTCACACTTTGTAATTTATATGCTTCATATAAACTGTCAACAATTATGAATGGGGGCTTGAGAGGGTCTAGAATTTTTGCTATTTCTAAAATTCCATGTCCATATGCATTACTTTTTAGTACTGGAGCAATATTAATCCCTTTGTATAATTTTCTATAATAATTATAGTTTGATATCAAATTATTTTTGTCAATTTCTACTTTATTAAGATTTTTATATTTTTGTTTTGTTTTTATAAAGGTCTTCATTGTATATATTCTATCTTTATAAATCTATTTTGTCCAAATTGATCTTGTATAATCTCTTTATCTTTGTCTATATATTTTATTTGCCATGGATCTAACTCTAGGAATAAGGTTCCAACAAATTTATTTTCATTTAAATCCTTAATTAATTTATTAATAAGATAAAGGCCTTTTGCTTCTGTAAAAAGAGCGATATGGGGTTCATACATATATACAGATTTTGCTATCTTATCTTTTTTATTAATATCTATGTAAGGGAGATTGGCAAATATACAATCAAATTTTGATACATCAATATTTAATAAAAGGTCTGATTGTATTATAGGAATTTTGAGATTGCCCAAATTCTTATGAGCAATTTTTATTGCGTTAGTAGAGATATCTGACATGGTTACATTTATATTTATGTATTCTCTCTTCAGGGTTATTCCAACAGTTCCTGATCCACATCCAAGATCGAGGACGGATTTATATAAAGATAGATAAGGAATAATCGTTTCAGTTTCTTTACGTGGGATTAATACATTATTATTTACGTAAAAAATTTGATTTCTAAAATATGCAATGTTGAGAATATATTCTATTGGTTCACCATTATCAATTCTGGATTTTAGATTTAGATATTTTTTCTCTTCAGATGTTGATAAAACATAGTCTAGTTCCTGTATCTTTTTGTCTTTGATTATGGATTCTAATAAAACTTTGTGATCTCTATTATTAGATTTTAATACATCGACTACCTTAAGCATGTTCTTCATTATCTCTCACTAGATTTATGAGTTCTTGTAATTTACCTCTTTCGAATATGTCCTGGATGTGGAAATTCATTTGTTTGCCTAATCTATGGTCAGTAATACGATCTTGAAGGAAGTTATATGTTCTAATCTTTTCTGATCTTTCTCCTCCTCCCATTTGTTCTTTTCGAAGTTTAGAATCATTTTTTGCTTTATCGTCTTGAGTTTTTAAATATAATCTTGATCTTAAAACTTCTATAGCATTTTCTCTATTTTGTAGTTGAGAACTGGTTTTTTGTGAAGTTGCCATTATTCCTGTAGGGATATGTACTATTCTTACAGCTGAAGAAGTCTTGTTTACATGCTGTCCTCCAGCGCCAGATGCTCTATAATAGTCAATTTTTAAATCTTTTTCATTAACTTCAAATTCCGTTTTTTTCACTATTGGCAGTACCACTACTGATATTGTGGATGTATGTATCCTCCCACTGCTTTCAGTTTTAGGTACACGTTGCACTCTATGTACACCACTTTCATATTTAAATTCTCTGTATACGTTTGTACCTTTTATTTCAGTTACAAGTTGTTTTATCCCTCCACTCTCATCATATACTATGTCTACTGTTTCTTCTCTCCATTCTTTATTTTTTAGATATTTTTTATACATCTCATACATTTCTCTGGCAAATAAAGATGCTTCCTCTCCTCCTGTTCCAGGTCTTATTTCAAGGATTATATCTTTCTGGTCATACTGGCCTTGGCTTTTATATTTGTTTTCTATATTCTGAATTCTTTCATTAATAATTTTGTTTTCTTCCTCAATAATATCTTTAAGTCCTAAATCTTTGATCTCACTGTTTTTTAGTATTTCTTCTTTTAATGATTCAATCACCTCAAAATCTTTTATGAAGGATTTGATTTCATTGTATTCATCTATTATGGAATTTATTTCTTTTGGGTTTTGTTGTATTTTATCCTCAAGAAGGGGAAGTCTATCCTTAAACCCTGTATATTTTTGACGGTCCATGATTTTTCTCTTAGAATTTATTTATCTAAAGCTTGCATCATTTCTCTTAGAGTCATAGGGGTAGTTCTTTTCTGTACTTTTTCTATAACTTTTTCTTGTGTCTTTTTAACAGCTTTTATTTTTTTAGCTGTTTCAGTTCTTGATGTGAATTTCTTGACTCTGTTTGCTGTATCTACAATCTTTTGCTCTCCTGTATAGAAAGGGTGACAAGAAGAACAAAGTTCTACACTCATAGAAGATACTGTTGAACCAAATGTCATAACATTCCCACAGGAACATGTTACTTTTGCTTGTACATAATTAGGGTGTATGTTTTTCATAACTACAATTATATCAGACGAATCTATTTTGAGCAATTAGCAGAGACATAATATTAATTGATTAATATTATAGGTTATGATAAAATATTGTTTATGAGTGAAAAAAATTTAACTATAGCAGATCAAGTTAGATTATTTAATAACCAAGAACTCCCTTTTGATGTCCCTGGGGTTGATCCTGAGATTACAAAAGTATTAAATCCTGAGTACCCTATTTCAAAGGAAAGAATATGCATAAAAGATCCTGATACAGGATTAACATATGCTGGTTTGTTTTATAACAAAGAAAATTTAGGTCAAATTACTCCTCTTGTGGCTAGCCCAGAATGGAATATATGTCTAAAACATAAACCTGAAGTATATATGTTTGATCAAATAGCAATAGATGGTAGACCTCTTATTGTATTAGAGAACCCTAGTACAGGAGCATCTTCTAATTTGACGTATGTACAAAACACCATTTTAAAAAAATCTAAATATCCTTTTAGTGGGGTAGCTAGATCTATGTATAAGGCACTAGAGAGTCTAGATCTAGAGGGTGATCAGTATGATTTTTTTGGATATTCTATGGGTAGTTGTGTTGTCTCTCAGTTAGCATTAGAATTTATTGAACATGGAAGTTCTGTAAGAAATATTACTTTGGTTGAGCCACTAGGAGTAGTGGATATGAGAATAAGAGAACTTGGGAAAAGATTTCTTAGTGATTTAGGGATGTTAGGATTTTATGAGGATGATCCACATAATGTAGATCAAAGAAAGGCAAGTGGAGTTGGAGAGATGCCTCTAAAAAAGAATGCAAAATTAATGACTAAATGGTTATCATCATCAAGAAGAAGAGGTGTTTTCACAGGGTATCTTCAAGCAATGAGTTATAGATTTATGCCAGGGTTGTTATATAATATAAAGAGTTTTTCTGAAGATACAAATATAACAATAATACATGGTGGAGAGAGTAAAGTTTCTCCATCAAAAGATATACCTAATTTATATGGAGATGTTGAAATAAGGCATATAATACTACCTGGGGATTCTCATTCTTTTGGAGAAAGAGGGAAAAGAGTAGCTGGGCTTTTAAGACTAGTAGAAAGAACTCAATAACTATTCCTATTGGTATCAATAAGATTGAAGTTATATTTTTGTTTTGATATACTCAGAACATGTATAATTCAGTCACAGTATCATATTTAAAACATGCATTTTTTAAATTATCAGATAAGAAAACCACTGTACTTATAGATCCATATTCTAAAGTAGGTAATCTAACTCCCCCAAAACTTTCTGATAGACCTGATATTATTGCAGTTACTCATGAGCACCCTGACCATAATAACAGAGATTATGCTACTGATAAAACATATGTAGTCTCTAACCCTGGAGAATATGATATAGCAGAAGTTTCAGTTATTGGCGTTAATTCCTTTCATGATAAATCACAAGGTAAGGATAGGGGAATGAATACAATGTATTCTATAAACTTTAATGGGGTTAATTTTGTTCACCTTGGAGACTTAGGAGATATACTTGATAACTCTCAGATTGAAGATTTAGGAGTTGTTGATGTTTTGTTCATCCCTGTTGGAGGATATTACACTATAGATGCAAAAGATGCAGTCAAAATAATCGAACAGTTAAACCCCAATATTATTGTTCCAATGCACTATAAAGAAAAAGGAGATACAAAAAGTCCACTTGCTTTTATTGATGATTTTCTTAATATATTTCCTGCTACGTCCTTAGAGGTAGAAACATTAGAAGTGAATAAAACAGAATTCCAAGATGAAGATTTTGAAACTAAGGTTATTTTATTTAAGGATCCAGATCCAAAAGTTTAGACTCAAGGATCTAGGTCTCAATAATTAAGGGTTCATATAAATGGAAAGAATTCCACCACAAAATATAGAAGCAGAAGTACTAACTCTTGGTGCAATTTTGATTAATAAAGAATCTTTGCTTGACGTTATTGAGTTTTTACGTCCAGAACATTTTTATAGTAATGCGAATAAGGAAATATATGCATCTGTTGTAGATCTATTTCAGGAGGGGCTACCTATAGATTTGTTAACTCTAAAATCAAATCTGAAAAAAAGGAAAATGTTAGAAAAGGTTGGGGGGGATGTTTACTTAGCTAGTTTGATGGAGAATACTTCTCTGTCATCTTCTGCTGTACATTATGCTCAAATAGTAAAAGATTTATATATAAGGAGAGAGCTTATAAAGACAGGTTCTGATATAGTAGATCTATCTTTTAGAGAAGATGTAAAAATACAAGATGTTATTAATGAGTCAGAAAAACATTTTTTTAATGTTTCATCTTCAAATATAAAAAGTGATTTTGTCCCTGTGAAAGATTTATTATCTGAAAGTTATAGGAAAGCTGAAGAGATAGAAGAGAGTAGGGATAAACTGCGTGGAATAGTTTCTGGGTTTTTGGACCTTGATAATATTCTAGGAGGTTTCCAAGAGTCAAACCTTATAATAGTTGCAGCTCGCCCTTCAGTAGGAAAGACTTCATTTTTACTTGATATAGCTAGAGATGCAGCCTTAAGTTCAAAAAAGAATATTGCAATGTTTTCTTTGGAAATGTCTTCTGGGGAGTTAACAGACCGTCTCATATCTAGTCAAGTTGGTATAAATTTATGGGATTATAGAATGGGTCACATTGATTCATCAAAATTAGAAAAATTGGCAGACTCAATGGGAAGATTATCAGAAGCTAATTTATTTATTGATGATACTCCAGGTCAAACTATACTAGAGATGAGAACAAAGGCTCGTAGGTTAAATATTGAAACAAAGATAGATATGATTATTGTGGATTATCTTCAACTTGCAGTAGGTATTAATACAGAGAATAGGGTACAGGAAGTATCAGAAATATCTAGATTTTTAAAAAATTTAGCAAGAGAACTTAAAGTCCCTGTTATAGCAGCTAGTCAGCTTTCACGTGCAGTTGAAACACGAACCTCACGTAGACCTCAACTTTCAGATTTAAGGGAATCAGGAGCTATAGAACAAGATGCAGATGTTGTTATATTTCTAGATAGAGAAGAACTTTATGACTTTGAGACAGAAAGGAAAGGTATAGCAGATGTTATTATTGCAAAACATAGAAATGGACCTACTGGTCAACTTGAGCTTAGATTTGTAAAAGAGCAAGCTCAATTTGTTAATCTCTCAAAAAGGAAAGAATAAATCCTCTGTTATTGCCAATCTATTTTATGTCAATATATTTTTTAATCTGGTATAATAAATTCAATAATATTATATATATAAATCTATGGCTAAAGGAGAAAACAGTAAAATTGCAGATATGAAAAAAGTAGATTTCAATAAGGATGAAACATTAAAAATAGCTTTAGATCAAATTGAAAAACAATTTGGAACAGGTTCTGTTATGAAACTTGGAGATAGACCTCAAGGAAAGATGGATGTGTATAAAACAGGTGCTATATCTCTAGATTATGCATTGGGTGTTGGAGGAATTCCACGCGGTCGAATAATAGAGATATATGGACCAGAATCTTCTGGAAAAACTACATTAGCCCTACATATTATAGCAGAAGCACAGAAAGCTGGTGGAAAGGCAGTATATATTGATGCAGAACATGCTTTAGATCCAAACTATGCAAGAAGAATTGGTGTTGATATAGACAACCTTTTTCTATCTCAACCAGACTATGGAGAACAAGCTTTAGAAATCACAGAGACTTTGATACGCTCTGGTTCAATAGATGTTGTTGTTATTGATTCTGTAGCTGCATTAACTCCTAAGGCTGAAATAGAAGGAGAAATGTCTGATGCATCAATAGGTTTGCAAGCAAGATTAATGTCAAAGGCTATGAGGAAACTAACGTCAATATCTGCTAGATCTAATTGTACTGTTATATTTATAAATCAATTGAGAATGAAAATTGGTGTTATGTTTGGCTCTCCAGAAACTACAACTGGTGGAAATGCTTTAAAATTCTATTCCTCAATAAGGATCGATGTAAGAAGAAAAGAAAAGATCACAAAAGGAGATGCCATTATAGGACATGTTGTTCTTGCTAAGGTTGTTAAAAATAAAGTAGCCCCTCCATTTAAAGAGGCTTCTTTTGATATAATTTTTCCTGATGGAATATCACGAGAAAGTGCTCTTATTGATACTGCTTTGACTTTGGGAGTTTTGGAAAGGTCAGGTGCTTGGTTTAAAATGGGAGATAGTCAGCTTGCACAAGGTAAAGATGCTATGAAAGCGCTTCTTCATGATGATGAATCTTTATATAAAAAGGTTGATGAAGAAGTAAGATCAAAGATGTAGCGTTTTTTATATGGCTCAATGGAAATTATACCCTAAAATAAAGGATCTCAGAACAAAGGATCTAAATCCAGGAATATCTTTATATAAAGATTTAAATTTGGATGATATCATAATTCAACTTCTATATAATAGAGGTATATTGGAGGGTTCTAGTCTTTTAGATCTAAAATCTTTTCTTTATGATGAAATAGATTCCACAATATTAAAAAATAGAGACCCATATAAATTCAAGGATATGAAACTTACTATTGCAAGAATAAAAAAAGCTGTTAAATCTAGGGAAAAAATACAAATTTATGGGGATTATGATGTTGATGGAATATGTGCAACCTCAATTTTATGGGATTTTTTATATAACAAAATGAAAGCTGATGTCAGACCATTTATACCCTCTAGGTTTATAGATGGGTATGGGCTTAATAAAACTCAGATAGAAAAAGCATCTAAAGAAGGAATAACTTTGATTATAACTGTAGATTGCGGAATTCGAGATGTAGAAAATGCTAAAATTGCAAAAAATCTTGGGATTGACCTTATAATTACAGATCACCATTTACCTCCTCAAACTCTTCCCCAATCTTATGCAATAATACACCCTACTATAGGGTATGATTATCCAGATTTATGTGGAGCAGGTGTTGCACTGAAAATTGTAGAGGCATTATCTAAAGAGTCTAAACCCAAAGATTCTAAATCTAGTAGTAGATCCAACAAGGCAAGGTATGGGGATTTTGATATAAGTGAATATTATGATCTTGCTGCCTTAGCTACTGTTTGCGATGTATCTAATCTAACAGGTGAAAACAGATCAATTCTAAAGAAAGGTCTTAATGTTATTAATATGAGAAAGAGAAAAGGTTTGGATGCACTCATTAGTGTATCTGAAATTGATAATATTGATGTTTATAAAATAGGGTATATATTAGGTCCTAAAATTAATGCTACAGGAAGGTTATATGATGCATTAGATGGTGTTCGACTGCTAAATACACAAAATCAAGAAGTGGCAGAGAAGCTGTCAAAAAAATTACATGGTATGAATATTGAAAGACAGAAGTTAACATTCAATGGAGTAGAAAAAGCCAAAACAAAAATTAGTAAAGATGATTTTTTTAATCTTGTTTATGACGATACTTGGCATGAAGGGATTGTAGGACTAATAGCAGGAAGATTAACTTCTGAGACAGGGAAACCTACTATTGCACTAACAAAAAAAGGAGATCTATATATAGGTTCAGGTAGATCTATAGAAGGGTTTAATATTGTTGAAGCACTTGATGAATTTTCGGATATTTTAGAAGCGTATGGAGGTCATGCAGCAGCTTGTGGTCTGAGGATAAAAAAAGAAAATATAGAAGAATTGAAGAATGGATTGAATAAACTCGCCGAAAAATATTTCAAAGAATTTGAATCCCACGGATCCAGCTCTGGAAATAAATCTTTAAATATAGGAAATGATTTCAAGATAATTCATATTGATACGCAAATAGCTCTAAGCGATATAACTTTTGATTTTTTGTATAAAATAAAAATTTTAGAACCATATGGGAGAGGTAATGCTATACCTACTTTTAAAGTTGCTGGGGCTGAAGTGTTATCAGTTTTCAATATAGGGGCTAAAGATAATTTTGTAAAAATGAAAATTACTGATAAAAATTCAGGAAATGTATTTGATGCTGTATGGTTTTCATCTATATATAAACCTGATCAGATAATAAACTTTTCATATGTTGATATTGCTTTTACTCTGGAGGACAATGTATGGAGAGATAAACATAATCTTCAGCTTAAGGTTATTGATCTAAAACCACATATAGTTTAATTAATTTAAATTTATGGAGATAGTAGAGTATTCAGATTTAATTTCTAATATAAAAAAGAAAAAAATAACTTCAAACTTAACAAAAATTGAAGAAGCATATGAACTTGCAAAGAAAGCTCATAAAGGCGTATTTAGGCTAACAGGAGAACCCTTTATACATCACCCTTTAGCTATCGCATTGATACTATCTAATCTTGGTCTTGATGAAAACTCCATTATTGCAGCACTCCTTCATGATGTCGTAGAAGATTCGGATGTTACATTATTAGAAATAGAGGAGAAATTTGGAAAAACAGTTTCCAATATTGTTGATGGTGTAACAAAAATAAAGACGATAGCTCACAAGAGTAGTGATTCAAAAAATCAAAATTTTGAAAATTTGAGAAAATTATTGATTGCATCTTCAGGAGATATACGAATAATTATTCTAAAAATTGCTGATAGACTTCACAATATGAGAACCATAAGGGTAAAAAGTGAGGAAGAACAGATAAAATATGCAAAAGATACAATGATGGTTTATTCTCCAATATCTGAATATCTTGGTATGGGTGCTATGAAAGCTGAGCTTGATGATATATGTTTTGGAATACTGAATCCTAAAGAGAGTTTAGAGATAAATGAATATTTTAAATCACATACTGAATATAATACTCAATTCATAAAAAAAGCAGAATTACAAATTTTTCGTGATCTAAAAAAAGCTGGGATTAGATCTGAAGTATTTGGAAGAAGGAAAAATCTATATAGTATATATAACAAGATATTAAAGCGTAATGGTTATTTTGATGTGGAATATATATCTAGATTGTCTGATTTGTGGGCCTTTACAGTTCTTGTAGATACAAAAGAAGATTGTTATAGGGGTCTTGGAGTTATTCATACCACATATAATTATGAAAGAGATAAATTTGATGATTATATAGCAAATCCTAAAAAAAATGGATTTAAGGCTATACAAACAACTGTTAGCCTTGATAATAAACCTGTAGAGATACAAATTAAAACATATAAGATGCATGAATACAATGAATATGGACCTGCTTCTCATATTGCATACAAGATTAAAGGAAGCGGTGGTATTGGTACTGATAAATTTGCCTGGATAAAGAATTTAATGGAGTGGAACAAGAAAGATATTCTCCTTGATCAAGATCTTATTTTTAATCGTATATTTGTATGTACTCCGGAAGGTCTTGTTAAAGAGCTTGATAAAGACTCTACCCCAGTAGATTTTGCATACACGATACATACTCAAGTAGGAAATTCTATAAATGGTGCCAAAGTTAATGGGAAACTATCATCTATTGATACTAAATTACAAACTGGAGATATCATTGAGATTCTTGTTGACAAATCTAGAAAATATCCCAAAAGAGATTGGCTTAATTACGCAAAGATGTCTCAAACAAGGAATATTATAAGAAAATGGTTAAGGATAGAGGAGGAGGAGAGAAAACTAAGTGAACAAAGTAAAGATTCTGAGTCTAGTAAGACTCATGATCAAAATATAAAATTCAAGAAACATAATGATCAGAATAAGGATATAGTTATAATAAAAGGAGCTACGAATGTGCCTTACAAATTTGCAAAATGTTGTAATCCTATTCCTCCTGATCATATTACAGGAAGTGTTTCCCTATCAGGAATTATTATGATACACAAATCTTCCTGTAAAAATCTTGACTTAGGTCTTGATTTAGGTATATCTGATGATAAACATAGATTCATAGAGGTTTTATGGAACAATAAAAGTGCTTATTTAACAACATCTCTATTTATAGAAAGTTCAGATAAATCTAGCATTGATAATGTTTTAAATACAATATTAAAAAAACAAATAACAATAGAGAACTTTAATACTAAATCTATGGATGATCATTTTGAGACCATAATAGATATTGATGTATCTACAAAAAATCAGCTTAATGATATAATAATAACTCTACAATATATAAAAGGTATAAATAAAGTAAAAAGACAATGAGTGTAAATATTGTATTAAAAGGTGATAGTAGGTTAACCAAAAAATCGGAGGAAGTCTCTAAGTTTGATAATAATTTAAAAAATTTATCTTTAGAGATGATAAAATATGGAAAATCTGTCAATAATTGTGTAGGGCTATGTGGGTGTCAGGTTGGAGAAAATAAAAGGATGTGTGTCGCAGAAATAGACGGAAAATGGAATGTTTTTATCAATCCAAAAATAATATATAAATCTAATACATTATCTGATGAATGGGAGGGTTGTATGAGTCTTAAGGAAGGTAATTTATATGGAAATGTAAAAAGGCCATCTAAAATCATTGTTGAATATAAAGATGAATCATTTAAAAGGAGAATAATGCAATTTGAAGGTTTCTATTCTCATTTGTTGCAACATGAAATTGATCATATGGATGGATTGATGTTCCTAGATAGGATGGAGAATCCCATAAAGCTTTTGACTGATAAAGATCTTGAAATTCTATATAAAGACTCTGAGTAGAATATACATGAAATTTGGATAAAACGCCCTATTAATAAATGTTGTATTAAAGCCATAATTTGATAACTGGTCATATATATATTGCAATTACAACTAAATATGTATATACTTCCTTTAAATGTTATCATAGAGGTATTTTCTATAGTGTCGACATTTAGAAGTACCCAAAAAATGATTCAAATAAAGGAGGTGATTATCAATGTTAAGAACAGAATTAGCTGAGAAAATGGCAGCCTCAACAGGGCTTACAAAAAGAGCTGCAAATCAAGCATTAGATGCTTTTGTAGATGCAGTTACTGAAGCTTTAAGAAAAGGAGATGATGTTTTAATTACTGGTTTTGGAAAGTTTGAAGTTAGAAGCAGATCAGAAAGAGAAGGAAGAAACCCTCAAACTGGAGCAAAAATCAGAATTGCAGCAACAAAATCTCCTGCATTTAGAGCTGGAAAAGCACTAAAAGTAGCAGTAAAATAAGCTTTATTTTTTAAAAACAAAATTTCAAATCCCACATAGAAGTGGGGTTTGTTTTTTTTATATTGGAATATTTAGGATACGTGGCAGAGGCTGGGTAAGGAAAAACAATGGATCTATATCCAAAAAGTGTTTCATCTTACCCAGCTCTCTTGCTAGAATTAGGATCTTTTTCAGCTTTAGCTGATTAAGACCACTCACCAAAGGAGCTATAGTTATTGTAATAGTCTACCTGACTTGTATATTCAGGGGTTGTTTTTGCGTATACCCATAGTACAATAGCAGCTATACAAAAGATTCCTGGTATTCCATACAAACATACGATTCTGATTCCATTTATAAGATACTGGATTTGTCCTGCACCTTTTGTGCTTGATGATATGCCCCCTATAATGGTTGGTTTACTCCCAAGAATGTACAGGAAAGTAAAATGAGTTGTTATTGCAAGAACAATAAACCAGAATATCGCGGTCAGACTATTTTTCACAAAGGACTCCTCTAACTTCTTATTAAGATGGATACTGGAATGTCCAATATCAATTGCATCATTTAACAAGAACCATCGTAGTATATATTATGCTTCATAATTTTTCAATTAGATGTGAGTTTTTATGAAATCTAATATTTTGTTATCTTCTAGGGTCAATATATTTTTATCACCTCCAAAGTATGTTAGTTGTCTTTTTAATAGATTAATAGTACTTTGATTAATTTTATCAATCAATTCTTGTTGATTAATCTTATTTTCAATAAATTCTATAGCTTCTTTATAGCCTATCATGGATAAGCCAGGATCTTCTTTACTGTAACCTAATCCTAATACATTTGATGTTTCATCAATAAGCCCAAGTTTAATCATGTTATTAGTCCTATTTCGTATTCTTTTTATTATTTCGTCTTTATTCATATCTATTTGTACTTGTATATATTCATTATTTTCAAAGGACCTAGATCTATTGGATCCAGATCCAAAATTATCATCTGTTATTTCTCCTTTCTCTATATACCTTATTAATCTTATTTTGTTATTTCTGTCTGAGTTATTTAGTATTTCCTTAAATTTTGGGTTGATGGAGTACAGTATATCTTGTAATTCTTCTTTTGTTTTGCCTTCCAATTCTTTTCTCAATTTAAAATCAGGGTTTTTACCTAAAGAAAGATTATACACAAGTGCTCTTGTATATAGTCCAGTACCTCCAACTATTATTGGAATTTTACCTTTCAACTCTATTTCTTGTATTATCTTTTTTGTATCATTTTTAAATAAGAATGCAGAATACCTTTGATCTGGGGTTATTATATCTATAAGGTGTGTTTTAATATCTTCAAATCTTTCTTTAGATGATCCTATATCAAGATATTTATACACTTGTCTTGAATCAGCAGATATAATCTCCCCATTAATATTTTTTGCAATATTATATGCTAAATTGGTTTTACCAGAAGCTGTGCCTCCTACAATTACAATTTTTTTCATTTTGGTCAAGGTTTTTTGGATTAAGATTTATTTTTTTGGGTTTTTTATTTTGCTACTCTCATTTAGTTTTTCTCCACCTAAAGAGGCAATACCAGCTAAAGACCCTAGGTTCATAGAGTCAAGTGCAGAAGATGGGACAATCATTAAAGCACCTTTTTCTTTCAGGCCTTCGAATAACATATTCATTGCTCTTAAATGTAATGCTACAGGATTATCCTTGTATTTCTCTGCAGCCTGACTAAAACTATCTGCTATTATTCTTTCTGAGTCTCCAAGTATAACCCTTGACTCTCTTTCTCTTTCTGATTGGGCTTTTTGACTCATTGCATTTTGAAGGTTTTCTGGAATAATAACATCTCTCATTTCCACTGATATAACTTCAATGCCCCAAGGACTTACTCTTTTACCTATTACTACTTTTAATGCTTCATCAATATTTTCTCTTTCTGATAATACTGTTGATAGTTCACTTTTTCCTATAATATCTCTTAACGCAGTTTGTGCTGCTAAAATCCCTGAATTATAATAATCTGCAACAGCTAAAGATGCCATTTTTGCATCTATTACTCTAAAAAATAAGATAGCCTCAACTGATACTGGAACACTATCTTTGGTTAATGTTTGCTCTGCTTTTATTGGTACTGACATTGTTCTTAAATCTATCCAATATGGAATAGTTTCAAATACTGGTATTATGAAAAATATTCCAGGACCAGATATTCGAGAAAATTTCCCCAGTTTCAAAACTGTTGCCCTATCCCATTCTGCTGCTGTATGAACAGATATTGAAACCAATAGTGCAATTAAGAAAAATATTACCCACAGTGTTACTGCTAAAGCAAAATTTGACGAAAATAGAGGCAATCCAATAAAGAAACCTATGACTATAATTAGTAAAAATAAAACTGAAGCTAATGGACTTGCAGGTGATCTTTCTGGCATACTATCTTGCATATATTTAATAGTTTATATTAATAAGGTAATTTTATACCTAATGAGTATAAAAAACAAATGATTATTTATGATATTTAATCAACAAAAACTCTAAACACTCCTTCTTCATCTTTTATATATCTTCTTATTTTTGTTTGTCCATCCATTGTGTATATAATCAGTTCCTTTACATTATTTACAGTTATACGAATATTTGCTCTAACACCATGTAAATACCTTCTGTCTATGGCAATTTTTATAGACGGTGGAGTTTCTCTATTACGTTCAACTAATACAAGGAAAATGTCTCTTTCCATATCAATTGTTGAATGACCTGAAATATATGCTGGATCTCCATCTCCTTTTACTTTCATAAATGCCTTTTCGCTAGTATCTAAAATATGTCTTAAATAAGTATCAATATCTTCCGGAAATAGGTCTTCGTATTGCTTTTGCTGTTCTGTTATTCTATCAGTTTCTCCCATAATTTATTCTTCTATTAAAGTAAAATTACCAAGGTCAGCTTGCTTATATCCTCTTATTATTGCCATATGTTTATCATAGACCTTTATTGATTCTGGATTTTTTATTATTATTTCGTAATGGCTAGGAGGTTTTCCTTTTAATATAATAACGGGATTTCCGCTTTTGGTCACTATTTTAATTGTCTCATTTCTAGGGTACATATCATTCTCTTTTTCAAATGGCCCACATTCTTTACCATCAACCAATAGCTGTTGTGGGTCCCTAGTTTCTATAATCACTCTTACATCTTCCATCAAAGAAATACCCTTTAATGTTTTTTCTATATCTTTCTCTGTTTCTTCTGGTGTAAGTACTCTATTATATGGTTGTTCAGTAGTTATCAATTGCTCTAACATAATTTTAAAAAACTAAAATAATAAGGATCTAGATTCAAAATTTATCTTTTTGGAATTATTGTTTTTACATATTTGTCTCCAAGTGGCAAATATGATACAAGGTCTATATCTTCTTCGGGTGAGAATAAGGTTATAATGGGATTTCTAAACTGTACTATCCTAGAATCTTCTCTAGTTTTAGAGTTGAACCATACAGTAACTTTCAATTTATCACCAACATAATCTATCCTCAATATTTCGTCAGTTTTAGGGTTTATAAATATCTTTGTTTCAGTAGGTAGAACACTATCTATTTCATCAGAATATACATACTGACAATCTACAGTCCCCATATCAACTGCTTCTATCCTAGCATGAAGTTGAGTGTTTAATCCTTGCATTCTAGTATACAGTTCCTCCTCAACTTTATAAAGTTCTAATACTTCTGTATTTTTTGCTGGTTCTTGTTCTATCATAATATTACAAAAGTGGAGTATATCACATCTCATAGTATCCTTACAACATGAAAAATTCAATAGCTATTCTAATAAGCTTTAATTTTTGTATGCAATATGTATAATGTAGATAGTATGAACTCTAGAAACAAAATTAAAGTATTATTTGTTGAAGATGATGTGGATCTGGCATTTATTTATTCAAGAATATTTGAAAGTGATTCGTTCTCTGTAGTTAACGCATATAATGGCGAGGATGGGTTAATACTTGCCAAGAATGAGAAACCTAATATTATAGTCCTTGATATAATGCTCCCTGGTATTAATGGTCTTGATGTTTTAAAAGAACTGAAAACATCACCCTCTACAATGAATATCCCAGTAATACTACTAACTAACCTTTCTGATGAGACTACTATTAAAGAAGGATTTGCTAGACAAGCATCAGGATATTTAATAAAATCTTATCAAAACCCTCAGCAAGTACTTGATGAAGTAAAAGAAATATTGAAATTGAAGGGATTTTGATCCAATGAATGATATAAAAGAACAAATATCCATATTTAAAGGAAGGATAAAGAATATACGGGATAAACTAGATATTCCATCTTTAGAGAAAAAAATAGAGGAACTTGAAATAAAAAGTTCGACAGAAGGTTTCTGGGAGGATAGTTTGAATGCTACTAAGATATCAAAAGAGTTAACTAATGCTCAAAGTGAGGTTAATAAAGTTTTAGACCTTGAAGAAAAAATAACATATATTGATGAGCTGTTCTCAATATCTAAAGAGGAAGACTATGTTGAAATTATAAAAGAAATAGAAAAAATTAAAAAAGAATGTGATGAAATAGAACTAAGTACATATCTTTCTTCTAAATATGATAAGGCTGCGGCAATTTTCTCTATACATGCTGGGCAAGGTGGGGTTGAGGCTATGGATTGGGCAGATATGTTGTTTAGGATGTATACAAGATATTTTAATAAAAAAGGATGGAAATATGAAATTACTGATATTCTTTCTGGTAATGAAGCTGGAATATCTAGTGTAAGTATGGAGGTAAATGGTATTTATACCTATGGATATTTAAAAAGAGAAAGTGGTACTCATAGATTAGTACGTGTATCTCCTTTTAACGCTCAAGGATTAAGACAAACATCATTTGCTCTTATTGAGGTTATGCCGATAATTGAAGATGATGATGAGATAGAAATAAAAAATGATGATTTGGAATTTCAAACCACAAGGAGTGGCGGACCTGGTGGGCAGAATGTTAATAAAGTTAATTCAAAGGTTATTATAAAGCATATACCAAGTGGAGTAGTAGTTTCTGCTGGATCAGAGAGAACTCAAGTACAAAACAGAGAGTATGCAATGAGGAAATTGAAGGCACAACTGTTTAAAATGGGTGAAGAGAAAAAACAAAAAGAAATGTCAGATATCAAAGGGGAACATAAAGTTGCTATGTGGGGGAATCAAATAAGAAATTATGTTCTAAATCCATATAAATTAGTTAAAGATTTACGTACAAAGGTAGAGACAACTAATACAGACGCTGTATTAGGAGGGGATTTAGATATGTTCATTTTTGAAGAGATTAAATTATAGATCTATAAAATTTGAAAACTTATTGATTTTATTATATCCTGTAATATGTAATATGCTTACATTCAAAGATGTTTCAAAAAAATATGGCAATAGGATCGCTCTAGAGGATATAAATTTTCATATTGAAGAAGGGGAATTTGTTTTTTTGGTAGGTCATTCTGGTGCGGGTAAGAGTACATTAGTCAAACTTCTAATAAGAGAAGAAACCCCAACATCAGGGAGTATACATTTTGCGGGATATGATATAGATAAGTTATCAAGAAAAGCTCTTCCTCATCTACGCCGTGAGATAGGTGTTGTTTTTCAAGATTTTAAATTACTACCAAGAAAGACTGCATTTGAAAATATAGCTTTTGCTATGGAAGTTTCAGATTTTTCAAATAGAGAAATAAAAAAGGCAGTAGATTACATGATTGACCTTGTTGGTCTTTCAGCAAAATCTAGATTATTTCCACATCAATTATCTGGAGGAGAAAAACAAAGGGTGGCTATTGCTAGAGCTATGGTAAACAATCCACATATATTAATTGCAGATGAGCCCACTGGAAATTTGGATCCTAACGTTTCATGGGATATAGTGCAACTTTTAAATAAAATAAATAATTGGGGAACTACAATTTTAATGGCTACACACGCGTCAGATATAGTGAATTCACTGCAGAAAAGAGTAATTTCACTAGATGAAGGTAAAATAGTAAGAGATTCTATGGGAGGTTATAACGAATGATAAAAGTCAGACGATTAATAAAATATACATATGAGCATATAAGAAGGAATGGATGGTTATCATTCTCTTCTGTCGCAATAATGACACTAACATTCTTTGTTATATCAATATTTGTATTTACTCTATATTCAGTTCATGTAATACTTCACTATTATGAATCAAAATCTCAAGTTATTGTATTTTTCAACCCACAAGCATCTCAAACTTATATATCTAGTGTAAAAACTAAAATAGAAAATACTGGGAAGGCTACTTCAATACAATTTATATCACAGGAAGTTGCATATAAAAGATTTGTAAAATTGTTAAAGACCCAAAATCCTGCTTTAGCTAAGTCGGTAGATATAAATGCCTTACCCCCATCATTCGAAGTTAGCACGCAAAATCTTTCTAATCTTCAAGATGTTGCAAATACCTTATATAAACTTAAAAAGAATAGTAATGGACAGATTGACAACATATTATATTTTAAAAATGTAGTACAATTTTTAAAACAGGCAGTCTCAGTAATAAGTGATGTGGGGCTGGGACTTATAATATTTTTGGGTATTATAGCATTTGTAATAATTATCATAACTATTGCAATAACAATAAATTCACACTCTGAAGATATTGAGATTATGAAATTAGTGGGTGCATCTAATACCTATGTAGTTGGTCCTTTTATAATGGAAGGGGCTTTGTATGGAGTCATGGGAGTATTTGTCTCTAGCATTGTTTTGTATCTAATATTTCTTATTGTAAGTACTTATTACAAGGCCACTATATTATTCCCATTGGAACAATTTTTCCAAGGAGTACCACTCCCACACTATTCATTATTATTAGTTTTAGAATTTATTGGCATAGAGGCTTTAGTAGGAATAATAATAGGAGCTATAGCTTCCTCTATTTCTATTACAAAATATTTAAAATAAACATACCTGCCATAAATACTATAGGGTCAATATCTTTATTGTTGTGTTTGTAAAAACTATTGTATAATGCTATATTTATATGCGTATGAAAATATTTAAGTTATATAAAAATAGGTCTTTCAGGATAGTTTTATTTTCACTTATAACGCTATCATTTTTCTCTACCTTGTTAATTACTAGTTCTCATTCTGTAGGTGCTGGTGACTCTTTAAATTCTTTACAACAGCAATATCAACAATTACAATCAACTATAAATAATATCAATCAGCAAGTACAAAGTACTAATAATACTATATCTAATTTTGCGGGACAAATTCAATCTTATCAGGCATTAATTTCTGCCAAACAAACTATTATAAACAATGAACAGGCACAAATAAACCAATTAAATATACAAATTACTCAGTTAAATAACCAAATTACGCAAGAACAGGCAAAAATAGCAGTTATAAAGGGTAAAATAAATAGTAATGCAAAATCTGGATATGAACAAATGTATGTTCCCCCTGCAGAGATGTTTATAGGAAATCCTAATATAAATAACGCTTTAGCATCTGTTGAATATTTTAATGCATCTATACAACATCAGGATCAATTAGCACAGGAATTATCAACCGTTATTTCAACACTTAATGCAAATAAGGCTACTGTAGCTTTAAATCAGAAAGATGCAACGAATTTATATAATAGTCTATTAACACAGCAACAAACATTGATTTCTGATCAGGGTACTTTGCAAAATGAAGAAAATGCAGCTATAACACAAAAAAATGGATTAACTTCAACTTTAATCTCAGATCAGAATCAACAACAGCAGATTTTGAGTCAAATAAATTCGTTAACAGAAGCTGCTTATAATACTAGTGGTTTTTCTGGGTGTATACGTGGGAATAGTTGGTATTATTGTCAACAATGGTATGGGAGGCTATCAGGAGAGTATGGAACATCTATTAATATGACTTATGGATGTTTAGTAGCATCTATAGCTATGGTGGCAACTAAAGAGATTAGTCCTATGTATAACCCACCAATGATTGCAAGTATGACTTGGTTTAGCAATGATAATATGATGGCATTTCCTAATATTCCAGGATATAGTATACAATCCGAAGGTTATGGAGTATCTGCTGTAAATCAAGCCCTAGCACAAGGTATTCCTGCAATAGTGTACTTAGCAGCTCCTGCTGGTGAACATTGGATTGTTATTTATAGCCAGTTACCAAATGGAGATTATCTTATTAATGACCCATGGTATGGAAGTGCGCTAACATTTCTAGGAAATGGAGGAGGTACTCATGAATATTATGATTTTTCTCAAATAGGTCAAGTATTGGTACTACAATAAATTCACTATACATAAATTCCAAACAATCCTTTGATTATTAAAAATATAATTACTAAGAATAATATATATTCTATAATAAGTTCATTAGATAATTTATTTTCTAATTTATGATGCAGTATTGCTTCAAAAAAGTAGAATAGGGAAGTTATTGTGAATGCTGTAATTATGGCATTATTCACAAATGTATCCATTAAAAATACAGATACTCCAATAACAAGTGATATTGATATTGCATACCAAATAGTTCCGTTCAAAAATTGTTTATTTCTTTGTATAAGTAACAATAACAGTGATAAAGATATAGAAAATATAAATACAGGAACCAATAGAGTAGACAGATTAATAATGGAGGATATTTGTAAAATTGAGTAGGATAAAAGGAAGAAAATATATACTTTCACTCCATTTATTATGTAGTGAGTTCTCTCGTCAAATTCAAAAGTCTCAAGATATACTTCTATATGTTTTATTAATATATAAAAGAGTATTGTTGATAATACTATAAAAAATTGAATAGTTAATAAGTCTAATGTGTTTAATAATATAAAAGATATAGTTCCAATATATGTTGCAATAGGTAATATTATTTGATTAAACAAGTATATATTCTTATTTATTTTTTTAGCTTCCTCAGCATCAATCTGTCTTATATATTTTCTAAATCTTTTTATACTATCAATTATAAATAGAATGAAAAATATTGTAGATAATATTACATATAAAACCACAATATTTATAGAAGATAATAATATAACAAAGAATAATATTTCCAGAAGTAGGAAAAATATACTTGTTGTGAATTCTATTTCATATTTTATTATATTTCTCATAAAGATATTCCTACTATAAGTACAAATACAACTATTATTGATACAAAAAGCAAAGGTAAATGCATATTTGATATCATTTTTTCTCTTTCAATTTTGTAATAATAAGTAACAACAACATCCACAATAAGTAATAGTGTTATAAATAGTAATATAAATAAATCGGTATATTCAATAATCTTATAATTTATAAAGCTATTTTGATTATTATTAGAGAATAAAGGGATAATGCTGGAAGGAGCACCCTTTGCTGTTATTATAGAAATAATGTTTACATTATTTCCATTCAAGACTCCGTTACCTTCATAAATACCTATGTCATTAATATTTGGGTTAGCAATGGTATTTTTGTAATTTTGAGTAAGTGTATTTGAAAATGATGATTGAGAAACGTAATTTTTAAATAAAATTAGGTTTATATTGTTAAATTTATTCATATCTACAAATGAGTAAAAAGAAGTACCTTTTACTGGATTTATTCTACCAAAGTATTGATCTTGGAACATACTTTGTACTATATGTTTTGCAGATAAATCTAAACTTTGGTTCATATATAAGGTTGATTCATTATTATCTTGTCTAATCTTATTTAGGCTTATAAATATCTGGCTATTGTTTATACCAGAGCCATATGCGAATGAAGGTAAGGCTAGATTAATAAAAGATAAAAATATTATAAAGATCAATAGTACTTTATAGGATAGTATAGGTGAATGATATTCATTATCTCTAGTTGGGAAAAATGTTGATTTAAACTTGGTAAACATAAGCTTATTCTACTAAAAATATTTTACAAAGTAAATTTTTAATGTTAATGTTCTATATAAGAACATGTTCTAAATACTATGCAAGCCTACAAAAAGAAAAGAAAATCAGGTTATCTTATAATAATAGTTGCAATTATAATATTTTTATATATTATTTATTTTCTATTTTCTAATGTTACAAGGTTAAATAATATAACTATAAAGAAAGATTCTGGATATAGTGGGAGAGTAGCTACAGTATCATCTAATAATACAAGTAACATACTTATTGTTTATAAATCTAAAAATAATGGGTTTGATGTTAATACATATAATGCTATCCTAACCGTTACCCCAGGAACATCTACAACGCTAATGGCTCTACCATCTAATATGAATTTTTATACTTCTTCTCAATCTAGCCAAACTTTAAGGACAATTTATCCTATTGGAAATTTGAATGCTCCTAAGGATGGAATGAATCTACTTTTAAAAGTTATAAGGTATAATCTTGCAATTCCAGTAAGTGGATATATATCGTTAAGTTCAACTTCTTTAAAAGGTACTAAAAACATATCTATAGCATCAACTTTAAGCACCAACATTAATGGGGTTTTTATAAATAATGGAGGAAATACATTGACATCAAACGAGGTAGTCAAGATATTATCTTCAACGTCTGATACATCTAATAATTTGTATATAAAGAACCTTATTTTTCAGGGAATACTGTCTAATATATTATCCCCACTAAGTTTAATTAATACTAGCACAGATATAGGATACATACAGACTATTTTTAGATCTAATATAGAGGGTCAAAATATATTTAATCTACTATATGCTATATATAATCTAAAGGTTCAAAATATACATCTTTTAGAATACAATTCTAATGGTTTGATAAATTTAAAAAATATTGATGCTTTTATAAGATCTAATTTTAACAGTACAACCTTTGCGAAAAGTGGGGTATCAGTACAAATATTAGATTCTTCGTCCTCAAATGCTGCAGTTTACCAATTTTCAAGATATATACAAAATCTTGGAGGTACAATATCTTCTATAGGTATATATAATCAGACACTAACAAAGGATGAAATATATGTTGGCAACTATTCACTATATAAGTATGAAGTTAAAGAAATAATAGATATTTTAGGTATTAATAATGTAGTGTTAATAAACCACAACCCATCCTTCTATACTGGAGATATAATAGTAATTTTAGGATCTGACGATAGTATTCTATATTCTACTTTATAATATTCCAAAGTATTTTCTAATCCAATTTATATACTGAAATACTAAGAATCAAGTAATCATAATTTAAATATTTTTTTAAATAATTTTATCTTTTCATCTTGCATAATATCTGCATATTCATTGTGAGACATTTTCATCTCTATTTTAT
>DAHXLB010000039.1:0-11983 GCA_027371855.1 bacterium
AACTATGGGAACTAAAGTGTCAAAGATAAATAATTTATCAAGAGATATTGCCTTAGCTTTGGCAGCACCATCTGGCACTGTAAGAATAGAAGCTCCTATCCCAGGAACATCTCTTGTTGGGATTGAAGTTCCTAACTCTAAGTTCCAAATAGTAGGATTAAGAAATATTATAGATACACCAGAATTTAATAATCCAAAAATTAGACTTCCCTTGGCTATGGGAGAAGATGTTACAGGAAAGATAATAATAAGAGATCTAGCTGCAATGCCTCATGTCCTTGTAGCAGGATCTACTGGGTCTGGAAAAAGTATGTTGATAAACTCATTTTTGATGGGACTGTTATATAGACACTCTCCTGATACACTAAAAATTATTATGATCGACCCAAAACATGTAGAACTCTCCGTATATAATGGAATTCCTCATTTATTAACTCCAGTAATTACTGATATGGACAATGTAAACAATGCATTAAAATGGGCAGTAAGAGAGATGGAACAAAGATATAATGTTCTAAAGGCTGAAGGCGCAAGAAATATAGATGGATACAATGAAAACAAGGATAATGCAGAAAAGATGAGTAACATTATTATAGTGATAGATGAGATGGCAGATTTGATACTGGCAAAAGGAGCAGATATAGAACATTCAATAGTAAGGCTTGCCCAGATGGCTAGAGCAGTAGGAATACACCTAATTCTTGCAACACAAAGACCTTCTGTAAATGTTATAACTGGGCTTATAAAAGCAAACATTCCAGCACGTATATCATTATCCGTAGCATCAGTTATAGATTCAAGGGTCGTGCTGGACCAACAAGGAGCAGAAACATTGCTTGGAAAAGGAGATATGCTTTTTAAAGCACCTGATCTCGGAAAGACTATGAGACTCCAAGGTGCTCTAATTAGTGAAGAAGAAATATCTAAAGTTATAACTTTCATCTCTGAACAAGTAACAGAATTTACATATAATGAGGAGATACTCACTCCTTTAAGAGAAAACGTTCTACGTGGAGGTGATGGATCATATGACGATAATTTGTTTCCTGAGGCAGTAAGAATTGTTGTAGAAGCACAGCGTGGCTCTGCATCAATACTACAATCAAAGCTTAAAATAGGCTATGCTAGGGCCGCAAGATTGATACTGGAACTTGAAAATAGTGGGGTTGTAGGACCTCAAGACGGATCCAAGCCAAGAGATGTCTTAATTGATGATGCAGAAAGTTTTTTGCAACCTTAATTATCCTAAAGTTAAAATTTCAGGAGAACCATCAGTTATTAATATTGTATGCTCAAAGTGTCCAGATAAAGAATGATCTTGAGTCCTAATTGTCCAACCATCTTTTTCTATATAAATATCTGGTTTCCCCATATTAATCATACTTTCAATTGCTAATGTCATATTCTTTTTTATCTGCATACCAGTTTTTGGTCTTCCATAACCTAGAATATATGGGTCTTCATGTAATTTGTATCCTATACCATGACCTGAAAGTTCTCTTACAACAGAATACCCCACCTTTTTAACAGGAACTTCCATTGCATAAGATATATCTCCTATAAATGACAAATTTTTTGCAGCCTTAATACCTTCATCTCTAGATTTTTTAACTATATCAAGAAAAGATTGTACGTTTTGATCTTTTTTATCACCAGCAATAAAAGATACTGCTGCATCAGTATATAGACCCTTATAAATAACCCCATAATCTAGTGATACAACATCTCCATCTTTAATAGTATATGAACTTGGTATCCCGTGAACAACTTTATCATTAATGCTTATACATAGAGACTTAGGGTATCCTTTATACCTTAGAAATGCTGGTTTAACATCATGCTCTCTACATAATTCTTCCGATATTTGGTTAAGTTCATTCTCTGATATTCCAGGCTTTGATTCATTCTGTAAAATTTTAAGGATCTTTCCTAATATTTTACCTCCATGTCTCATATATTTTATCTCTTCACTTGTTTTTGGTTTCATACTAATTTATTATATATTTTAGGATTGTAGTATATATTATATCAACACTTAAAGTTGCATCTATATCAATAGCTCTTTTTTTATAAAAATTCCTTATTTCATTTTCATTTTTGTGGTAATTATATAATCGTTTCAATATGGCTTTATCAGAAACATCCAATCTTTCTTTCCCTTCCTTTTCACGACCTAATATCCTTTCTTTAGATATTTTATCATCCAGATTAAAAATGAAAACAAGATCTAAAAATTTGTTGTTTCTTTCTAAATACTCATCTAATAGTAGAGCTTGCTTTTTAGTTCTTGGGTATGCATCCAGTATTATTTTATTACTATTTAGCTTATCAAGTTTTATAAATAACATTTCTGATATAATAGAATCTGGAACCCATTCTCCATTTTTCCAATATTTCAAATACAGCTCTTTTCCAATCTTAGTACCGTTTTCATATTCTTCTCTTAATATTTCTCCTGTAGATATGACACTAAAACCTTTATTTCTATAAAGTTTTTTACTTTCTACCCCTTTTCCACACCCAGAAGGTCCTATAAAAGAAATTATCATATAGCAATATTAACAAAATACATATACTAATACAAAAAAGTTTAAGTTTAATAGATACAACAAACCTTAAAAATTTGATAGTATGTATAATATATGCCTCCAGAATATATAAGAAAACAATCTATACAATTTTTCGAACTATCTTTATTAGTTTTTATTCTATTTCAGGCTTTCTTTACTTTTTTAAAAAACCCATTTTACAACTTTTTTCCATTTTCTAACTTCTATATTACTATAATTGGATTTCTATTCATCATAATCCTCAATCGTATATATATAAAAAGCAATAATATATACATAAAACTTTTAAGGTATTTAATACTTTTGTTAACAGCAATAGTTGAGATCCATATTGCAGGAGCAAATTCAGATATATATTTAATACTTATATTATTTTTGGAAATACAGATTGCTACAGAAGTAAATTCCATTAAGAATGCATTATATATATTCTCAGCAATATTTATCTCGTTCTTTATACTATTACTTTTCCAAAGTATGAGTGTTACGTATGTGTCTTCAGCAATATTTTTAGGATTGATAACATTAGGTGCAATAATATTACTTTTCATACGATACAATGCAGATTCTTTAAATAAATTAGAAAACCTAGAGGCTGATATAGAAAATAAAAAAATTATAAAAACCTCTCAAGAAAATTTTCTCTCTATAAATAAAAACATCCTAAAAGAAGAATTCGCTCATATAGCAGAAACATTGATAGATGATAACACATTGCTTTATGAGACATATAAGGACAGTGTATATATGCAAAATTTATTTATACAAAGAGAAGATTCATTAAAGCTACTATCTATTAGTCTTGACATTGTAAATTTATATGAAGAAATAATACAAATACAAAAAGAATTTAGTATCTTTTATGATGCAAGAATAGAATATAAAATTCAGGATAAAGAGGCTGGACTTAAAGATCAAAATATTTTGATGGACAAAGAAAAACTTAGATCTTTACTAAGGCTTATTTTCATATTTATACAAGAGAACAATATTTTGAATACTATTATAGATATAAAAACTACACCTCAAGGAGTATCATTTGAGATTACATTTCCTCAAAAATTTACAGCCTATTTTGCTGGGAAAACTATTGACCAAATACAAAAAGATATTACATGGTCAAATATTTTAATGATATATTCAAAAATAACAGGCAATGAATATGTTTCTGGGGAAAGTTTTATATCTACCACCTTTATTAAAATATGAATAAAGATATAAAAAAACAAATAATAGATAGGAAAACTCAACATGACTCTATGGAAATTACTGTGATAGCAATAATAATAGCTTTATTCATGGTTATAAAAAATATAGCATCTTTTAGCAATATATACATAATAGGTTTGAATATGATTCCAGTAATTCTTATTATTGGTTTTTTTATTATCTATTATGTATATTATCCAAAGAAAAATTATTTTAATAACAAGAAAAATAAACTTGAATATATATTAATACTTCTTGAACTTTTATATTTTATAGTAGCTTCAGGGGGATTATATGTTGGGGGTGGTATAAATTCAGTTGCTATACTTGTATTCTTTCCCTATATTGTATCAATAATTATAGATCCAAAAGATTCAAATATTTTCCTATCATACTTATATATAGATATAATCCTTTTTATTACACTCTTGATTTTTGGATTTTATTTATTTGATTTTACGGCACTTTTTATAATTAACATATTTATGATAATTATAGGCATTTTAATAAAAACATTCGCTGACATAATGATGTTTAACTATCTGGAACTTGTAGAAAAAAATACAGAAGAAGATGCTTTTGAAAATGATAAAAGAGAAAATACAAATTTTCTAAAAACTGCTATATCAGAAATTGATGAATTTATAAAAAAAATATCAATTCGTAAAGATATGAAAAAAAATATTATAGAACTTAAACTTGTTGAACAAAAATTTAAAGATAGGCAAGAATTGATTGATGGAGGAAAGTTAAATATAGGGATATTCCAATTCAATAAACTTGTATCGTTAATACTACAAGAGCTTTTTCCTATAATAAAAAATAGGGGTATACAGATACAATACCTTCCATATATTAATGAAGATTTGGAGATAAATAATGATAAAGATAAGATATATTCTATCCTTTTATATTGTATCGAAAATGCAATATTATTTTCTAACAACGAAGGGATTTTAACAATAATAACAAAAAAAGAAAGAGATACCATTAGTGTTTCTATACGTAATAATACAGATACTGAAATAGACTTTAAACATTTATTCAAAATAGGAAGTACCAGTAAAAAAGGTACTAGAGAAGGAGTTGGACTTTACATTACAAAACTATTTTCTGATTTGACAAAAACAGATATAAATATACATAAAGATTATGCAAACCTTATCATAGTAGATTTAAAAGTGAAAATTATTTTGTAGGACTTATGAGTAACTTGAGTATGAACGAGTTATAAGGTGCGATTTAATATTTCTTATTAAAGTTAATATAACTACCACGATAATAAGAATACTTGTTCCTCCAATTGCAACACTTGTTATATTAGTATAATACTGAACCACAAGCGGTATTAATGCAATAATAGTCAAAAATATTGCTCCAACAAATGTAAGCTTCAATAAAATATTGTAAATATAGTTTTCTGTTTGTTTACCAGGTCTAAAACCAGGGATAAAACCTCCTTGTTTTTGAATATTATTTGCTACATCATGTGGTTTAAATACTATAAAAGTATAGAAGTACGTCATAAATATTATAAGTACTCCATATATCATTCCATAATATAATTGATTAGATAGTCCGTTATAAACAAACACTGCAACATGGTGTATTAATACATTTTTGCTGGTTTCTAATATTTTAGATAGTTCTGTCGGTAATAGTACAAGAGAAAGTGCAAATATAATAGGCATAACACCTGCTGTGTTTATTTTTATTGGTATATAGGATTTATTCCCACCAACAAGCTGTACCCCACGTGTCATACGAGTATAGTTAACAGGAATGTTCCTTGATGATTCATTGATAAGTACTATAGCAATTACCATCCCAATAAATAGTAATAATAGTACTAATATGATAATACCATTAATACTTTGTGATACTGCTGCTGATATTAATGATTCTGGCATAGCAGCTAAAATACCAACAGCTATAAGTAGAGAAATACCATCTCCAACTCCATATTCAGTAATTAATTCCCCTAACCACATAAGAAATATTGATCCTGCTGTCATTGTAATTATAAATGTTGTAAGGCCCAATGGATCAAGGTTAGAAATTATAGGGGTTTGAGACACCCCAAGAAGAAATTTATAGATTCCAAATGATTGAAGTGCCGC
Source organism: bacterium (assembly GCA_027371855.1). GTDB lineage: Bacteria > Patescibacteriota > Dojkabacteria > JAKAPS01 > JAJZLI01 > JAJZKG01. Next base: position 5,900 of record DAHXLB010000039.1, read on the forward strand.
AATAGGAACTGTTAGATATCTTGTGTATTGATTTATAATTTTCTGTCCACGCTCACCTTGTTCCTGCAATTCTTTTATCTTAGGTACAAGATAAACTAAAAATTGGAATATAACAGTAGCAGTAATAAAAGGACCTAACCCTATACCTACAATCGCAGCTGTCTGCAAAGTACCTCCAGAAAATATATTTAGAAAACTTAAAGCTTGATTGTTCTTAAAAAGCGATGATAAAACAGTTACATTAACTCCAGGAACTGGTATTGATGCAAATATTCTAAATACTACAAGAAGTAATATTGTAAATAGTATTTTTCTTCTAAGCTCTGGACTATTATAAAGCTCTCGAATAATATAAAAAACTTTTTGCATTAGATTATCTCACCATTTGCTAATTTTATTTTATCCAAAGATGATTTCGAAAAAGACATCTTATCATTTTTAAATGATAGTTTTTTTGATAACTCTCCTCCTGCCAATATTTTAACTGTCTTCTCTCTTTTTACTATTCCAATTTTTTTCAATCCATCATACGAAACCATATCATTTTCTTTAAATAACCTATCTACATCTTTTAAATTTAAAACAGCACATTCAGGTTTTTGTCTTTTAAATCCTTTAAGATATGGAAGTCTTAATATCAAAGGGTTCTGTCCTCCCTCGAAAAATGGTGATATATGAACACCTGATCTAGATTTTTGACCTTTAGTACCCCTACCTGCTGTATGTCCACCTTTACCTGATCCATAACCTCTTCCTACTATTTTTTTTGATCTTTTTACAATTTTATTTTTAATTAACATATTATCTTGCCTTTAAATTTTGTAAAGCTAAAAAACTACAGTATATATTTGCTTTTTTATTAGTAGATCCCAGTCTTTTGGACAAAACATCTTTAACTCCAGCAAGTTCAAGAATTGGTTTAATATTTTTCCCTGCTATAATTCCTGTTCCATGTACTGCTGGCTTAAAAAGCATTTTTGCAGCTTTAAAGTCTTGTGTGATTTCATGTGTAATAGTATTCTCTGTAAGATTTATTGAAATTACAGATGCTCTAGCCTTTCTTATTGCTTTTTCTATAGCAAATTTAGGGTCATTACCTACACCTTTTCCTATTCCAATCCTACCATTTCTATTACCAACTACGACCATAGCTGAGAACCTAAATCTTTTAGCTCCTTTTGTAACCTTTGTAACTCTTTTTGTCTCAAGAATATAATGCTCATAATCAGATATAGGAGTCTTATCCTCCAGACTTATTTCATCTATAATTATTTCTTTTATTTCTGTTACATTTTCTTTTTTTGCCATAATAATTATCTTTTGGATCTAGATCCTTTAAAATATTAAACCACTTTCCTTAGCTCCATCAGAGAAAGATTTTACTCTCCCATGAAATCTATATCCGCCTCTATCAAATACAACAGCTTTTATACCTTTTGATACTGCTATTTTACCAAATTCTACACCAAGATTATATGATCTCTCTGTTTTATCCTTCCCATCCTTTATAACTTTAGTAGACATACCAATAATTGTCTCACTTTTATCATCATCTATTATCTGTACATATATATCCTTATTAGATCTAAAAACAGATAGTCTGGGTCTTATTTTAGTCCCTGATACTTTTTTTCTTATAATTTTATGTCTTTTTAATCTTCCTTGTAATTTTTTCATATAATCTGAATCAAAATTTATTTAACTGTAGCCTTACCACTCTTTCCGGCTTTTTTAATTACAAATTCATCCTTATACCTTATACCTTTACCTTTATATGGTTCTGGTTTCTTAACTTTCCTTATGTCTGCACTTATTTGTCCAACTAACTGTTTATCTATACCACTTACTTTTATTTGATTGTTATCATATACCTCAAACTTTATCCCTTCAACTTTTTTAACTTTTACAGTATGTGAATAACCTACATTTAAAACAATATCCTCACCTTCTAATGCAACCCTATATCCTATACCTTGTAATGCAAGTTCTTTATAGAAACCTGTTGACACACCTGTAACCATATTATTTATAAGTGATCTATATAGACCGTGTAAAGATTTGTCCTCTTTAGAATCTGATTTTCTTGATATTTTAATAAGGTTATCTTCTTGAATAATTTTTACCCTATTTAAATAGTGCATTCTAAGTTCTCCTAATTTTCCTTTGACAACAACTTCGTCACTGTTTATTTCAACATTAACACCTTCTTTTAAATCTATTGGCAATAACCCTATTCTTGACATAATAATTTACCAAATTTTACAAATAATCTCTCCACCTACCTTATTTCTTCGCGCCTCACTATCAGTGATAACGCCTTCGGGTGTAGATAGTATACAAAAACCAAGTCCATTTAAAACTTTTGGTATATCTCTATATGATGAATATACCTTCAAACTTGGTTTCGATACCCTTTCTATTCCTGATATCACACTTTCACCCTTTTTATACTTTAGGGATATTATTATATCATGTTCTTTGATTTCATAACCTTTTATGTAGCCCCTTTCTTTAAGAACTTTCACTATATCCTCTTTTATAGTACTTAAAGGTACTGACACAATTTCCTTATCTCTTAATATCGCATTTCTTATTCTTGTTAATAAATCTGCTATTGGATCACTCATAATTAAACCTACAATAAATTACATATAATTATTCTATACCATGCTACCATGATGACTTCCTTACTCCAGGAAGCTTCCCTTCGTGTGCTAAATGTCTTAAGCATATTCTACAAACCCCAAAATCTCTAAAATATGCTCTGGAACGACCACAGATAGTACATCTGTTATACCTTCGAACTTCAAATTTCATTTTTTTTACTCTTTCTTGTTGTTTATCAACCAATGCTTTTCTTGCCATATTACTTTTTTTCTAAATTATCATTTGCTACAGGTTCCTTTACTAGAGGCAACCCAAGATATTTAAATAAAATCTTTGCATCCTTGTCATTTACTGCTGTTGTAACAATCGTAATCTGTAGAGATTTTACCTTATCTCCATACATTTGTGCAACTTCAGAGAATACTGAGTGTTCTTTTATGCCTATTGAGTAGTTACCTTTGCCATCAAAAGAACTTAATGTTAACCCTCTAAAATCTCTGAAACGAGGAATAACAATATCAACTAACTTCTGATAAAAATCCCACATCCTATCACTTCTTAGAGTAACTTTTACTCCTATATTCATACCTTCCCTTATATGAAAATTAGATATAGAAGCCCTTGCCTTTGTTGTAACAGGAACTTGTCCAGTGATTGCAGTAATTATTTCTCTCATCTGATCTAATGCTTCAGGGTTATTGGGTACAGAATCAGATACTCCAGAATTAATTATTATCTTAGATAAACTTGGTACTGCAAAAATATTATCCATTTTCATTTCTTTTGCTATATCTTCTCTTAATTTTTTGTTATATTTTTCTTTCAAACTATTCATACTGAACTATTTATATTATACTTTTACATTTTTTACAGCTTCTTTCTTTTATACCTTTTTCATTAATTGTATATCCTACTCTCGTAGGTTTGTTACATTTAGGGCATATTAATTTAGCTATGGAGACATCTATCGCTTTTTGTCTATCCACCATACCAGAACCTTTTACAGCTTTTTTGTATAGTCCAACACCATCAACGAATATCTTATTTTTCGCAGGTAATACTTTTGATACTTTAGAAATATTCCCTTTCTTATTCCCGCTCAATAATTGTACTGAATCCCCTTTTCTTATTTTCATAATACTTCATCTGCTAAACTAACTAACTTATTAAAACCCCTATCTCTAAGTTCTCTTGCTACTGGACCGAAAATAGCTGTTCCTCTTGGATCTCCGCTTTTCGGATCAATTATTACTGCAGCATTATCATCAAACCTTATATATGAGCCGTCTTTTCTTCTTACTTCTTTGCGCGATCTAACAATTACAGCTGTAACCATATCATGTGCACTAACTTGACCCCCTGGAGAAACTTTTAAAACAGTGCATTTCACCCTATCTCCAACCCTTGAAAATCTTCTAAATGATACACCTAAGGACCCTAGAACTTTTAATTCCTTTGCCCCTGTATTATCTATACATTTTATTCTTGATTCATCTTGTAACATAATTATTTGACTCCAGAATTTTTAATATATTTAAAACTTATTCTTTTAGAGATAGGCCTCGTTTTTATGAATGCAATTTCATCTCCAACATTCAATGTATCATCAATCTCACATGCAACCAAATATATCTTTGTCTTTTTTATTAACTTTTTATATAGAGGATGTGGAACATATCTTAATACCTTTACTCTTATACACTTACTTCCATTAACTTGAGGAAGTAATACTGTCCCTCTTAATATTTTTTTGACCTTTGGTTTAGATATATTAGGTTTAGCTATCTCAAGGTTCGTAACCTTTCTCCTAGAATTAGCTTTATTAACAGCCGGAACCTTTGATTGTTCCTTTATAGAAACTTTTTTAACTGTTTTCAATGCAGATTTCTTTACTACGTTCTTTTTAGATGACACAATATTAGTCTTTTTTACAGACATAGCTGGTTTTTTAGTTTTTAATATTTTTTCTCCTTTCTTATTTTCCATCTTGTTTTTCCTTTGGATCTTGATCCTTTGGATCACGATCCTTTGGGTCACGATCCTCTAATTTTTCTAAATATTTCTTTTCTGTTAAAACAGTTTTAAATCTCGCAATCTCTTTTTTCATTTTAGTAAGTTCAGAAACATTAATATTCTCGCTTGATGACTTATACAGTATTTGCATCCTAACATCCATCCTCTTTTTAAGCATTTCATCATTAAGCTTTTTTAATTGCTTATATATATCATCTATACTTATTTTTCTTATTTGTTGTATATCCATAATTAAACTTGAATCTAGATTCTTGAATCTAGATTCTTAAACCCAGATCCTTGGACCAAGATCCTTCTATAAGTTAAAATTCATCTTCTTTCCTTACAAATTTCACTTTACATGGCAATTTATACCCTGCAAGCCTAAATGCTTCTTTTGCAGTATCTTCAGATACCCCAACTATCTCAAAAAGTATTCTTCCTGCTCTAATCGGAGATGCAAAACCTGACACACTACCTTTTCCTCCTCCCATTTTAACACCTGCAGCCTTTTCTGTCCTTGGATGATAAGGAAACATCCTTACCCATACCTTTCCACTTCTTTTAGTGTAGTGAGTAATTTTTTTTCTCGCTGCTTCTATTTGCTTTGCAGAAATCAAAGAAGGTTCCATTGCTCTAATGCCATAATCTCCAAAACTAAGTTTTGTCCCGTTTGAAGCTACCATATCAATCTTGGCTCTAAATGTTCTTCTATATTTTTGTCTTCTTGGTTGCATTAACATAATATTTTATACTACTTCATCTATATAATTTTTCTCACCTTTATAAATCCAAACCTTTACTCCTATAACACCATAACTATTGGTCTTTATATAGCTATCTGCATAATCTATATCAGCTCTTAGTGTATGCAAAGGCACAGAACCAAAATTTCTTTTGTCTGTTCTGTGTATTTCAGATCCTCCAACACGTCCAGAAACCCAAATTTTAGCACCTAAAGCTCCCGCTTCCCTTATTTTCACGATCTCTCTATCCATTAGAAACTTAGGAGATACTCTCTTTGCGATTCCATCTGTAACATTTTGAGCTACAAGCATAGCATTCAAATCAGGTTTTTTTATATCATGTACTTCAAGATGTACGTTAGAATTTAGCATCTGATCCAATATTTTCTTTAAATCTTCAAGACCCTTTCCTCCCCTACCTATCACAACACCAGGCCTTGATACCGAAATATCTATGATAATATTATTTACAGATCTTTTTATCACAATATCTCCCACCCCAGCAAGTTTTAATGTTGCCTTTAAATATTTCCTAACTCTAATATCCTCATGTAGCTGATTCTTATATATATCACCCTCTGCATACCATAAAGATTTATAATTTTTATTGATTCCCAGTCTAAATCCTACTGGATGTATCTTATGTCCCATATTTAATTACCGCTAAGTTTAACTAAAATATTACAAGTACGTTTATGTATCATAGCAACACTCCCCT
>DAHXLB010000003.1:0-2554 GCA_027371855.1 bacterium
AGGTAAAGCTCCAAAAAATATCGGATCTTTGGGTGTCTCAATATTTAACAAAACCCCATTACCTATATCTGTACCCATAACAACTGTAATTCCATGTTTTTTAGCTAACCTCCTTAATGTTATTTTTGCTGAGATAGAATCGAACGCATCAATAACAAAATCAAGTTGAAAATCAGATAATAAAAAATCTTCTAAATTATCTTTTGATATAGGCTCTTCATAAAATTTTAGGTTATAATAAGGATTTAATTTTAATATTCTTCTTCCTACTAAATGAGTTTTTATTAAACCTATTTCATCAATACCTCCATCTAATCTATTAAGATTAGATCCTGATAAAGTATCAAAGTCTGCAAGTTTTAGGTTTTTAGCAATACCTGATCCTACTAATGACAATGCGCTCGATTGTCCTACACTAAGTCCAATGATTCCAATATTAACACTTCTCAAAAGTTCATGTTCCTCTTTTGTAACCATATTCCTATTTCGTGCTGTAATAAGTCTATAATGTAAATCATCAGACAAACATGCAACCAATTTTTTATCCCATGGAAAATAGACCCAATTAAATTTATCCTCTAAAGATTTTTTAAACTTTTGGAATTCCTCTGTATACAGCTCTGAATTTTTTGAAATATGGGGGTATTCTACTTCAAATATTTCTTCTGATAATAAATCTCTGTTATCATATATAGAATCTATATTAATTTTCTTTATTAAAGATTGCAAACTATTATTTTTACAAGGGTAAAAATCAACATCAGAACTTCCTTCCAAAAATTGATCTCCTCTATTTTTTAATGAATCAACGTCTATCATTAAAAAAGTATATTATAAAAAATTGAAAAAAGATATAAAGTTAATATTATAGATATCTATTAGATTCTACTAATACTACCTTTTATGTAAGATACAAACTTTATCAAATTATAATATTTGATAAAGACCTGGCCAAATTATTTAATAACATAATTAAGTGAAAATTATTAATTTGAGGATATAGTTATTTTATTTATATATATATTAGATAGAGGTTTATGATGAGCAGATTTATTTACGGGAATATCATTAATCTCTTTAATAACACTCATTCCTTTTATAACTTGTCCAAATGCAGTATATAAACCATTTAGTCTTCCTTCCTTAGCTACTGTTATAAAGAACTGACTACCATTTGTATTAGGTCCAGAATTTGCCATTGCCAAAGTACCTGCATTTATAGGAATAGATTGTACAGCGTAATCATATGTATATCCTTGTTTTTTATAAGCATTTATGAGTAATTGTGGAATACCTAAACTAATTGGGTTTATTTGATCATTAAACTTATATCCAGGGCCTCCATTCCCTTGTCCTGTAGGTGAACCAGTCTGATCCATAAATCCTTTAATTACTCTGGTAAATATAACATTGTTATAAAAACCTGACTGGGATAAGAATACAAAATTATTAACTGCTAATGGTGCAGCTTTAGGATATAAAGCTACTTTGATATTTCCATATGATGTTTGAATATCCGCTGTATAAGTTTTATTCTTATCAATGCAAAATCTAGGGTAACTAGTATAACTTTTAATTGATGGTTGATAAGTTATATTACATGGATTAGATGTAAATAATTTTCCACTTTTTGAAAAATAAGAAAAGGTTATTAAAAACCCAACTACTATTATTAATAATATGTATAGTATTAAAGCTCTTTTTGAGACATTTGATTTTTCCATATAAGTTAAATAGTATCATAAATCAGCATGTTTCTCAATTCCATAAAATATGTTAATATTCTTTATATATAAATATTATGGGAAGGAAGAAATCATCTGCAATATCTCGTGCTTTAAAAAAGAAAAAAGGTCCTTCATTTAGTGGACAAGACACTTATACCATTATAGGCATAATTTTAATGATTCTATCGCTTCTGTCTTTTATAGGAGCTTTTACCCATATAGCTTTTCTAAACTTTATCTATTTATCATTGGGTTATGGAATAATAATATTTGCCATATTCGCATTCCTTTTATCTTTAAGATTTTTAGGTACCAAAATAAAATTTAACACAGTTTCTGCAATTTCAGGAATTATAATCTTCATGCTCTCAGCATTGGCATTTTTGAATGTTTTATACCCATCAAATTTATCCTTAACATTGTCTGGAGAAGGTAAACTTGGTGGAGCTATAGGATATTTATTGTCTCAAGTTATGATAACCCATTTTACTAAAATAGGATCTTTTATAATACTTATTCCTATTATTGTCATATCATTCCTGATGGCTATATCTTTTTCTTTTGTTGAGGCACTACGTTCAATAAAATGGGGTATTAATATAATAATAGAATATATAATGTCATTCGTGATAAACGAAGAAGATAGTAATACATCTAAAGGAGACAACATTGAGAATTTAGAATTTGAAATAAAAGGTACAAATGGACAAAGTGAATCAGGAATGATTGGAGATCTATCAGGAGGTAATATAATGAACAAGTATAAAAAAGTTGATACAACACAAACAGAATACACTCCAGTATTTTATGAAAATTGGAAAACACCT
>DAHXLB010000017.1:0-7012 GCA_027371855.1 bacterium
TTAAAAATATATCAAAATAAAAATATTGATATGATCTTTGCATTTTCATCTTTAATATTTTTTCTTTTTCTTACAGATACACAAAAATAAGTATACTGCAAGAATTGAAAAATTCCTCTAGACTTTTCAAGGTTTTAAATCAACTCTTTTCTCATCACCCGATAATCTTTTAGGAATATCTACTTTGACTGTAACATACAAATCTCCCACACCTCTACCGTGAAGGTATGGAATACCTTTTTGTTTAACCCTAAAGATTTCTCCACTCTATGTTCCTTGTGGTATTTTTAACTTTATTGATCCATATAAAGTTCCAATATCTTTTATACCCCCAAGTACTGCAGTTGAAATATTAATATGAGATTTCTTGGATCTGGATCCCTTGGACCTGGACCCATTGAAATATCAAAGTAGTTAGAGACATACGAATATATAAAATGAGATACCACAAAAACTATAGAACGTTCAGATCAAGTTGATCCCAAGAAGGTATTAGAATGGAGATATGAATAAACAAAATATAAAAATACAAAAAATAAATGCATTACATTTATATAATATCGAAAATGAAACACTCGATAAGATAGTAACTGATTCTCCATGGGGGGGTAATTGTAGGAAAAAATCAAGGATTTATAGACTTGTAAAATAATCAAATTATCATTAGCACATAGTCTATTCTCATTGAATACCATATATTGCACATATTATAATTATATTGGATATTCTTTTTGTAAGAGTGAAATGAAATTTTCCGTATTAATAACTTGTAATTTAGTATTTGGATAAAGATTTTCAAATGATTTTGGTAATTTAACTGTTTTGTTAGGAGAAAATTTAAACTCATATGCTCTTATGATTCCTACACTTTCTTCTATTAAATCTATTTCTTGTTTGCTTCGATTTCGCCAGTAAAATTGTTTTGTATATATTTTAGTTCTCTGTTGAGCTTTTTGCCTTTCATTTAAACAGAAATTCTCCCAAAGCGCCCCTTTATCATCACGTATCTGAAGTGCTTTAAAATTATCAATAAGGCCATTTCTTATCCCAAGATCATAAAAGTATATTTTTCTGAGCCTACCAATAATGGATCTTTCATTACGCCTATATTGGCGTAAACGATAGATAATTCGTGCTTTTTCTAATAAATCCACATATCGCATAGCCGTATCTTTAGATATTTGTAGTGTATTTGCTAGTTCGTTATATGAAACTTCATTTCCTAACTGAAAAGCTAATAATTGAAGCAGATTGTACATAACGGTATTATCAAAAATTGTTTGAAGCGCAAAAGCATCTCGATATATATAATCAGTTGCAAGTAAACGTAATGTTTCTTCAGCATGTTTAGTAGACATACTCCAAATTCCAGGATATGACCCATATATCAATGCTCTACTTATAGCATTAAGTTTATCTTGATTTATAGAAGCAACTTCATCAATACTTAATGGATATAATATATATTCCCGTGATCTACCAGTAAGAGGTTCTTTTATTTTAGAAGCCAAAGATATACTTGAACTTCCTGTTAATAAAACTTTAATTTTAGGATAAGTATCATGAATAAGTTTAGCTGTTAATCCAATATCTTGGATTCGTTGAGCTTCATCAACAACCACTATATCTGCATTTCCAAAATAATCTTTTAATTCTTTTGCACCTTTATTTTGCAAGCGCAATCTTTCTGTAATCTCATCAGCATTTATATATAAAGGTCTTTGATAGCTTTCCATTATTTCTTTTGCAAGAGTAGTTTTACCTACCTGTCTTGCACCATATATAATTACTACTAAACCTTCTTTAAGGCTAATTTTAATTTGATTTTTTAGATACCTTTCGTACATATCGTATATTATATACCATGTATTAATGTAGGTCAAGCGACAATAATACATATAGTATATATTAGAGAATAAAATATAATATTCTAAACCACTAAAACTAAATACTATTGGTATTGCTGAAAAATAATATTACTCTAGGCTTTTCAAGGTTTCAAATAATCTTTTCTCATCACCCGATAATCTTTTAGGAATATCTACTTTGACTGTAACGTACAAATCTCCCACACCTCTACCGTGAAGGTATGGAATACCTTTTTGTTTAACCCTAAAGATTTCTCCACTCTGTGTTCCTTGTGGTATTTTTAACTTAATTTGCCCATATAAAGTATCTACATCTAAGATCCCTCCAAGTACTGCAGTGGCGATACTGATATGAGATACTACTTTTAGATTATTCCCATCCCGCTTAAACCTAGAGTCGGGGTTAACTTTAATATGCATATATAGATCTCCGCTCACTCCTCCATTTAATCCTGCTCCCCCTTCACCTTGGAATTTCAAAACACTTTCATCATTTGCTCCTTTAGGTATTTTTATGGTCATCTTCTTTAATTGCTTAATCCGTCCTGTACCAGAACAAGAACGGCACTTATCCTTTATAACCTTCCCTGCACCCAAACATGCAGAGCATACCTCATCAACTGCAATATTTCCAAAGAAACTTTGTGATACCTTCCTTACATGACCACTGCCTTTACAAACAGAACATGTTTCAGTGCTACCTGTTGAGGATCCTGTTCCCTTACATATTGTACACTTCAGCATTGCATAAAAAGAAAGTTGTTTTTCTGCTCCAAAAACTATGTCTTTTAAATCAACATTTATATATACCTCCATATCATCCCCAGATAGATCTGGAGTGGAACTCCTTCCTGCTCTCCCACTCCCAGATTGTCCAGACGTAAAACCTCCACCAAAAAGATCAGAGAATATATCTTCAAACCCTCCAAAGTTTGCACTAGAGGATTCATATCTAAAGCCACCAGCCTGCTGGCCACCATAAGTATACCCTCCAGGACCTCCTTGTTGATTTGCAAAATCAGCATTACCAAATCTATCATAGTTGGCTCTCTTTTGTGGGTCAGACAAAACTGAATATGCTTCATTAATCTCTTTAAACTTTTTATCGTCAGAAGATTTATTTTTATCAGGATGGTGTTCACCAGCAAGCTTTCTATATGCTCTTTTTATTTCTTTTATATCGGAATCCTTTGATACACCTAAAATTTTATAATAATCATCCATGGCGAAAATATTTTAGCATATAAGTCAATAACCTGATAGACCTTATCTTCGTTGAATTAAGATCCCGATGATCCAAATCCTTAGGATCCAGATCCTTTACCTTATATTTTATAAGATATATCATATGTTCATGATACAATAGGATTTATGGCTAGATATATGTACGTGAAGGAAATACACCCTAATAGACCTAAAATATTTAGATCAAGAAATTCTGTTATACGTTTAAATTCTCTTAATAAATACTTAAAAATCCCACATATTGGTTCTAGAAAGAGAAAATTGTTTCAAAGAAGAAAATTACGTTTCAATTATGGATCTATATTTTTAATAGTCATAGGGGGATTTTTTGTATTTATAGCTGCATCACCACTTATTAAATATTACATAGACACAAATCTTCTACACAAATATCAGACTGCTATAGTAAAAGCAGACCCATCATCTTCATATTTTTCAAAAATAATTAATAATCAGACAATAAAAAATAATTCCAATTATAAAGGATATTTTTATCTTTCAATCCCTACAATAAACCTTAATAATATACCAGTAAAAACCAATGTTAATGGATTCAATACACAAGCTTATGAACATGTTCTTGTAAACTCACTTGCACAAATGAAAGGTACTGCACTTCCAGGAGAGACCGGCAATGTATATGTGTATGGACACTCTGCACCACAATGGTTTGCAGATTTATATCCTAGCTCTTTCCTAGGAATTTTTACAAATATATTAAAACTAAGTAATGGAAATTTAATTTATCTTAAATTTCAAGGAAAAACATATACATATAAAGTATTTACAGCGAGAGTAGTACAACCTACTGATTTTTCTGTCCTTGCAGCATCTCCAAATAAAAAATATCTTACCCTGATGACATGCATCCCTCCAGGCATCGGAACACAAAGATATATAGTAAAAGCTGTACTTATAAAGTAGATAAACTTTAATAGTTATCAATATATTAACTGGATTATAGAGCTTACAAAAGAGATGGCTGAATTTATATATATAATGAAACCAATTTATGAAAATTTGGAAATATTAGATATTTAAAAATATAGAATTTCTTATAAAAATTTATACCTGGATATTAATAAAGTTAGAAAGAAAATTTTATTTATTCTTTCATATAAGTACATGGTTGGTCAATAGCTTTGAGAAATACCAAGATTTAATTTCCTTAAAATATCAAATAGTACTAAGATATATCAATTAGAATTAGATATATTGTAGACACTGGTACTACATATCATCCAAGGATATTTTAAATCTAAAAGAACAATGCATATTTTTATCGCAATATTTTATATTTGGTTATGATGGGTAAATTACTCCACCATACTCCTATCCCTAAAAAATCACCCGCATTAACCAATATAAATCCAAATAGGATTATTATATAAATAAGGTGCTCATCTAAAAAAGGATTATTTAAAGAAGGTGATGGAAATAAACCTAGCCACATTAAAAATAACATAATTATTCCGGCATAAGATCCTAATTTAACAAATATCCCTAACATCAATGATAACCCTATAAATAGTAACCCTAGCATAAATAACCAAGCTATTAAAGGATTGTTAGCAACAATATGATAAAAAGGACTTAATATTCCAGTAGTTCCAAATTTTAAAAATCCGTAAGTTGGAGATATTCCATTTATCCAAGCTTTTCCCGGTGTTGTCGAAAAACCTAACCCGAAAACTTTATCCAAAAATGCCCACAAAAAAATCCAACCTAAAGCCAATCTTAATATTCCCCATACTAAATTTTCTTTCTTCATACTTCTTATAATTTTTAATTACTTCTCACTTCTAGATACATTTATCGTATCAGTTTATAAATAAAATACAATAGCATAGTTAACCAATACAAGAATGCCATGAAACGACAATGTAAGACTAATAGAAAGCGCAGTATTGGTAAAGAAAAAGTGAAATACTTAAGAAAATAACTGGAATAAAATAAATAAATGACAAAAAAAATAAGACATCAAAAGTATTGCAATAATATGCTTTATAGTGCATATTATATTGTAGGATAACATTATTAATAACTATATTTTATATGAGCAATAAAATATATTTCTCTCATTTTGAGAATGCAAATATTTTTAAAAAACTGAAGATAAAGAGTATCATTTTAGGCGCCTTTATTGTAGGTATAACTTTTGGTATAATTTTTGGTGTATATCTGACATTGTATGGATTAATTCCAAAGGTTTTAGCAACGTCCCAAGGGGCTATAACATATAACTCATCATCTCAATTTCAAACTGGTACAATGTCTCAAACCCAAATTGTAGGGTCAGGTACCCCTACAGATGTTCAACTTGTAGGAAATTCTGGACCTGATAGTACGAAGTATGTACTTCCAATAACAATAAACAACACGTCCAATACCTCTACACTCACAAACTATCAGGTACAAGTAACCGTTAATACTGCAAGTTTAATTTCTGCAGGTCAGATGCAATCTAATTGTGCAGACATAAGATTTGAAGACTCAGCAGGAACCCTTCTTTCATATTGGATAGAAGGAGGTTGTAATACCACAACAACTCAAATTTGGGTAAAAGTCCCAAGTATTTCAGCATCTTCCAATACAACAATTTCTCTATATTATGGATCAACAAATGCTACCTCGCAAAGCAATGGATCTACAACTTTCAATTATTTTGATCAGGGAAACTCTTTAGCAAACTGGATACTTTCAAATTCAGCAGGACAAAGTACTTCTCAAGGTAATCTCGCTCCTTCATATTATGCAAATTCATTAAATGGTGATTATATGTACAACAATATTGGATTGCACCCAGGAGAGCTTATAACATTTAATGGCAATACTTCTGCTCTTGGAGATTTCTATTTTTTAACAAATTCTGGAGGAACAGGACAAATGTATAGATTTGGAGGGAATAACGGCTGGTTTGGGTTTGGCACCACTTCAAGTTGGGCTAGTTGGTCTGGTGCAGAAAGTCCACCTTCAGGGTTTAATACAAATACATGGTATAAATATCAAATTGCTATTACATCATCAACTTCTGCATCTCTGTATTATAAATTGTCTTCAGGGTTTTCCCCTCAAGTTAATGGAACATTGTATGGAACATATTCCATTGTAGATAATGGTGGATATATTGGATTGATTGGAGATGCATATGGATCTTCTAGTATTTCTTACCTTGATAATATTATTGTGCGTCAATATTCTTCTCCGGAGCCTACAACAACAATAGGTACTGCAGTATCAACCATGACACCTTCTGGCACATGGGCATCAGCAAACACAGGGGCTAGTGTCATAAACACTACTTGGAATGGTGGATGGGGAGATGGATCTACCTCGACATCTACGGCATTTTCAGCAACAGTAGGCTCTATAGCAAGTAATCAGACAATAACATTCCAGATTAAATCTGCCCCTACTATATCTGGATTATCAACTGCAACATACTATACACTAGGAACAATTTCTTCAGGAACAACGTTTTCGGCCACAAAGGCACAATTAGATTCTTTAGGTGTTCCTGCAGATCAGTATATACAGGCTAATGTTGAATTTGCACAAAGTACAGGAATATCTCCTACATTATCAAGTTTCACTATATATTACGCTCAAGATAATACTCCTCCATCTCCAAATGCTTCAGCTATAACTATGTCTACAGCATCAAGTGGTGGGCAGAATATAGCCTCAGGAAGTTGGGATAGTTCCGCAGGCCCATATTTCTCATGGATTCCTGGGGCAGATTCTCAATCTGGTATGAAAGGATACTGTCTATATTTAGGAACCAGCTCTAGTGGGAATCCTGCAACAACAGAGGGTTTATTAGGTGCATCTCCTATATCTACAACAGGGAGTACGTGTCAATTCATAACATCATCTACATATATAGATCTATCGCAAAG
>DAHXLB010000023.1:0-38715 GCA_027371855.1 bacterium
TGGGTTATGGGTAACTCCATACCCAGAGTTTTCAGTAGATGATCCAAAAGCAAAAGCATCCATGTTGCCTTTTCCAATTAGTGTAAAATCAGACAAATTGGAAACTACTGAAGCAGAGTAGGGGGATATGTAGTTTTCGAGGATACGTGAACCTGCAGTGGCGTTTAATCCTTTTATATTTATATTATCTTTTATTATTCCAGGTATTCCAGAAAGTTTATTTCGTGAATCAAAAGGTAGGTGAGATAGAGCATAATCTTCTGTTATAGAGATATAAGCATTAAGTGTAGGGTTTAAATCTTTAGCTTTAGCTATATATTCTTCTGCAATCTCTGTTACACTAATTTTTTTATTATCTAACTGTTTTTTAAGTTCACTAATCATAATACTTTGTTTACCTTTATTTGAGTTTTATCTACGTTAATAGTATTTATTTTAATATCATCAAAATCTAAAGATGTGCCCGCTATATCTTCACGCATAACAGTAGATAAGTCATTAACTTCAAAGAATGAATCTATGCTATCTGTATCAACCTCATTTAATATATTTATATAATCTATAATTTGAGCTAATTGATTTTGGAATTTTGAAATTTCACTTTCTTTTATCTCTATATTACAAAGTTTTACAATATGAAGAATATCTTTTTTTGTTATCATATATATTATTATATCAATAAACAAATACTATTCACAAGCTTTAATATTGAACATATAATATTTTTTAAAACATAGTTTTCTGAATACAGGTATTTGGATTTAAAGATCTAGATCCATATCTAAAATTTATGTTATAATATTATCCTATGGATCAGGAAAATTCCAATAAAACTGAAGCTAAGCTCACACCCAAACACACTAACCCGATGGTATTACCTATTTCAATAGTTATAGCAGGAGTTATTATAGCTATAGCTATAATATTATCTAGTAATAATGCTAATGTATCAAAAAACTCTAAATCTACTAATAGTTCAACAAATACCACTGCGAATACCATAACACCACCTACAAATAATAAGGTTGTAACTGTATCTCTAGGTACAAACCCTGTTGAAGGAAATTTAAAAACTGCAAAAGTTGGTATAGTTGAATATGGAGATTTTCAATGTCCTTATTGTAAACAATTTGCAAATGGAGCAGGTGATTCAATTTATACAAATTTTGTAAAAACTGGAGAGGCAGTATTCACTTTTAGAGATTACCCACTTGTTAATATTCATCCTTTGTCTACTGAAATGGCGATAGAAGGTAGGTGTTTTTCTGCACAAGGTAAATTCTGGCAATATTATAATAAAATGTACTCTACAACACAAAATAATAATACTCCATCTATTGTTACAGGATATGCAAGAGCTATGGGTCTTAATATGACAAAGTATGCCTCCTGTGTTACAAATAAAACTTATGAACCCCAGATACAAAAAGACATAGCTAGTGGAAATAGAATTAATCTTGGAGGAACTCCAACAATTGTAATAGGAACACTTAAAAATGGTAAGGTACAAGGACAAATGATTTTAGGGGCATATTCATATAGCTATTTTGAAAATATTATAAAATCTTATTTATAATAAGTATTTCTCAAGGATAGTATATTTAGTCCCTCTACCTTGACCAAATACAGTTAAAATCCCTAATTCTTTCATTATATTCAAATCTCTAAATGCTGTCATAGGAGATATTTTAAAAATTCTTGCATACTCTTGTCTTGTGAGAGTTCTATGATCTACAAAAAATAAAAAAGCTTTCTTTTGTCTGTCTGACAGTATTGATACAATCTTATCTGAATTTAATCTCCTCTTTTCTAATGAAATATATTTATATACAAAATCATGAATCTCTGATAGTTCAGCGTGCATATACTTAAAAAAATTTTCAACCCACATATCCAAGGTTTGGTTTGAAGTTTGCATACTCTCAAGATTCTCTGAAAATATTTTAACTAAAGATATTTCATTAAATATATCAATCTCTATCATTAAAGACTTCATTATAAAAAGTATAGTAAAATCATTTAACACAGAAAAAGGTTTTAATTTAAAAAGGTTATATCCAATTATAGGTATTTTTAATATATTGGGATACCTTGAGTCTTGATAAAAATCAGCCAACATATTAATATCTTTTGAAATTGTATCATATGAGAGTGAATCTTCTCCATTTATAAAATCATATTCTCCCTGATAAGGAAATTCTGGAGTTCTAAACTTACCACTTTCCCATATTTCAAATGTTTTATCTGTCAGCACCTTATTAATCCTTAATATTGTAGCTACTGCAAAAACATTACCTTTATCTTGATATAAAGATCTAATCAACTCATTTATACTCCTGTACGAACCAAGCATGGTATTAGCAAATCCTGTATCAATTCTATGATATCCAAGGGCAAAGTCACGTATACTAGTATTTGATACATCTAAATTCAATAAATTTGCAAATTGATCAAAATCTTTAATCACCAGGTCATCTAGAATCTTCTTTGGAATTTCGAGTGAGTTCAAAAGGGAGCTTAGTGTAATAATATCTACAGAGTATTTAAATAAACTTAAGTTCAAATTTAAGTCTAAATCCATTAGATTATTTCTTAATTCTTCTTAAAAAAGCGGGAGTCTCATATTCATCATCATCCTCTTCCTCTTTTACAGCAGTAACTTCTTCTTCAATATCTTTTGTCTCAGCATCATAATCAGTGACATAAACATCCTTTTTGAAAGTTTCTTGTGTAGTTACAGGCCTATTAAAACCTTTATCCCTTATTATTTTATCTTGAGTTTTTTCTTCAAACCCTGTAGCTAGAACATTAATTCTTATTGAAGCATCTTGTATACTATCATCTATAGTAGCTCCAAATATAATATTTGCATTAGGATCTGCGGCTTCAGATATTATATTTGCAGCCTCATCAACTTCAATCATAGATAAATCAGGACCTGAAGTTATATTGAAAAGAATTCCTGTTGCACCATCAATAGATAGTTCCAATAGGGGACTATTAATAGCTTGTTTAGCTGCATCTTTAGCCCTATTATCACCGGTAGCAATACCCATACCCATCAATGCAGTACCAGCTTCAGACATAATAGCCTTAACATCAGCAAAATCAACATTAATCATTCCCGATTTTGTTATAAGATCAGATATTGATCTTACTCCCTGTCCTAAAACATCATCAACTATTTTCATAGCTTCTAGAAAAGAAATCTTTTTATCAATAATATCTAAAAGTCTTTGATTAGGAACAACAATTAAAGTGTCAACTTTACCTTTTAGATCTTCGATGCCTTCAATAGCTGTTTGAATCCTTCTTTTTCCTTCAAATGTGAAAGGCTTTGTTACAACACCTACTGTTAAAGCACCTAAGTTTTTTGCTATGCCAGCAACTACTGGAGAAGCTCCTGTTCCAGTACCACCACCCATACCTGCAGTTACAAAAACCATATCTCCACCAGAAAGAGATTCATGTATTAAATCTACACTTTCTTCTGCAGCCTGTTTACCTATAGAAGCAATACCTCCTGAACCTAAACCTTTAGTAAGCTCTGATCCTATTTGAATTTTTGTTTCAGCCAGAGAATTTTTTAATGCTTGAGAATCAGTATTAACAGATATAAAATCAACCCCTGTTATGTTATGAACAGAAATCATTGTATTTAAAGCATTATTTCCACCTCCACCAACGCCTACAACTTTTATTTTAGCATTATTATCTAGAGACTGAGGTTTTACTAACATACAAATTATTATTAAGATTATACTTCGACAATTATTCCATATTATATGGGAAATATCAAGGCATTATAGATTTTATTAGATCTATAATCTTTGATGCGCTAAATCCATTTCCACTCTTACTAGAAACACTGCTATTCTTATTTCCATCGTTACTATTTTTAATAACAGAATTAATTAAACCATAAACAGTAGTATAAGCTGGACCAGATATTTCTTCTATAAGACCTTTTAGGTTAGATGCATATCCAACTCTTGCAGCAGAAGAGAAGTATTTTTGTGTTATTTTTGATATACCACTAAGTTTAGCTCCACCTCCTGTTAAAACAACACCTGCAGGCATTTTATAATCAAACCCAGATTTTGTAATATCATCTATAATGGTAGAATATATCTCCTCCAATCTAGCATCAATAATCTCATCAAGCATACTTTTTTTTATCTCTTCGTATCCATTTTCTGTTTGTATACCTATATCAGAAAGATTTAACATCAGATCTTGTTCTTTTATATCTGTATTTTCTTTCTTAGGATATGCATATCTCTTATCTTTTTCTTCTTGTTCTTGCCTCTGTTGAGCTTTTTTCACAAGTGTAGGGATTGATGTTTTAACCTTTTCAGCATCATCTATAGATAGACGCAATCCTATAGCTATATCATTAGTTATATTAGAACTTCCTATAGGCACTGAAAAAGAATATGCTATAGAATCATCTTGGTATATAACAACATCTGAGACTCCAAATCCAATATCAATAAGAACTACTCCAAGCTCTCTTTCTGTTGATGATAGAATAACCTCAGCATCAATCCAACCAGAGAACAATATATCATCAACAGAGAGACCTACTTGATTTATACATTTAGTAAGGTTGTGTAAAACCATACTTGTTATTGTGATAATATGAGTATCAACCTCTAACCTTATTCCAGACATACCAATAGGATCCTTTATACCACCTTGTGAGTCCACTATAAACTCTCTTGGTATCACGTGCATTATTTCTCTTGATTGAGGAACAGAAACAGCTCTAGCACTATCTAAAGCACGCAACACATCTTCTCCAGATATTTCATCTCTTGATATTGCTACAACCCCTTTATTATTTGTTGATGATATATGTTTACACCCAAGTGATATTACAGCATTTTGAATTCTTACACCCGCCATCCTTTCAGCAGCCTCCACAGATTCAGATATAGCCTTTATAGCTTCATCTATATTTATAATAACGCCCTTTTTTAAACCCGAAGATTCGTGAGTAGAAACTCCTATGACTGATATATTTTCTTCATCAACATTAACAATTACAGTTGTAATTTTTGAAGATCCTACATCTATGCCTGTAATAATGCCTTTCATAATATTACTGAATAGTATATATTAAAATAAATTTATCTTCAATATTTAGATCATCAATAAATACTAAGTCCCACAGAATACTTTACTAAATTCCACATTAATCACTTTACAATTTGCCATATTAACTGTTTGAAGAACATCATTAAGTTCTAATACCTGTGACTCTATAGATCTTTCAAATGTTAATATTGCTGTTCTTGTACCCATATTAAGTTGCACATATGAATTATATAAGTTATATGATGATACAGATAACATATATTCATTATTAATATTACTAACTAGTTTGACCATATCTAAAATTTGCTGATGCGTAACCTTTATAGAGGATGATATATTCACTATATTGCTATTCTTGTAACCTTTAATAACACTTCCATTTGAAGATACAAAAAAGACATTATTTCTAAATTCATATGAGAATAATGGTCTATCACTTTTTATGTATATTGAAATCTTATTTGGATAATTCTTTTTTATTTTTAAATTATTAATACTAAAGAAAGGATATACTTTTTGTATATCATTATATAAACTATTATTAGACATTAAAAAAATATTTTGGCCAATTAGCTGTGATGTTATTTCACCCTTTAAAGATGACAGATTATTGGAATATATATTTCCGCTTATATTTACATATTTTATCTTAGAATAAGTATACAAAAATACAACAAGTACTATAACAACAATTAAAAAAAGAACTCTCAACAGTATTTTTATTTTAAAATGTTTCATATTCAAAGGCTACAAATAATACTTACTATACTATAGTATTGCATACTTTTTTTGTATATATTATATTATAATTGTGAATATAGGTAAAATTGATTCAAAAGGACAAACGCTTATCATAGTTATGCTTATTGCTATAGTCCTATTGATCATGATGCTTTCACTGACATCTAAGGTTATTCTAAACACTTCCCAAAATTCACTAACTTATTCAGGACAAATAGCCTTTTCAGCTGCTCAATCAGGTATTCAAAATGGACTATCCTATATAGGAAATAATGAGTTCACTAGCACTACCAATCCTACTCCTAATCCTCTACCTTCACCAACAGCACCTACAAATTGTTCTACAGGTAGCATAAAAGCTACACCTCCAAAACCTACTTGTACATATAACATAACACCACAAAATGAAGCTTTAGGAACAGTGAACCAAGGACAATCTATGGCAGTAAATCTTCAAGGAAGTATCACATCAACATCTCACTCATCAACAACTACTGCATCCAATGGAACTTTAAATACTTGGACAACTCAAGGTGCTCAAACCCTACCACAAAATATATCAAATGCTGGGAATACTAGTTATGGATCTAATGAATATATTGTAGGAGGTTTGAATGGTGGAACAGCATTAAGCTCTGTATATGAAACAACAATGTCTCAAACTGGAACTACAAATTGGAGTAGTGTATCAACACTACCAGGTGCAGTTTATGACAATTCTGTAGTTACCAATGGAGCATATATATATAGTGTAGGGGGTATGGGAATTACAACTGTTAGTGGTAGTTCATGCCGTTGGGGATGGAAAACTGTACCTGTACATACTAACCTAGTTAATGGAGTATGGCCAGAATATGGTTGTTGGCCATATTCATATACATATACTTATCCAAGTCCAACAACTAACGTCTATGTTTCTTCTTTGTCTAATATAGGCTCATGGAATCAGACATCATCTCTCCCTCAAAACATATATCACGCATCAGCAGTAGAATATCAAAATAATATTTTCCTATTTGGAGGAAGAAATTCACAAGGCAATCCATTAAATACAATATATGAGGCAAATATAGAACCAGGGGGAGGATTGTCTAGCTGGACACAAGTAGGAACAATGCCACAATCATTATATGGATCTGGTATAACAGTATCCATATCAAATGGTTATGCTTACCTTGTAGGAGGAGATAATGGAGGAGGGGGTAGTAATTCTATATATGTATATAACCTAGTAATACAACCTACTTGCTCTAGTAATACAAACACCTCTATAACTTCACTAGATGTAGCATCAAGTGGAAGTGGTAATAGTGCTGGAGGGACAGAATATATAATTAATGGATGCAATCTTGGATCTCTGTCACCTAGGGTAGGGGATAGCCCATATTTTTCTCTTTTTGATCAAACAAGGGGTTGGCAAGCAGGCTGGGAAGGTGGTAGGTATGTAAACGTTGTTACTGTAAATTATCAATCATGGAATAATAGTCAGATTATTATAAACCAACCATATAATCATTATGGAGGGAATAGAGGACAATGGGTATGGAATCAAGGAGATAACATGCAAATAATGGTTTCAAACCCTCAAACAGGTCAAGCTAGCTATATAGGATTCTCCTTCCCTAGCTCTAACACAACATACCAAGGATCTGTATTACCTTCACAAATACAACTCGTACAACAAGCAACATTTGGGGGCGGTATTTATAATGAAGGTGTTGGGATACTGTCAGATCTTGCAAATACTAGTATTAACTATATATATTCTTTTGGAGGAATATTGAATGGGCAAGTATCCAATAGTACTTATTATTCAACATTAACTAATTTATCTTCTTGGCAACCTACAACTACAATGATTGCTCCAACATCAGCAATGGGTTATTCAATATATACCGGAGCCGGAGCATCTGATCTTTTCTCATTTGGGGGTTACCAAAGTCTAGTAGAATACACATCTATAAATGCACAAGTTTCAACTACTTCATCTTCAAGTACACATTCATCTTTCCCAGATCTTTTAATAAATATAAACAACCTAATAAATCCATCATCTTCAGGTACAACTACGGCCAACTATGAGTTGCAAATTCTAACAGGGTCCTCCGCAAACCAAACTACGGAGGTGTGCCTAATACAGAATCAACCCATAGGCTCTTATTCATATATTGCTATACCTGCAAATTCAACAATTGCATATATAACACCTCTAAACTCAAAAATGACAATCACTGCATACCCATCTACTTTAATACCATCAGGAAGTAGTCAAATTCCAGCTGGTGATTGTAATACTATTAATTAGATCTATTACGTTCTCCCAATTTTTTTGTAATATGTAAGGATAGAAAAGTAACAGATGTTATAAATGTTAAGTAAACTAGTTCTATAACTATACTATTAAAATGGCTCAAAAATATGATTATAGCAGTGTAATATTTACCAAAAAATATTCCCAAAGTAAAATAGAAAATTATCCAAAAAAAAGTTGCAAACATAGTCAAGAATACAAATTTCTTGTATGGATATCTAAATATTCCACTTATTATATTTGTAATAATTCTAAGCCCAAAAATCCACCGTCCTAAAATAATTGCTCTTACACCATTTTGTAAAAACCAGTTTTGCACCTTTTCAATTTTAGATACAGGCATACTTATATATCTTCCATATTTTTCTATAAAATTTATCCCTTTCCATGATAGTATAGAATAAAGTATACTTGAACCTATAAAAGTAGCTAACAATATTAGGCAAAAGAAAATTATAGGGTTAGCTTTACCAATAGCTATTTCATATCCTGTTAAAAATACAAAAAATTCTCCAGGTATAATCATAGGGAATCCCATCTCCTCAAGCATAATATATAGAAATATGAATATATAAAGATTAGGAAGTACTACAGTATTTATGATGAATGTAACATCATTAATGGTAATTAAATTTGATATTGTAAAAAACAGTTTAGAAATATCCAATATTATCCTTTATTTTCGAGAAACCCTAATATCTCCAATAAAGCTATGAATATGTTCACAAAATCTAAATATAAATTTAGAGCTGCGACATATTCATTTGTCATTTTAGGGTTATTTACTATATTAGATATATCATAAATTATATAACCTGAAAATATCAACACCACTGCAGTCGATATATAGAATTGAAACAATGGGTTATGTAAAAAGATATTCACCACACTTGCAATAATAATACCTATTAGTGCAACAAACAAAAACCCTGTAATCTTTTTTGACCCTACTATATTAATCCTGAATACAAATACTGCTGCTGTAAGAAGGACAAAAATTAATGATGTTATAACAAAAGCTTGGATAACGATAGATGCTAGTCCTGCATTTATAAATGTATAAACCAAAGGACCTACGGTAAGACCTGATAAAAAGGCAAATAGAAACAAAAATAAAGGTGCCAGAATTGGGTTATTACGAACTTTATTTACAACAAATATTAAAATTAGTTCCACTATAAAAATAACTATAAACAGCGCTGACGGTACAAACTTAGAAAAATAAGCACCAACAGCTGCTACTATTAAAGATTCCGTAAATACTAATAAAACTTTTGATAAGAAATTATCTCCTGACATCACTTCATTATAGCAAAAGTGTGATAAAAAATAAAAATTTGATAAAATACCTAGTATTACAATAGAAGGTGTTGTAATAATAGACTTATAAGATGCCGATATAGCTTAACTGATAAAGCATCACCCTCGTAAAGTGGAGAAAGCAGTTTGAGTCTGCTTGTCGGCTAAGAATGTGAGAGTAGTTCAGTGGTAGAATGCTTCCTTCCCAAGGAAGAGGTCGCGGGTTCGAATCCCGTCTCTCACTATATATTTTATATATAATTAATATGCAAGAAATAAGTGCGTACGACCTTAGAAAAAATAGAGATAACTATACTATTTTAGATATAAGAGAACAATCTGAAAGACTAAAAGATGGTACAATACCAGAAAATTACCATTTATCGTTATCAACTATAACTATAGATGATATAAAAAAATTTCTAGATAATAACAAAGTAAAAGATATTGTAATATATTGTCATACAGGAAAAAGATCATCTATGCTAATTAAAACAATTATAGATAATAAAATCATAGACCCCAGGAGAATATACAATCTTGAAGGTGGGTATGTATTATGGAAATTGTCTGGGGGTGAAATTAATATTATATAAAACATATAGATGTTACTATCAAAAGATACTATAAAATCTAGTAAATTAATATCAAACTACATTAATCATGATGTACAGATACAACAGACTGGATTTGATTTTACTGTAAAGAAAATATACAAGTGGGATGGTATTGGATCTTTAGATTTTGATAATACCAAGAGAGTGTTACCAAAAATTCTTGAAATGAGCAATATTAAAGGTTGGTATACCCTTAAACAAGGCAATTATATGGTCGAATTTAGTGAGAAAATTAGTATGCCATATAATATAGCAGGGTATATAATATCACGAACATCTCTAAACAGGTCTGGGGCAGCAATTATAGCTGGTCTCATTGACCCTGGGTATCAAGGCTATATAACTACCATACTCGAAGTTTTAAATAAAAAAGGCATTAGGATTAAAGAAGGTGCTAGAATCGCACAGAGTATATACTTTAGTACGAATTCAAAAGATACAAAAAATATATATAAAGGATTCTACAAGAAGAAATCAATAAAGAAAATACACAATATTTAACCAGAAGAGAGAGTAACGTTGTTTACAAAATATTTTCCATTAATTTTTTTTAGGTATATGTTAAAGTACTCTACTGATCCATTATAATTACCATAAACCACGAAGTATCCTGAAAAACTTTGATAAAAATGTATACTTGAAGGGAAACCAGATATTCCTAAGTTTTGTTCAATATCTTTAGCATAATTTGAGTTTTGATACTGAGCAATCATAGTATCCTCAAATGATTGAGTAAGATAAGATGCAATATTATCATTAAGACCATTAGATGTTGATAGTATTGTATAAAATTTTTGAACAAAAGATTCTTCAATATTTTTATTAATTTTTTCTTGCTTTGGAGTACCAGATTGTTTTATAGAAGTGTGGGAAGCGGATGATTGAGAATGGTAAAGGTGAATATTCTTAACATAGGGAAAAATTGTATTTATTATAATAACTATAAAAAAAATCCCTACTGCTAAAAATAAAACAAATTCTATAACAAAGGATATAGTATATGAATTTTTTAAAATTTTATCGCCCATTATTTTATTATATAAAAATATAATAAACAATGAAAGGATATTAGTTTGGCCTAGACCAGTTTGATCTAGATTGATTCTATCTAGATCGGTTGCGAACGGATTCGAACCGTCGATCTTCTCCGTGACAGGGAGACATGTTAGACCACTACACCACGCAACCTCAAATCTCTAGATGATTTTATAAGGACAATAACCTAAACCTTTGGATCTAAATCTAAGAGAATTATTGCATAATTGAGGCTTAAAAATCAACTTTCAACGTATATTACAGGGAATCCATTATTTTGTATGGTATGTCTATAGTTAATATCCAAGAAATAGTAGTGATTATTGTATAGAATTACATAATAGTTACTTAAACTGTGAGGAGAAGAGAAATCTATACTTATATTTGATAATTGTTTCTGTATTTGTGGGTATATACTAGAGAGTGGAGTACACTTGTTACTTGCATTAGAGTATACAGGATAGCATGAAGGTACATTACCACTAACACCATTAATGGAAGTCTGTTTGAAGGAGGATACACTACTTATATTTAGTTTATTATATCCAGGAGTACTCAAAAAAGCAGTTCTTATTGTATTTAAGTTCTGTATAATTTGCTCATCAAGAGATATTCTGTATATGTTGTTATTACTCGTTAGGGGCTTCTCAACATTATATACATATACTGGATGAGATTTCTGGTACAAAATAAAGTAAATCAAGATACCAGTAATTACAATATATATAAAAACAAGTCCCATGATTATATACTTTTTGTTCATTTTTTACTTGATGTGGACCCGGACCCTGAAGATTTAGATCCTGTTGATGAAGTAGGTTTAGATCCTGATACTGTTGTAGCTGCTGGAGCAGTAGTACTAAATGATGCATTAAAATTACTCATTGATATACCAAAATATAATGTTGTAGGTGTTTGACCAGCAACAGAGAATTTAACTGATTCTTGGTATATTTTATTATCTGCAACACCAACCCATTCATCTACGGTTATAGTCTTTGATGATATTATACTCTCCATATTTGACATTCCTGATAGTGATTCTAATGCTTTAGAAAGGTTTATTGAGGCAAAATCAGCTTTAGGATATGTTACTTCATATTTAGTAACAGAAGTTCCATTAAGTATTTCATTCCCATCCATTGTAACTGTAAGAGTATTAATATTAGGCATACTTGATTGGTTAGTCAAATCTTCTAAAAAATTAAACTGTGGTTTTGGCAATGTAACCCACTGATTTAATTTTATTCCAGTATTTAATACAGAAGGAAATTTAGAAAAATTTAGATACATTTTATTATTTGTCTGTATTACCTTCCCGTCAATATTAAAAGCAGATTTAGAACTAGATATTTTTTCTGCAAGAACGGATTGAAGTTGTATATTTTTAGGGTTTGAAAAATCTACATTTCCAGAAAAAGATTGTGCAATATTACCACTAGTTGTAGATGAACCTATAGAATTAAGTGCAAAATCAACATTAAAATGATATCCAGTAACATTTTGCTCTGATGTAGTGGTTTTAGGTAATATATTTTGAGGGGATCTATCTAAGTGTGATAATATAGGAACTTTATCTATAACATTAGAAACTCCTGGGATATATGTACCAAAATTATACATAACAAAAAATAATGCTACTATAACAACAAAAAGTACTAAAATTACCGTAGATACAATCACTTTTAATCTTTGTTCTTTATTAGAAAATGCTGACTTAGAATATAGTCTACTAGCTAAAGATTTCTTTTCTTGAGCTTTTGTTTCTGCTACATCTACAACATTATCTGTTTTATCTTTTGTGAATTTTGCCATTAGATTCTTTAATAATACTACACAATGATATATAAATATTAATAATATGTCAAATATAGACGGTATAATAAAAATAATTATTGCTTAAAAGAATATAAATAACATTACTTTAATGTAAAATTTAATAACTATGATAAAATAATCTAATGGTAGAATTTAAATCTAAAGGAGTTAGTTCCAAAGGTACTAGTACCAAAGGGACTGGGCCCAAAAATAATTTCAATCTTATATCTGAATATAAACCAGAGGGAGATCAACCTAAAGCAATAGAAAAACTAACTCTAGGTCTAAAAGAAGGAGCCAAACATCAAACTTTGATGGGTGTCACTGGGTCAGGGAAAACTTTTGTAATGTCTAACATAATAGCAAATATAGGTAAACCAACACTTGTAATAGCACACAATAAGACTTTAGCCGCACAATTAGCTTCAGAATTTAAAAATTACTTTCCTCAGAATGCCGTAGCCTATTTTGTATCATATTATGATTATTACCAGCCAGAAGCTTACATACCAACAAAGGATATGTATATTGAAAAAGAAACTAGAGTAAATGAAGAAATTGAAAAATACAGGAACAAAGCAACTCAGTTTTTACAATCAAGAAATGATGTAATAATAGTGTCGTCTGTATCATGCATATATGGATTAGGCTCCCCAGATGAATATAATGAATTAAAAGTATTAATATCCAAAAAAGATAAAATTAAAAGACATGAACTTTTTACTTTTTTAAACAATATTCAATATTCAAGAAATGACATAGAGTACCAAAGAGGAACTTTTAGAGTAAAAGGAGATATTATTGAAATTTTCCCACCATATGAAGAAAATGTTATAAGAATTGAGATGTTTGATGATGAAATTGAATCGATTACACTTGTTGATCCACTAACAAGAGCTATAATTGAAGAATACAATGAAATATATATTTACCCAGCTAAACATTATCTAGTAAAAGATGAAAAAATCAAAAAAGCTATTGTTAATATACGACAAGAAATGAATGACAGAGTTCTGTATTTTAAAAAAAATAACCAACTAGTAGAAGCTCAAAGGTTAGAGCAAAGAGTAAGGTTTGATCTTGAAATGATAGAAGAAATGGGTTATTGCCAAGGAATAGAAAATTACTCTAGACATTTAGAGGGTAGGGCTCAAGGATCAGCCCCATACACACTTCTAGATTTTTTTCCGAAAGATTACTTATTAATCATTGATGAAAGTCATATGACAATCCCACAAATTAGAGGAATGTATAAAGGTGATTATGCAAGAAAAAAGACACTGGTAGATTATGGGTTTAGACTACCATCAGCAATAGACAATAGACCATTAAGATATGACGAGTTCCAAAAGAAGATTAACCAAGCAATCTATGTATCTGCCACACCTAACGATTATGAGATAAAAATATCAAGTGTTAGCACAAAAGATATAAAAGGTTATCCTAAAAATGGTATTGTAGAACAAATAATAAGACCAACCAAATTAGTTGACCCTACAATAGAGGTAAGGTCAACAAAGAATCAAATTGATGATATAAAGAAGGAAATAGATAAAAGAATAAAAAAGAAAGAGAGGACTATTGTTATAACTCTAACAAAAAAAATGGCAGAAGAATTATCTCAATATTTCGTAGATCATAATTTAAAAACACAGTATCTTCATAGTGAAATACATACGATTGAAAGGACAGAAATATTACGTGATTTAAGACTAGGAACTTATGATGTATTGGTTGGAATAAACCTTTTAAGAGAAGGATTGGATTTACCAGAGGTATCATTAATGATTATTCTTGATGCAGACAAAGAAGGTTTTTTAAGATCAAAACAAAGCCTTATACAAACCATGGGTAGAGTAGCAAGACATGTTAGTGGGAATGTCATAATGTACGCAGACATAATGACTGATTCTATGAAAGAGGCAATAAAGGAAACTACAAGAAGAAGAAATATCCAGTTAGATTATAACAAGAAATATGGATTCAAACCTCTGGGTATAACAAAAAATATAGATATACAACTTGAAAGATCTAATGATAAAGAAGCGAGAGATTTGAATCTAGAAGAAATTTCTGATACAAAGGATACAGTATCCAAACTCAAAAGACAGATGAAAAAATATTCTGATAATATGGAGTTCGAGAAAGCAGCCTCAATAAGAGATAAGATTAGAGAAATTAAACTAACTTAAGATTTAATTATCATGGTAATAGATTTTGACAACTTGAAATCTGCACAACATCAAGATGTGAGACACCAAAATGTGCAACCTTCAATAGTGAAACCTCTAAAAAGAAAAAAGAGACGGTGGTTAGGATGTTTATCTATTTTTGTTATATTCGTACTAATAATATTTTTCCTACTTTTAAAATCTGGTTATCTTCAAGTTATATCTGATTTATTCCAAATAACTGGGAATACTATAAAACAAACAAAGGTAGAGCAAACATTGAAATATAAATACAACACCAGTAACACATTTACAAACATTCTGATTCTTGGCTCTGATTCAGATGCAAAATTTAACCCTAAACAACTACTTACTCAGACTATGATGATAGCAAGTATAAACCCATCAACAAAAAAGTTTTATCTTATATCAATACCTCGTGATTTCTGGATAAAAATACCAGGGTATACACTAAATGGAGGATATTCAAAATTTGATACTGTATCTGAAATTGGAGGAATACAATTAACAAGACAAGTAGTAGAACAATATTTTGGAATAAAGATAGATTACTATGCATGGATTGGATTAAACGGCTTTATAAATGTTATAAATAAATTTGGAGGAGTATATGTAACACCTACACATCCTGTAATGGATTGGGCTTACCCTAATGACCTAACAGGGAACCCTCAATTAATTAATAACTTAATAAACTTGTATATATCTCCATCTCCACAATATATGGATGGATTTAGAACCTTGGAATATGTAAGATCAAGACATGGAGATTTGCAAGGAGATTTTGGGAGAGCAAAAAGACAACAACAAATTTTAACTATTCTAAAGAAGAAACTAGAAACTACTACAACATTATCTGCTATCCCATCATTATTTAACTCCCTTACACAATATGTAAGAACAGATATGACTATTCCCAATATAATTTCTTTAGCAGCAATGGAAAAAAGTATGGGATCTGTACCAATACAGTCTATAATACTATCTCCTCCTAAATACTCATCTTTATCCACAACTACAAATTATGATCCAACAACTGGACAGTATATTACACAGGACATAGTATCACCTAATTGGACAGCAATTAATAATTTATTCTCAAAGCTATATGGAAACTAGAAGTATGGATTATAAAAATTATAAAGGAAATACAATTAATAGCACCCGCAGGTTTAAGATTAAATATATTTTTCTAATCCTTATATTGGCCATTTTTGTTTATTTAGTTATAAGGTACTTTAGTGTATTATCAGCAATATTAAATCCTAAGGCTCTGCAATCATATAATTCTAAAACTGTTAATCTAACCAATGAATATAATCTAAAAGGAGTGTTATATTTTGTAAAAAATAACAATTTATGGGAAATCACAGGAAATAAGGTAAAACAGGTTACATATACAAATGATGTATCAGATATAGCAATTTCTAAAAATGGTCAAAAGGTGGCATATATACATTTCCATACTAATTTCTCAAATTTATATCAAATGAATATAAATGGAACAGGTGTTACTAGAATAGTAAATTGGAGAGACTCAAATATCAATAATGAATTATGGTCTGCAACTCCAACATATTCTCCAAATAGTCAATATATAGCATATTTAACAAACTTAGAGAAAATTTTTACTGGAGTCCCAGTTGCAGGAATGGGGATATTTCAAATATCTGCAAGTCAAACTTATCTATCTACAAACCAAGCATTGGGGCCAAACTATTATGGAGAAACTGATCTTGTTAATCCTAACCCATTTACAGGAGGAGATGCAGGCGTTACATGGCCAAATCCGAATTTTATTTTATATACTAGTTATATATATTGGACTTCGAATCTTGCTCAGCCAGATTCTCAAATAATGCTTTATGATTTTCAGACTGGTCAATCATATCCTGTTACTCCATTAAAATCAGAAGCTATGCAGCCAAGATTATCTCCTAATGGTAAATATTTGGCATTCTTGGAAAGAAAAGGTCCTAATAATGCAAACTTATATACTATGCAGTTTAATCTGCAGAATATATTAACACATACAGAAACTTCCAGTTTTAATACTTATAAAAAAACCTTACAAACTGTCTATGTTGGTATGGAGTCTCATCCCACATGGTCTCCTTCCGGCAACAATCTTGCATTTATGACTCTAATGAACAACTCTTTCGATATTGCTGTAGTGAAAGTTACAGTTAATCATAAAAAGAACAGTCTGAATTTTTCAGATTTGCAACATGTCACACGTGGAAGTAATATAGACTCAACTTCTAAAATGTATTGGTTAAATTAATATCCTCCATCATATAATTATAAAAATGGAATAAAGTGTTAGTTTTGTGATAGAATAGGTGGACTTAAAATATAAGGATCTTGATCCAAAGATCTGGATCCAATATTTCTCATTTATGGATAAAATAA
Organism: bacterium; assembly: GCA_027371855.1. Taxonomy (GTDB): domain Bacteria; phylum Patescibacteriota; class Dojkabacteria; order JAKAPS01; family JAJZLI01; genus JAJZKG01. The sequence continues at coordinate 17,526 of DAHXLB010000023.1, forward strand.
TAATAAAAGGAGCTAAAGAACATAATTTAAAGAATATTGATGTTGATATTCCAAAAGGAAAACTGGTAGTTATTACAGGTGTATCTGGGTCAGGAAAATCCTCTCTAGCATTTGATACTATATATGCAGAAGGACAAAGAAGATATGTTGAATCACTATCCTCATATGCAAGACAATTTTTAGGTGTTATGGAAAAACCTGATGTTGAATACATAGATGGTCTTTCACCCGCAATTTCAATAGATCAAAAAACTGCTAGTAGAAACCCCAGGTCTACTGTGGGAACAATAACAGAAATATATGATTACCTAAGATTACTATATTCAAAAATAGGAATACCTTATTGTCCAGATTGTAATGTAAAGATTGAAAGCCAGTCAATTGAACAGATAGTAGATACCGTATGGAAAATTAAGGATAGAAAAATTTTAATTTTATCTCCAATAATAAAGAATAAAAAGGGAGAATATAAAGATCTTTTATTATCGCTTTTTAAAAAAGGTTATCAAAGAGCAAGAATCAATGGTAAATTAATATCTTTAGATGAGGAAGTAGAATTATCAAGATACAAGATTCACAATATAGAGCTTGTTGTAGATAGAGTAATCATAAAAAGTGAGGATAATGATAGTAAGGAAACAAGGACAAGGGTTTCTGAATCTATAGAGAACGCAGTGAATTTATCTGAAGGTGAAGTAATAATCAATAACATAGATGACAATACAGACACCTTATTCTCAGAAAATTTATCTTGTCCAAAATGTGGATTAGCAATTCCAGAGATTCAACCTAATCTATTCTCTTTCAACTCTCCTTATGGTGCTTGTCAACAATGTGGAGGACTTGGAATGTTAAAAATAATAGACTTAGATACCATATACAACCCCAACCTTACAATAATGGAAGGTGCTATATATCCTATGACTCATGAGATAACAAATTATGAAAATTCTTGGATCATTAAAATATTGGAAGAAGTGTCTAAAGCGGAAAATATACCTTTAACAAAATCTTTTAGTCAATATAATGAAAAAGAGAGAAATATATTATTGTATGGGACAGGAAATACTAAGTATGAGATATCATATAAACCCAAATTTAAAAGCAGAAGAAACTATAAAGTAGAATTCCATGGAATAATAGAATATTTAAAAGATAAATATGAAAATGGTTCTGATCAAAAGAAGAGAGAAATAGAGGAATATATGATAGAAAAGGTTTGTAATCTTTGCAGTGGTGCAAGATTAAATAAGTATGCACAGAATGTAAGAATAAATAATAATCCTATACACCAAGTAAGCCAGATATCTATTGATAATTTTCTACAATGGTTAGATGGGAGTAAAAAAGATCTGGATGAGAATAGAAAGTTTATATCTAAACAAATATTTCAAGAAATAGAAGCAAGAATAAAATTTCTTTCTTCTGTTGGAGTAGGCTACCTATCTTTGTCACGTTCATCAAGAACATTAGCAGGAGGAGAAGCTCAAAGAATAAGGCTTGCATCCCAAATAGGGTCTAGATTATCTGGTATTTTATATGTACTAGATGAACCATCAATTGGTCTTCACCAAAAAGATAATTTAAAATTAATATCTACCCTTAAAGATTTACGAGATTTAGGTAACAGTGTGATTGTAGTAGAACATGATAAAGAAACGATGGAAAATGCAGATTTTATAATAGATATGGGAAGAGGAGCAGGTGTTATGGGAGGTGAGGTTATATCACAAGGAACATATGATGAAATTAAAAATGATAAAAACTCGGTTACTGGAGAATATTTAAACAGCACTAAAAAAATTGAAACTCCAAAAAAACATAGAACTATATCAGATTTTATCACAGTTGAGGGTGCAAAAGAACATAACTTAAAAAATATAACTGTTAAAATTCCCCTAGGTGTTTTAACAATAGTCACAGGAGTCTCAGGATCTGGCAAAAGTACCCTTATAAATGATATTTTATATCCATATTTATCTAATGTTATCTATCATACTAAAAAAGAAGTAGGTGAATATGAAGATATTACAGGGGTTGAGAAAATAAATAAGGTTATAGATATTGACCAATCTCCAATTGGAAGAACTCCGAGATCTAACCCTGCTACATACACCAATATGTTTACAATAATAAGAGACATATTTGCTCAAACTAGAGAATCTAAAATGAGAGGTTACAAGGCAGGAAGATTCAGTTTTAATGTCAAAGGAGGAAGGTGTGAGAATTGTAAAGGAGACGGTATTATAAAGATAGAGATGCAATTTCTTCCTGATGTATATGTTACATGTGATGTATGTAGGGGTAAAAGATATAATAAAGAGGCATTATCAATAACATATAAGGGTAAAAATATAGCGGAAATATTGGATATGACTATAAGTGAGGGTATCATATTTTTTGATAATATTCACTCTATAAAAGTAAAACTAGAAACACTAAATAGTGTAGGACTGGGATACATGAAATTAGGACAACCTGCAACAACACTTTCTGGAGGAGAATCTCAAAGAATAAAATTAGCTACAGAACTTTCAAGAAAAGCTACAGGAAAAACATTATATATTCTTGATGAACCTACAACTGGACTTCATTTTGATGATATAAAAAAACTTTTAATAGTTATAAATGGACTAGTAGATCAAGGCAATTCTATAGTTATAATAGAACATAATATGGATGTCATTAAAATGGCTGACTGGATAATAGATTTAGGAAAGGATGGGGGAGAGAATGGAGGAAATTTAATATTTGAGGGCAAAATTCAAGATCTTCTAAAAGAAAAAAATAGTTACACAGGAGAATTTTTAAAAAAATATATATAGTGTTATCATGAATTTATGTGTGGAATATATGCATATATAGGAGAATCTAATAATACTGGACGTATAATTTTACAAGGCTTGAAGAAGTTAGAATACAGAGGATATGATTCCTGGGGAATATCTATTGTAACAAATGAAAAGATTGAAAATACAAAAGAAATTGGTCCTGTAAAAGAAAATGTAAAGTTTAAAAATAGCCATATAGGTATAGGTCACACAAGATGGGCTACCTCTGGAAATATAACTAAAACCAACGCACATCCACATTATGATTGTACAAAAAATATTTCTGTTGTTCATAATGGCATTATAGAAAATTTCAAAAAACTGAAAGACGACCTTTCAAAAAAAGGTCATGTATTCATTTCCGAAACAGATACTGAAGTTTTGTCGCACGAAATTGAAGAAGAGTTATCATTAGGGAGAAATCTAGAAGATGCAGTTATCAATACATTCAATAAGATATCTGGAATTAATGCTTTTGTAGTTTTATCTTTACAAAATAGAGAAATAATAGGTATAACGAATGGATCTCCTATTATAGTAACATGTGGCAATGATGGGACATACTTATCATCAGATTTACCTTCATTAGCAGGAATTTCAAAGAATTTTGTAATATTGGAAAATAATCAATTGGTAAAAATTAACAAAGAAGGTTTCAAAATAATGGATATTATTACAAGATTAGAAGTTGTTCTCAATCAAATTAATGTTAATATAGATAATATAGAAGATACTCTAAAACCTAATGAAACATGGTTATTAAAAGAGATAGAACAAGAACCTAATGTTTTAAAACTGATTTTAGATACATCATTGTCAGATATAACTATATTAACCAGCGAGATAAAAAAATCAAAGCATATCTATATGATAGGAGCAGGAAGCTCTTATCATTTGGCTTTATATTTTAAATATATGCTCACATCAATAGGTATTTCAAGCGAAGTATTTATAGCTTCTGAATTTCCATATTTTATAAAAACTATGGAAAAAGAAAGCCTTTTAATAGCATTATCACAAAGTGGAGAAACCTTAGATATTCTAGATTGTATAGAAATAGCAAAATCTAATAATATGAGAATAGTATCAATAACTAACTCTATTTTCTCAAGCTTACAAAGAAAATCTGATATATGTATACCTATTAATGCCGGAGTAGAAAGATCAGTAATAGCGACAAAGTCTTTTATAGCAACATTAGGTATATTAACATTAACTTACCATAATCTAAGTAAAGATATAAAAACAGGTGAGATAAATATTAAATATACAATAGATGGTATTAATGATCTATTATCTTTAAATTCTCAAAAAAAATTCATTGATATAGCAAAGAAAATAAGTGATTGTGATTATTTATTTTCTTTAGGAAAAGGTCAAAGTTTTCCAATAGCCTTAGAAGCTGCGCTCAAGATCAAAGAAGGCAGTTACATCCATGCAGAAGCTTTCAATGCTGGAGAGTTAAAACATGGAGCACTTGCTTTAATTAAAGAAAATATACCTTGTATTTTATTGGCTCCTAACGATAGTACTTACCAATCTATAATATCTGCCGCAAGAGAAGTGAAATCTAGAGGTGCTTTTACCATAGGAATAACATATAAAAAAGATCCAATTTTTGATGATTATATCCACGTTCCATACAAAGGTACTAGCTGGTGGGTAATTTCAACTACAATTATTCAAATATTAGCTTACCATTTAACCATATTAAGAGGAAACGATCCTGATAAACCAAGGAATCTAGCAAAAAGTGTTACTGTAAGGTGATTAATTCCTTTTGAATTTTTTATATAACTCTTTTCTTGGAATCTCAAAAGTCGTTGGTCTACCATGAGGACATGTAAAAGGGTATTCACAGTTCCTTAAATCCACAACTAATTTTTGCATCTCATGAATCTCAAGATGGTCTCCAAACCTAATACTTGAATGACATGCAATTGTAGCTATAAAGATATTAATCTCGGCATCATAACTTTTAGAATTAGGACTCTCTATATCTTCTATTATCTCATGTATTATATTTTGTATATTAGAATCCTTCAGAAAAATAGGTATTGTAGTAACATTTATTATATTATCTCCGAATACTTCTAGGTCTAACCCTATTGATTTTAATATATCAATTTTTGATTTAATTTCAATAAAATCTTTTTTGGATAACTCTATAGAATAGGGGATTAAAAGTTGTTGTTTTTCTACATTATTATCTTTTATGTTCCTTTTAATCTCTTCAAATCTGACTCTTTCTGATGCTGCATGCTGATCTATTATCTCTATACCTTCATCTTTTTCAAGAACTAAAAATTTATCATATAACTGATAAACATTTATGTTATATAACTCATTTTGTACAAAACTACTATCTTGGAATAAGGAGTATGAAGATCCGCGGGATCCAGATCCGCGGGATTCTCTATTAAATTGGGTTTCTTTTGTATTTACAGTATATCCAGTAGATTTAAAATCTCTTGATCCTGAATCTATACTATTTGGAATCAATTCTCTTGGACCAAATTCCCTTGGAATGAATTCCTGGAATTTTTTATCCATTATGGATTTGTTTACAGCTGTTTTTACGATGTTGAAAATATTAGAAGAATCTTTGAATCTAACTTCTAATTTTCTAGGATGTACGTTAACATCAATACTATCATTAGGAACATCTAAAAATAATACAATAATAGGATATTTACCTCTTTCAAGTAGATTTCCACACCCATCAATGATGGCTTTCCCAATAACATTATTAAAAATAGGTCTTTTATTTATATACATATATAATAGATCTCTAGTAGGCCTTGTATTTTGCAAAGATGCTATATAACCTTTAACCTTAATCCCAAATGTATATAAATCTATATCTATAAATTGGTAATTATTTTTAGGTAGTATAGTAGTAAACCTTTTTCTAATGTCTTCTGGATACATGTCATATATTACTTTGTTATCTCTTAAAAGTTTAAAGTGTATTAAAGGATTCGATAGTGCGGATTTCTCAAATACATCTAGCATATATTTAAACTCAGTATTTTGATTTTTTAAAAATTTCAACCTTGCAGGAGTATTAAAAAAAAGATCTCTAACTTCTACAAAACTTCCTTTTGGAATAGGAAATTCAGATATATCAATAATCTTGCCGCCTTCTATTTCTAGCATATATGAATCCTTATTATCTTTAAATTTTGATGCCAATTTCATTTTTGAAACAGAAGCTATAGAGGGTAAGGCTTCACCCCTAAACCCAAACGTTTGTATATTATATAAATCTGACTCCTCCTTAATTTTAGAAGTAGCAAATCTTACAACAGACAGAGTTAGATCTTCTTTACTCATACCTTCACCATCATCATCAACTCTAATATTTAAATTATTAATATTTACAGTAATGTTTAAAGCTCCTGCATCAATTGAGTTCTCTAATAATTCTTTCAGTATAGAAGACGGTCTTTCAATTACTTCACCTGCTGCTATCTTATTTGCTAAATTTTCTTGTAGTATTTTGATCATTTGAAAAAAGGTCTAGATAAAAAAGTTCATAATACGGTATTATACTAACTTTTCTATCTTCATAAAATAATGTATCATATCCGGCTATAGTTACTATAAATAAATTTCTAAACTTACTATCACTCATATATGAGATTATTGTATCATTAATATGATCTAACCTATTCCATATTTTAGGTCTTATAATAACATGCTCAGTTTTCTTTGTAACTACAATCTCAGGGCGTGTCCTTTTATATCCTCTTAAATATTTTATTGATATGATTTCTTTATCGTTTGAAAAAATGTTGAGTAATATAATAAATACAAGATTCGAAAACAAATAATGATCATCATCAAGTTTTTCTATTGAATTTTCATTTAGTATATAATTACGTAAACCAATATCTATAAAATAATAGATTGAAAAATCTTGATCATTTAGATCAAATAACTCAAATATCAAACCTATTTTTTTAAGATGAATTATATAATCCATAACATCCTGGGGCTTAAATATATTAAGCATAGAAAAAAATTTAGTATGTATATTTCTTCCGGACTTATTTGAGATATATATAACAAAATCTACTAATCCTGGTACATCTCTAAATTTTGATTTTTCTATAGATCTAATATATATATCTTTGAGTGCTTTTACTTTATCATCTACTGTTTCTTTCAAAATTACTTCTGGATATCCACCAAACCTTAAGTATTCATTAAACATATCAAAAACAAGTAATGGGTAAGTATCAAAGAATTTAGGTATATCAGTATGCTTAGTTTTATATCTTGCAAATTCTATAAAAGATAGTGGGTATAATTTTAAAACCTCAACACTATTACTATTTTCTACATCGAATAAACCTCTTGTAATAATACATTTATAAAAAATATCATTAAAATTTAATTTATTTTCTAGGTTATTCAAATCTAAATTATCTAATAAAAAATATTTTTTGTTACCTTTTTTCTCTTTTAATTGTTTAATCTTAGAATCTAGATCTATTAAAAATTTAGAATAGTTATTTTTATATATTTTAAAATCAATATATAAAAAATCACCTATTTTGTTATCTTTTATATAATATTCTATAATACCAAGTATACTAGTTTTGCCTGTTCTTGCTGCCCCTAATACTATAGTTGTCTTTCTATTATCTAAACTTTCTTTAAGTCTTAATAAAATATCTCTTTCTATCATATTATTTAATCTTTTTTTTAATCTCTAATAATTTATTGAATGCATCAATAGGAGACAGTGTGTTTATATCAATTGCTTTTAATTCTTTTTCAACCAAACTTTCTTCTGGAGGGACCGTAAATATACTTTGTTCATATAATTTCTTTTTATATTTTGTTTTATTGTGTTCAAAATCAGAGAGTAGTTCATATGATCTTTGTATTACTCCACTAGGCAACCCAGCAATAGATGCCACATGAACACCATAACTTTTATCAGTACCTCCTTTCTCTAAAGTACGTAGAAAGATCACTTTTTTATCTTTCTCTATAACCTTCACATGCATATTAAAAACTCTTGGCAGTAAATCTTCTAATACTAATAACTCATTATAGTGAGTAGCGAATAGTGTTTTCGCACCTATATTATCATGTATATATTCTATGATTGCCCATGCTATAGCAACTCCATCATATGTTGAGGTACCTCTTCCAACCTCATCAAGAATTATCAAACTTTTTTCTGTTGCATTATTCAGAATATTAGCAGATTCAATCATTTCTACCATAAAGGTACTTTCTCCCATAGATAAATTATCTGATGCGCCAACGCGCGTGAATATCCTATCAAATATTGGAATACTAACTTTTTCTGCAGGAACAAAAGACCCTGATTGAGCTAGTATAACTATTAATGCAGTTTGCCTTAGTATACTACTCTTCCCAGACATATTAGGCCCTGAAATAATCAATATATTACTGTTTTTATCAAATACAATATCATTAGGTATATAAGGATTAGGAGCTATAAAAGATTCAACAACCGGATGTCTACCCTTGATTATTTCTAGCTTTTCATTATTCTGATTAATTTGAGGTCTAGTAAAATTTAAATGCCTACTTATTTTAGCAAATGAAGTAAGAACATCCAAAGTACTTATATTTTCAGCTAAAGTTTGTATAACAGGTATAAATTCTTTAATCTTTATTTTCAGATCTTGCAATATATCATTTTCTAAAACTAAAGCTCTAGCTTGGGAGTTTATCACCATATCTTCATATTCTTTAAGTTTTAAAGATATGTATCTCTCTACACCTTTTAAAGTTTGTTTACGTATATAATCTTCTGGGATTTTATCTTTGTTTGTATTTGATATTTCAATATAGTAACCAAAAACCCTATTGAAGTGTACTTTCAAAGAGGGTATATGAAGTCTTTCTTGTTCTTCTTTCTGGAAAGATATAATCCATGATTTTCCGTCCTGCATTATTTTTTTATACCTATCAAGTTCATCACTTACTCCCTCTTTTATAAATCCGCCATCTTTAATATTTATTGCCGGTGACTCAACTATATTTCTATTTATTAAGTCATATAGCCCTTTTAAATTGGAGTTCTCATCTATTTTTATAGCATTTAACACATCTATTAGTATTTCACTCTTTACATTTTTCAAATATTTATTTAGTTCCCATGACACATTAATCGATTGTAGAAGAGATATCATATCTCTTGGACTGACAGATGTTGTACCTATCCTAGCTGATACTCTTTCTATATCATGCATATTTGAAAGTATTGAAGATATTTCATCATATATTTTTAAATCTATTAGTTCTGAAACTCCATTATGTCTTCTCTCTATCAATGATGCGTCCATCAAAGGGTGTGTTAGAAAGAAAGCTAATTTCCTAGCACCCATTGTCGTAGAGGTCATATTACAGGTTTCAAAAAGGGAACCTCTATAAGACCTATCTTTCAAATTTTGGGTTATCTCAAGACTCTTCAGGGTTGTATCATCAAGTATCATAAAATCCTTTGATTTAAAATGACTCAATGTTTTAATATGATCCAAAGTACCTTTCTGGGTATCATTTATATAATACATAATTGCTCCTGCAGTTTTTAGTGATAAATGATTGTCATCTATACCAAATCCTTTTAGCGTAGTAAGATGGAAATGTTCATATAAAGAATCTTTCTTAAAATAATTAGATGGAATTTGTTTAAAACCAATAAACTCAGAGCCAATTGGATGAGATCCAAGAGATAGGGTAAGGCCTTCTGGGATAATAATTTCTTTAGGATTGATAGTTGCTATAAAAGATCTTAGAGATTTTTCATTCATAAGATCTAATATATAAAATTTACCAGCAGCAAAATCTATAAATGAGGAAGAAAAAATATTATTACCTTCGGGGTGTAAAGAATATATAAAGTTATTTGATATGGGATTATCATCAGAGCTGCCAAGATTTGTTCCAGGAGTGATTATTCTTACAACCTCCCTACGTATAATTCTCTTTTTTGAATTTGTGGGAGTTTCTTCTATCTGTTCACATATGGCAACCCTCAAACCTTTTTCCATCATTTTTGGTATATACGAGTCTAGGGCATGATAAGGGAATCCAGCCATGGGAGTCCTTTTATTTTTATCTCTAGATGTAAGAGTTATATTTAATATTTTTGATAAAATTTTTGCATCTTCTCCAAATATTTCATAAAAATCTCCCATACGAAATAAAATTACAGCACCAGGATTATCTGTCTTTATTTTATAGTACTCAATCATTGCAGGTGTGTCATTATCTACGGTATCTTGCATAAATAGGATTTTAACATTATCATAGCTATCATTCCAGTTATAAGGATCAGGGTCCAGATCCAATAATTGTGCTATAATTGAAATCATCTAGATTTGAGAACCTATAATAAAGAATCTTGATTCAGAATCTGATAAAAAGTTTCTATGTACGGACAAAATATTAATAAAATACAAAAAAGAGAAAGGTTCATACAAATGATACCAGGGTTGATGCTTTGGGGGACTATAATTATTATATTTATACTATCATTTACTGCACCTACTATAGTTATTTACCTAGTTATTCTATATATTACATATTTTGTATACCAATCATTAACTATGATGGTATTGGTCTTCATGGCTAATAAAAGAATAGGAAAAGTAGAGAACGTGGATTGGATAGAAAAACTTGATAAAGATTATGTATCTTGGAAGGATATATATAATGTTTTACTTATACCAATAGCTAATGAAGGTGAAAATATCCTGATTCCTACTATTGAGGCTTGTAAAAAAACAATATACCCAAAAGAGAGAAAAATTATATTAATTGCCACTGAAAAAAAATTCCCTAATGGAGAAATAATTGCTAAAAAATTACAAAAGATATATAAAAATGATTTTTATAAATTTATAATTACAGTTCACACTTTAGAAGGTAATGAGATAGCAGGGAAGGCATCAAATGAAAATTTTGCAGCTAGAGAATTTTATAAACAGAATTTAAAATTTGGTATACCTACTGAGAATATTTTAATTACAAGTAATGATGCGGATTATAGACATGAACCCAACTACTTTGCATACTTAACATATACATTTTTAAAAACTGATAAAAGATACTCAACGATATTTCAACCCATACCTATTTTTTATAACAATATATGGAAAGTTCCTATTGTATCAAGAATAATAGCCACATTCGCTGCTCAATGGCAGATGGCAGTTACATTTAAACCTGAAAGGTTTATAAATTTTTCATGTTATGCAATAAACCTAAGATCTTTAAATGAAGTAGGGTATTGGGATACTAATATAATACCTGAGGATGAAAGGTTATTCTGGAAAACAACAATTAAATATGGCAATGACGCACAAGTTGTTCCTTTATATATTCCTGTATTTGGAGATGCAGTGCTATCAGATACATACTGGAAAAGTATAAAAGAACAATATAAACAATTACGTAGATGGGCATGGGGTGCATCTGAAATGACATTTAGCATACCTAATGTCATACAACATAAGGAACTTTCAAGATATAAAAAGTTTTATCTATTGTTCCAACAGTTACGAAATTCCTTTGAGAGATCTCTAGCTCCTATTATAATAACTTTCGGAGATCTTATTCCTGAACTCAATAGTCATTATCAAAAATTGTCCTTATCTTATACTATGCCTTCACTTATTAGTAGAATTATGACTGTATCAACATTACTTGTTGTTATAATATTATTCTTTGAAGCTAAACTTGCTCCAAAAAGGGGTAAGGAGAAAATATTAAAGAATGCATTTTCATATGTTGGATGGGTGACTTATCCTCTTGTTAGCATAATATTCTCCTCAATCCCAGCTATTGATGCTCAAACAAGGTTACTGTTTGGAAAAAACATACAATATGTTCCTACAACAAAAAAAAGTATCAATGTTTAGAGAAGGTTGTGTTTTTTTTCTTCTTTGAGCTTTTCAATTAATTCTTTTACTCTGTGAGAATCATCTATATTACAAACTAATAATGCATCTTCTGTATCTATCACAGCAACAGAAGAGAGTCCTATTAAAGTAATCAATTTCTTTTTATTTGTAGAAAAAACAATAGACTTATCAGCATCTACAAATAAGCCATCAGAAAGCAGAACGTTACTGTCAAAATCTTCTTCTAAAACTTCTTTAACGGATTTCCAATTTCCAACATCAGACCAACCCAAATCAGCCGGAATTACAACTATATCTTTAGGATCTATTTTCTCCAAAATTGCATAATCAACTGATATTTTCTCAATTTTTAAGTATAAATCTGTAAAATCTTCACCTTTTAAGTATCTTTTTGTTATAGATTCAAATAATGATACATCCTTTGCATATTTCATATATAAAGATATAAGCATATTATTTGGGAAAACAGTTAACCCTGTATGCCATAAATATTCAAAACTCTCAAAGTATTCTTTAGCTGTCTTATAATCAGGTTTTTCTTTAAAACTTAAAAATTTATGTATATTAAAACCTCCTATATTATCTATCTGATCGCCAATTTTTACATAGCCAAAATTAACATTTGGATCCGTGGGGTTAACATCTATTTCAACAATCTTATTATGTAATTTAGAGTATTTAAAAGCACTCTCTAGTGCATTAGTAAAAACTAAATCATATTTAATTAGATAATCAGACCATAAAATAGCAATTTCCTCATTTTTGAATTTTGCATCCATTAAAAATGCTGCAAATCCAACACAGGCAAAAGTATCCCTAGTTTCTGGTTCAAGTAATATATTAGAATCTAAAATTCCTGGAATTTCGGCTTTTATCATAGATTCATATGAAGAGGGAGCAACTATATAAATATCTTTCTTATTAAAATGATTAGCCAATCTATTATAATTTTGCTGAAACAAAGATTCTGAAGATAAAAATTTTTGAAATTGTTTAGGAGAGTTCTTTCTTGATACAGGCCATAACCTTGTCCCATTACCTCCAGCAAAAATTAGAAATTTCATATTAAAAAGATAAAGTTATATAATTATTCTATCAATATAAGATATTATATTCAATTAATTGTTGAGAAACAAATTACACTATATTAATGTTCAATATATACTTAATTTTTAAAATATAGTATATTCAATTAGTAATGGCCAACAAAAATAGAAGAAATGGAGGTAAATTGTTATTCACATTCGTAGCAGGTGTTGTTACAGGAACTTTAACATCTTACTTCTCTAAAAAGGAAAATAGGGAGGACGTTGTTACTAAATATAATGATTCTAAACAAACATTTAAAGATAAAGTTGACGAGATTAAAGAGGATTTAATTGAACAGATTAAAGATAAAAATGACAAAACTTCTCCAATTATTAAAAAAGGTACATCTAGTAAAACTAAAACAAACTAGTTTTTTCTAATGTAAATCTGTACTCCCTCTATAGTTTTTTTAAGTGTATATTGTGTATCAATTAATTTAAAAAGTTGAACAAAATTCAATCCATCATTAAAATATACTATTACATATGGATTATGTTTCTCTAGATAAAAATAAGCTTTGTTATAATATGTTCTTTCTCCATTTCTAAGCATAAAATCATCAGAGTATGGCGTATCTGGTATTGCCTTTGTTTCATAATATAACCAAGGGTAATTAGCCATAACAAAAATCCTCCTATTCTTAACATTTATAGTATTTAATTCTTTTGCAACATTGTTATAGTTATTACCTTTAAAGAAATGGTAATATTGAGATTTTGAACTTTGCCCTGTTATATAAGATATAAATGTAGGATAATAATCTACTTTATTTTGATATTGTATTGGTATAAGCCAATATGGTTTATAAATAAGAAAATAAAGCAGCAATACATATATAGATATTGCAGTTGATATAACAATAATTACTTTATAAATGATATTTTTCCTAATCAGAAGAAAAATAAGATAGGCAAGTAATATTGAAAATGGAACTAAAGGTTGGAGAAGATAATGTAAATATCCTCTTCCAGATATAACACTAGCATAATAGTCACACACAAACCAAAGGAATATTGTTACAACATTAATATCTATTTTAAATTTTTTGTATAAAAAATATACAGAAATAAGAACTATAAAAAATAGAACTAGGGTAAATTTAAAATATGAAAACCCTAAAATTCTATTAGATGCTTGATATGATACATAAGGAATATTATATAAAAATATTGCATTTATTGTATTTTTAAAATTATGAATTGAAAACTCATATAATAAGAAAACTATCATAGGAGATAAAACACCAATACCGTAGAACCAACTATTTTTTATAAAGGATTTAAAATCAAGAAGACTAGTCTCAAGGAGACCAGTCTCAAGGAGTCTAGACTTAAGGAGACCTCTATCAAAGATAAAAAAGAAAAATACTATAACAAAAAAACCATCTAGAAGTGCTGATACTTTAAACATTACTCCCAACCCTAAAATTACTCCTAAAAGATATGTATATAATACGCTCTTTTTAAATTTATCATTCCTCAAAGTAAGGTATATTGATAATGTCGTAAAAAACATAAAGTAATTTTCTACATTTGCTACATTGCCTTCAAAAAATGCACTAGCAACAAAAATTGAGAAAAATAGTGTTGATAATATTGCAACCTTTTCCCCAAATTTAATTTTTGCAATTTTATAAATAAAAAATTCTGTTAACAATGTGGCTATCAAAGATAACATTTGGTATTCAAATGTTAAGCTTAGGGGTATTTTTTCCAAATATGAGTAAAGATAATAAATAAAGGGTGGTTTATTATCAAAAATATTTCTATATAAAACATCCCCATGATTCAAACCTATACCTACAGCAGAATATATACCTGAATCAGTATATGTATGTGGTTCAAAAAATGGAGGTATTCTTAAAAGCACTGTTAATATATAAGGGAAAACTCTAATAATTTTTTTTAACATATTCACAGTGTGGTAATCAGCTAACAAAATAATAACACAATTATATAGAATTTAAGTATAAGTTCAAAGTATCAAGATCAAGGATCTAGATCCAAATATGTAGAACTTATTATATTGGACAGGTAGTAATATTTATTGTAAAATGTTCTTTACTTAATATACAGACTGAATTAGGGATTTAAATCCAATGAAGTTTAAAGAATTAGAATCAAAACCTGATTTTCCCAAAATAGAGGAGGATATACTGGATTTATGGAAAACTAAAAGTATATTCCAAAAATCCCTAGAGCAAAGAGAGGATAGTCCTGAATATTCTTTTTATGATGGACCTCCTTTTGCTACTGGACTTCCTCATCATGGTCATTTAATACAAGGGACTATAAAAGATATAATACCAAGATATTTTACAATGAAAGGATATTATGTTGAAAGAAGATTTGGGTGGGATTGCCATGGATTGCCCGTAGAGTATGAGGTTGAAAAGATAAAAGGTATAAAAAATAAAAAAGAAATTGAAAGTTTAGGAATAGATGTTTTCAATGAATCTTGTAGAGCTATAGTTTTAAAATATGCTGAAGAGTGGAAAACCATAACAAATAGGATGGGTAGATGGGTAGATATGGAAAATGATTATAAAACAATGGATCGAGACTATATGGAAAGTATATGGTTCGTATTTAAAACCATATATGAAAAAGGTCTTATTTATGAAGGGTATAAGAGCATACATATATGTCCAAGGTGCGCCACACCTCTATCTAATACAGAAGTACAAATGGGATATAAAGACCTGATAGATTCATCTGTAATAGTAAAATTCCAATTAGAAGATGAGAATAAATATTTTCTAGCATGGACAACAACACCATGGACTCTCCCTGCAAATACTTTACTTGCAATAAATAAAGATTTTAAATATGTTGAGGTTGAAAGTAATGATGAAATATATATACTTTCAAAAAGTAGGGTAGAGTATGTATTTGAAGGTATGGAGTATAAGATTCTAAGAGATATAAATTCAAAAGATTTAATTGGAAAAAGGTATAGTCCAATATTTGATATAGGTAAGAAAAAAAATATAATCAAAAAAGATGGTTGGTTTGTAGTAGAAGCTAATTTTGTAACAGATAATGAGGGAACAGGAATAGTACATATTGCTCCAGCATTTGGAGAGGAAGATATGCTATTAGGACAAAAATTAAAAGTTCCACATATAAATCATGTAAGTATAGAAGGTAGGTTTTCTGAATACCCAATGATGGAATGGGCAGGGGAAGAAGCTAGAGATTTAAACCAGAGAATAATAGAGTTTCTCTCACTAAATAACCATCTTCTAAAGGTTATAGAAATAGAACACTCTTATCCTCATTGTTGGAGATGTGATACACCTTTGTTGAATTACTCTATGAATTCTTGGTTTTTAAATGTTCAAAAGATAAAAAATGATTCTTTAAAAAATAATGAGACTATAAATTGGAACCCTAAACATATAAAACATGGCCGATTTAAAGAAGGGCTGAAGAATGCTCCAGACTGGTGTATATCAAGAAATAGATATTGGGGTACACCATTACCTGTTTGGAAATGCAATAAATGTTCTAATATAATGATTTTAGGATCAATTAAAGAACTTGAAGATTTATCAAATCGTAATATATCTGATATACATAGACACTTTATAGATGATATTGAATTTGATTGTAGTGAGTGTAAAACCGGTAAATTAAAACGAATACCTGAAGTGTTGGATTGTTGGTTTGAATCAGGATCAATGCCATATGCACAAAAACATTATCCTTTTGAAAATAAAGATAGATTCAAGAAAACATTTCCTGCAGATTTTATTGCTGAAGCTATAGATCAAACAAGAGGATGGTTCTATTCACTACATACAATTTCCACAGCACTGATGGATTCTGCTGCTTTTAAAAATGTTATAACCACTGGACTGGTACAGGCAGGTGGAGGACAAAAAATGTCTAAATCTAAGAAAAATTATACAGATCCAATGTTACTTATAGACAAATTTGGAGCAGAAGCTTTGAGGTTATACCTTATAAAATCACCTTTAGTTAATGGGGAAGATTTAAATTTTAAAGATCAAGGAGTAGCAGATATTATAAAGGATATATTTTTGACAATTTACAACTCTTTAAAATACTTTACTATCTACGCAAACACATTTGATTTTACAGAAACTCCACTAGATAATTCTAAGAATATTCTAGATTCATGGATGATCTCAAGAGTTGAAATATTAAAATCTGATATTTCAAAAAATATAGAAGAATATAATCTTATGGATGCAGCATTATCTATTCATCCTTTTATAGAAGATTTATCAACATGGTATATACGTAGATCTAGGGATAGATTTGTTAAAGGGGATAAAATAGCTCTTAATGTTTTGTATCACACATTACTACAATTCTCTATAATAACTGCACCTATTTTACCTTTCTTATCTGAATTTATCTATCAATCACTTAAAGGATCAAAGGAAAGTGTACATCTTGAAGATTATCCTACAGTTAATACAAAACTAATCAATAAAGAGCTTAACTTCAAAATGGACCTTGCAAGAAATGCTATATCACAACTTCAAAGTATAAGGATTGAAAATGCAATAAAATTAAAACAACCAATCAATGAAGCATATATAGTTTATAACGATTTAGAAAACAATAAAGATACCACAAATACTAAGATTTTCGAAATAATAAAAAACGAAATAAATACTAAAAATTTACTTTTTAAAGATATGAAAGGTTTTAAAAGTAAACAAAATAAATTTGGATCTGTTGGTATTAATACAAAACTTGATAGAGAAATAATAAAAGAAGGAATATCTAGAGAGATAATACGTGAAATACAAAATCTTAGACGCAATATGCATTTAAATATGCAAGATGAAATAAGTACTATAATATATTCAGAAGATAATAACATATTAGAAGTTTTAACAAAATTTAAAGATGATATAAAAAGATCAATAAAATCAAAAGACTTTAATATTATGACAAAACAGCAATGGAATGATCTAGGTGAAGACTTGGGTGTAGTTCTAAAAATAGATGATCGAATTCTTTATGTAAAAATAGATGTTTAAAGCTTTCATCAAACAAGATTTTATCCTCACTATAACAATTATTCTATTGATGATAATAGGAATAATTACTATATCATCAACTAATAACTCTTATATAGCAGAAAGACAGACTATATTTATGGTATTAGGTTTAGTTATTTATTTTTTTCTAATAGGTGTTGATTACAATATATATAAGTATAAATCTATTCAAATAATAGGTTATATAGTTGTATTTATTCTTCTTATCCTGATATATATATTAAACATAAAACTAAATAATACTCATAGGTGGTTCACATTAGGAGGAATAGATATACAACCTGCTGAGTTTGCAAAAATAGTAATTATTTTCATAACAGCATCTTTCTTTACTGTTTTTCAAAAAGGAGAGAAAATAGTAAAAAAAATTCTCCTAGGATTTTTAATGATTTTACCAATAGTTGCACTTGTGTTTAAGCAACCAGCATTGGGTACATCAATAGTTATTGTAGTAATATGGGCTGCTATTGTTTTTGCAGCATATTATGATCAAATAAAATTAATTATAATGTTTTTAACATTTATAGTATCGTCACTTTTTATAACAATATTTTTAAGTATAAATTTCCTTTCAGCTAATTTAAATTTAATATTTTTTAAGATAAATATTGCTTTATTTCTAATTTTCCTAGCCTTAGAAACAATACTCTATAGAGTATCTAGAAAGAAAGTGTATTCCTATTTGTTTCTAGGTATAGTTTTATTTGGGATCCTATTTGGATCTACATTTAAATTTGTAGTTTGGGATCATCTAATGAAAAATTATCAAAAACAAAGAATAGTAGGTTTTCTTTCTCCATCTTCAAATAGTTATTCAAACTCTCTAAATTTCCAAACAACTCAGTCAAAAATTGCTATTGGATCCGGTGGTTTATGGGGAGAAGGATATGGCAATGGAACACAGTCAAGCTTAAATTTTTTACCTGAAGATACTACAGATTTTATATATTCCACCTTCATAGAAGATTTTGGATTTATAGGAAATATAGTGTTTATGTTTTTATATATTGTTTTATTTGCAAGGCTACTATTAATTCTGAAGAATACTGAGGGTAAATTTGCATTCCTTTTAGTTTTTGGAATTATAACAATGATATTTTTCCAATTTGTAATAAATATTGGTATGTCTATTGGCCTGGTACCAGTTACAGGTATTCCACTACCATTGGTGTCATATGGGGGATCCTCTTTAATAACCATCCTAATCTCACTTGGCATAATACAAAACATACATACCAAAAATAGGATCTAGATCCAAGGATCTGGATCCAAGAATTTGAGTTATTACTTTATCCTGTGATATAAAAATTGTATGGAAGTAAATAGAGATTATCTTCAGAAAAGAATAATTATAGTCACAATTATAATATCTGTAATAGGAATAGTAATGGTGTTTGATGGTTCATTAGGATTATATGCAGGAAGATACCATTATATTTTACTACAAAGTTTATGGATGGTTGTAGGTTCTATAGCAGGCTTTATAGTATATAAAATCAACTATAAATTATTCCAAAAATATTCATTTCTACTTATGGTATTAGCAATATTTCTCTTATTTGTAGTCATAATACTATCAAGAAAAATTAATGGGTCTGCGAGATGGATAAATTTATTAAATTTTGCTAATTTTCAACCTTCAGAGTTTGCTAAATTTGCATTTATAACATATATGTCTGCATGGTTGGTTAAAAGACAAAATATAATAGACAATATAAAAACATTTAGTGAAAATTTTAAAAAATTACTACTACCATTTCTTGCTATTACAGCATTTGTGGCAGGATTAATTGTACTTGAAAAAGATTTAGGAACAACGATTATAATAATATTAATTGCCCTATTTATGCTGATACTAGGAGATAATTCAAAATATCTTAAAATTAATTTATTAATATCTTTTTTTACATTTGTATTTGCTGGTATTCTAGCAATAGTCATAGAACCATATAGAGTACAAAGACTTTTAACTTATCTAAATTCATCAACATCAAATTCTTTTCTGCAAGGAGCTGGGTACCAAGTACATCAAATAATGATAGCTATAGGATCTGGAGGATTATTAGGGGTTGGTTTCACACAGTCTGTACAGAAAAACCAATATTTAGTTGGTACAACATCAATAACGGATTCAATATTTGCTGTTCTTGCTGAAGAAATGGGGCTAATTGGAAGTATACTATTAATTGCACTATATTTGTATCTTGTTTATCTTATATTCAAAGTAGCTATAAGATCTGGAAGCCCATTTGGTAAATTTATGGTTGCAGGAATTGGAATTTGGATAGGTATTCAAGCAATGCTAAATATAGCAGCGAATATTGGAGTAATACCTTTAACAGGTATACCATTACCACTGATTTCATATGGAGGATCATCTGTTATAATACTACTAACAGCTATTGGCTTTGTACTAAATATAAATAAAAAAACATGAAGAGAAAGAATACTATCTTTTTAATAGGAGGGCATTTAACTCCAGCGCAAGCTATATATGATGGTATTAAAGATAAAAAAAATTCAAATATATTTTTTGTAGGAATTAAGCATACAATATTGTTTGATAAATCTTTATCTCAAGAGTATCAGTTTGCACAGAAAAATAAGATAAAATTTTTACCATTAAATACTGGAAAACTATATAGGTTCTTATCCATAAAAGGTGTTATATCATTTTTGAAAATTCCAATAGGTTTCTTCCAAGCATTCTATTATGTAGCAAAATATAGACCACGAATCATAATGTCTTTTGGATCATACGTATCTGTCCCTGTAGTTTTTTGGGGAGGTATTTTTAAAGTAAAAGTATTCACACATGAACAGGCTTCAATCCCAGGGTTAGCCTCAAGAATAACATCTATTTTTTCGAACACAATCTTTACAACCTGGAAAGATACAGAAAAATATTTCAAAAAGATAAGCTTGAGGGATAAAAATATAATATTTACAGGTAATATTCTAAGAGATGAGATATTTAGATCTAAAACTGATAATTTTAAATTTAATAAAAAACTTCCTGTGTTATATATAACTGGTGGAAATCAAGGATCTCATATTATAAATCAAGTAATATTTAAAAATATAAAAAAGTTGCTTAAACAATATAATATAATACACCAGACTGGATCTAATACTATATTTGATGATTATAAAAAAGCTGTAACACTGAGAGAAACACTTCCTGCAATCCTGCAAGCAAGATATATAATACGACGTGGTATATGGGGAGATGAGATAGGAGAGGTATTTAGAAAAACAGATATAATAATAAGTAGGGCAGGGGCAAACACTGTTTATGAAATATTAACACT
>DAHXLB010000034.1:0-1722 GCA_027371855.1 bacterium
TACAGGACCTGTTCCCCAAGCTCCTTGATTTTGTCTTTGACCCCATGCATGAACAGTACTTCCATATGTTGAAGTAGTTGCATATAGACCTGGGTCCCAAGAATATGGAGATAATTGTGCTGATGCAGCAAAGGATTTATGAGCTACAAGAGTAAATACAGTAGCTATAACAAATAAAAATATTAATGATTTTAAGATTTTCATTAGATATAATTTATAGGATTCTATATTCTAAGTCAAGTACCCAGAGACAAGTTTTAATATGAGTAATGTATACAATGAAAATCATTGAGCCTTAAAGTTGAAAATGTTAACACTGCTCCTAAAAAACAAGGGGATCTGGATCCAATGGATCTGGATCCAAGGAAACAAGGTCCAGATTTATGATACCTATCTTCTATATATTCAAGATCTTGAGGGTACTCTGTACTTACCTGATCTAAAAGTTCTGCTATACTACAACCTATACCTTTATTTCCAATTATTATTGCTACCCTTCTTATATCCACTAAAAGATCAGAACCTCTAATTTTGCGAATAAGACTTTCTTGAACTTTTGGTATTGGTAATTCAAATTTTTGATGTAATGCTCTAATATCTGAATAAATACCAAAAGATCCTCTCCTGAATAAATCATCCTTTCTCTCCCCATTTTCTGTATCAATGGGGACTCCTCCTACACGTCTTGTTATTAGATCTAAAATTTTTACTAAATGAGGCTGGGTTCTTTCAAATTCTTCTCTGGTTATTCCTTCTGGTTTATAATCAAGTTCAAAAAGAGATGGGAATCCTGGAGATCTTTTTATATCTGGGTTTTGAATCCTTTGATCTCTCCTTACTAATATTTGCTTTACTGTATCCACAATTTTATAATATATCTGTAGAGTAATTTGTCAAGAATCCTATATTGGCAAAATCATACAATATACAATATTAATACAAGGATCAAGATTTAAGGCCCTAGTCCCGATCTAGGTCCAAGGAAGATAAAATTATGAGTACACAAATAGTTAATATTACAATTGATGAAGGCTACTTAGAGAAATAGATCAAGCAGTAAAACATGATCTAGAAAGTAGTAGTGAGTACTTAGACTAGCTATTATAGATTTAGATATACGTAAACGTTGGAATGACATTTATCTTCTGGAAATGTATCAATATTATAAAGCCAGCAGAATTTTTAAGTATAGATAATGGTTATTCTCGATAAATATGTCACTTTATAATCTTTTAAATTTATATAAGTGTGAAATCTATAAAGAATAATACTACCTGCTTTTTTTGCTTATTGATCGTACTACCATATCAAAAAAATCATGAGTAACTCCATGTTCATGTTTTGATGGTACTGCTTTATTTATTTTTTTTATAATGAATCCTGATATTCCATCAATATTACCTTTATATTTTTCAATAGTGGACAACCTAAGGTAAAGTAGCCTCCAAATTGTCACTTGTTCTGCTTGAGTAATAGTATCTTCATTACGTAATTCAGTAATTTTACCAATAATGGCACTCTTCCATCTTTTTGAGCTATAATAAAGAGGATTATATGTGAGAGGATTATCTTGATTATCACCACCTTTTAAATAAGGATCTTTTTCTCCATCTAATTTTAATGCAGAGAATATAAATAAAGCTCCTAACGTTTCAGGAGAATAAAGGTTGTGAGGATACTTCCTTTTAATATATTCAAAATCATGAGGATGTCTATGATGAA
>DAHXLB010000009.1:0-4800 GCA_027371855.1 bacterium
AATCCATTTATTATCTCTTCTAATTGTTTTATACTTACTATACGTGAGTCGTTCATATTTATGTTCATTCTAAATATATTATGACGACTCACTTCTTCTTTTTCAATTCTACTTTCAGTATGTTTCTGTATTAGAATTAAATATCATTTCAGTATGTTTTTGTATTGGACAAGACTAATCGTTGACTTTTACTATTTTTATTGGTATAATGATTGATTTTTGGAAATTAATTATTATGACAGAATATATAGAGATAGAAACTCAAGAAGATCTTACTAAAGAGATTTCTTCACGTTTGGAAGATTTATTTTCGGGGATATCTATAATAGCCGGATTTATTTTCTAATTATGAATAAAACCCTTAATAATAAAAAAATAGTGCTTATTGAAAAAAAATATGGAGGTATATTGGTATCTTTAACTGCAAAAGTAGAAGATAGAGATAATATTATTATACAAACACATTACCTCATTCCTGAATATAAAAGCGATGGCTCCCTTGTAAATGACGATATTAGTACTATATTATTTGGTAAAAACATATATTTAATATCTTTAGAGAAAGATATCTCCCAATATTTAAGAGTATTAGGGGAAGATGTTAAGATAGAATTTTCTAAACTCAAAAAGGCAGATAAGAGTGATATTGACGATTTAAAAAATATTATTATAGAATATAAAGAGCAGGTAGAAAATAAAAAGAACTTATTTTATAATGATTTAGAAAATTTACAAAAAACTGCTAATGGAGATATATATACCTTTGATAGGATAGTTAATAAATTAAGGAAAAATGGTTTTATATTAAATAATGATAAGCTCTCAGAACTCAGAATAAAATGTTATTCTCAATATATTCAATAGTGTAACTTTAGAGACATAAGAATTTCACTAACTAGGCTATTATTATAAACAATGTTATTTTTAATCGTCTTTATTTTTTTAAAACCATTTTTTTTGTAAAGTCTTATGGAATTTTTATTATTCTCTCGTACATGTAAATCCATATTTATCACACCTAAATAACCTGAATACTCCAAGGTTGTATTAATAAGAATATTCCCAATACCTTTGTTCCTATAGTCTTTATCTATAAATATTTCAAAATTACCAGTATTTAAATTTTTGAAAACCCCAGAAAAGCCAATAATATTGTTAGTATTATTAAAAGCACATAAAATTAAACAGTCACCATCATAAATTCTTTTCATAATATCTGGGATGTCTTTAAAATCAGATTTTTCAACAATCATTTCCCTTATTCCATAAAAATCATCAATTTTTGATGAATTTAAATGAAGAAATTTTATAAAATTATATAAATGCAACCATTCTAATTTTCTAATAGTTATTAGCCCTCTACCATTACAACTTATGGAATTAGTGTATCCATTACTAGGCATTTGATTTTGAGGATATATGATCCTTCATTCTATTATAAGTTTCTTTGTTAATTTCTCCCTTATTAAGTCTTTCTTTCAATATGTTTATTGCTTTCTTTTTTGCCTTCTTATTATACTTATCTAGATCAGAAGTTGTCAGGTTAGATATAAGAAAAATAGATATATATATAATACCTATAAGCAATGCTATATATATAATTGTGTTGATAATAGAATATGCTAACATTTATTTTTCTATAGTATTTTTTAAAATTAAATATTCGTCATCTGATATCTCACCTTTTGCATATTTCTCATAGAATTCAAATAAATTTTTGTATTCTTTATTTTGTGTCAACTTCTTGTAAATATAATTATTAGATTTCATTGTATAAGATATAAAAAAAATATAAAATATTAACAGGGTAATAATTAGTATTATTATAAGTATTAGTGATATCATTGTTTTTATATATCCAAATTTAATTTATATATCATTATAGTAAGTGAATAAAAGTATTTTTGCAATAGTAGTATCAAGATTTTTTGATTTTTATATAGTTGTTCCAGTAATATCAATAATTCTACTTTTAAATTTTGGGATTTCTAAATTCTATCTTGCTGGGCCTATACTTGTTATGATGCCACTAATTTTATTCTTAATCTTTTTAATCTTTCAAATAAAAAAAAGCAATATTAGTGACATTGATTTTGATTTAAGTAATATGCATGACCGATTAATATCTTCATTTATTGTAACTATCTGGTTATTATCTAGTGATATAGTTCTGTCAATATATGGTTTAAATCAAGGATTGTTGCATATCCTTTATATGCTGACTCTTATTATTTTATTTGCCACACTTATTACAATATTTTGGAAAATCAGTTTTCACTCCATAATGATTACTACGTTATTTATTGTAGTTTTCATATTTTATAAAGAATATTCTATAATAGTAGCTCTATTAATACCCGTTGTATGGTTTTCTAGACTGGTTCTAAAAAAACATAATATTTACCAATTGATTGGTGGGAGTTTATTAGTATTAGTATTATTTTCTATATTTTATAATTTAGGTCTTATAATGATAAAATAGTTTTAAGGAGAGGTCGCATAGTGGCCTAGTGCGCTGGCTTGGAAAGCTAGTATACCTTTGTGGTATCGAGAGTTCGAATCTCTCCCTCTCCGATGAATATGACAACACCCCATTACAAATGTCCAAAAAATGTTGATATATCTTATAAATTTAGTTTTTTTCTTATTACCATTACTATACTTACATAACATATTATTTACAAATATGTAACAAAATGTTATGAATATTATGGAATTAAATAAAAGACAATCCAAACTTTTAAATATTATTTTCACTCAAAAGTGGCTAGGGAGATCTCAAATGATTGATTTCATATTACAGGGTTAATATTTAGAAGTAGGAGTTTTAGGTAGTACATGTGGTGAATTATTTACATTTATTTTTGTGTTCTTTACTGTTGTTCCAGTTATAGTTTTTTCTTTCCAACCCAAATAAGGGGAGTTTGGATAAAATATATAATATAAAATTCCTCCTACTATCATACCCAGTATGAAGAAAGATATTGCTATTATTAATTTTGATTGAACCAAACCTTTATTCATATACCTTATATTTTACACCTATTTTATAAAATTATTAAATTTTTGTAAGAAATCTTTAATGTTATCCTGTATTGTAGTATCTTTAATCTCTCCAGTATCTGAAAATACATTTTGAGCATTTGGGATGAATAAATCAGGCTTAGACATAGTTCTAGCATTTATTGCTGCAAGGACCGGGCGTAACTGTATTTGTGCTCTTGCAGTCCCAAAATACCCCCCTGACGCACCGCATATGCATATTGGTTTATCATTTAAAGGCTTTTCTACTCTTGATAACCAATCAATAATGTTCTTAGTAACTCCTGAGAAGGAGAAGTTATACTCTGGAGTTGCAATAATTAGTCCAGCTGAATTATTAATTTGCTCTCTTAATTTTTTAATTATTTCAGGAGGATCGTTTTCAAGATCTTGATTGAAAAGTGGTATTTGTGATATATCAAATATATTAATATTAAATATATCCCTTCCTAACAAAACCATACTATCAAGCAACATTTTGTTATATGAGTTTTTTCTTAGCGACCCAGCAAAAGCCAGGATGTTTGGGTTCTCCATATAGATATTATACTATACTTCTATAACTTTTTTCTAAAATATTAATTAAAATTAAATATAACACTTATCATATTTAAAAAGATGTTATTTATAGGAGTTTAATAATTAACTTTTATTATTTTTTAGTTTTTCTAATTCCTCAAGTAATTTTTCATTATGCTCTTCAATTCTATACATTTGTTCAGCCAAAAGTTGTGCATGTCTGTTTTGTAAATTTTGGCCAACAAGAATAATAGGAAGTAATACTAATTGGAGGAATATTGTGGATGTCCATAATACATATTGAAGAGGTGTTGCACCCTTAAATGGGAATCCCGTAAAGGCTATTGCTGCAAACACGAAAGCACAATACATAGTGCCAACTATAGCGGTAATAAATAAGGCTATCTTATCAAGAAATGAGAAGGAAGTCTTATGTTTGTGGTTTACATTTTCGGCCATTTAGTTTTTTATTATTTTATTAAAATAAATTATACGCTTTTTGACAAATATATACTATATTATTAGTATTCGGGAAGCTGCCCTTAGGTGGAACCCTATTTTTAAAAACCTTATTTTAACCTTTAATATAAATATCTTATTGGAGTTTCTGTTTTTCTGAGAATCCATTTCTAACTTTCTTATCCAATAATCTTCTGTATCTTGTGACCAATTCTTTCCTCCAATAAATACTAATGATACTACTTCTGAATATTTATTTTTTATATTTTTAAATATATTATTTTGTCCTTTTTCTGTATGATCTGCCCCCAATAATACTATCCCATTTCCTAATTTTGCAATTAACATATATTATTTCTGAGCATCGTTGTCTCGAACCTTGATATCATTATAACTGAGATAAATGAGACAGTATAAAAATTGATATACAAATCAAATTATGTTAATTATGGATATATGAAAATAAATTATTTAAAATATATAGGTATATTTCTAATTGTAATTTTATTTACTGTATCTATATATTTTTTATTATACCATCCAATAAATAAAAATATAAAACTTAATAGTGGAGTTATGGGAAGAGTTACTATTGGCAATATTATACCTGTATGTAGAGTTGGACATCCATGTATTGTCCCTTATCAAACAACAATCTTAGTTAAAGATAGTAATAATAATAAAACTATAAAAACATTAAGTACAAATAAATATGGAAAATATATAGTAGATTTAAATCCTGGATTATATTGGATAGATGTACAATCTTCATACAAATAC
>DAHXLB010000012.1:0-33931 GCA_027371855.1 bacterium
CTTTATATAAAAGTTCATTATATAGAGTGAAAATATCTCTCTGTGGAGTATCTTCATACATTCTAAGTTCTTCTTTAACAACTCCCTTCTCTATCTCTAGATATGAACTATTAAAATTAGAATGTAAAAACATATCTGATAAAATTTCAAATGCTTTAGTAAAATTTTCGTATGGAATTTTTATATAATAGGCAGTAGTTTCCTCTGATGTAAAAGCATTCATACTTCCACCCAAAGACTCTATTTCAAATCCTATTACTTTATTATTTGGCCTTTTATCTGTACCAGAAAACATTGTATGCTCTAGAAAATGTGCTATACCCATCTCATCATCACTCTCATTTCTAGATCCTGCCAAGACTGAAATTTCAATTGTTACAAAAGAAGATGTGGGAATTTTACAATGTATAAGTCTGACATTGTTGTCTAAAACAACCTTTGTTATATTTGATTCAGATATATTACTTTCTTCCTTTATATTCATCATTTGAAGTTGCGACTTTAATTACTTCTCCAGTTTTGATAAAAAGAGGCACCATAACAGTTATACCAGTTTCCATTTTTGCCTCCTTCAACGCATTAGATACAGTGTTCCCACTATTTCCTCCGACTTGTGTATACTCCACCTTTAATAATACCACATTAGGTATATCTACACTGATAGGGTCACCCTCAAGATAAGATATAACAGCCTTGTCACCTTCTTTAAAATATTTATTTTGTCCTTCAATTTCCACCTGATCAAATGTTTCTGTATCCATAAAATGTAAGTTTACCCCATCAGAATAGAGAAATTGAGCACTCCTTTTTGAAAGATCCACAGATTCAACCTTGTCATTCCCCTTATATCCTTTCTCTACTATAGATCCAGATTTAAGATTTTTCACCTTTATTTTTACTGTCATTCCTCCCCTTCCTTGAACAACTCTGTCATATTTTAACACTATAAAATAATCATAACCATCTTTAAAAACAGTCTCTTGTCTTAGTTCGTTTGAAGATAATATTGCCATAATAATTATATTCAATAAAATTATATACCAAAGGTAATCTGCCGGAAGAGGGACTTGAACCCACATAAGATTGCTCTCGCAGGATTTTGAGTCCTGTGCGTCTACCAATTCCGCCATTCCGGCATTATAATGCTAGCATATAACCTACATTATACAGAATAAATTAATATTAATCACGTACTTACTTAATTAATTAATTGAATTTTTACTAGATTGGTTTATATCCCTTTTTGTATTTCTTCTACAATATTCCTTGGGACTATTGCATATTTTTCAAATTCCATAGAAGAAGATCCTCTTCCAGATGTTATAGATCTTAACTCTGTAGTAAAACCAAACATATTTGATAGTGGTACTTCAGCCTGTATAACTCTTGCATTACCTCTTTGTGACACACCAAGTATCAAACCTCTCTTTGCAGTCAAAATACCATTAACAGATCCCATAAACTCATCTGGAGTAACAACTTCTACCTTCATTATAGGTTCCAGTAATACAGGAGCTGCTTTATTCATTGCATCTTTAAATGCCATAGATGCAGCAATTTTAAACGCCATTTCAGATGAGTCAACTTCATGAAATGATCCATCATAAACAAAAGCCTTCACATCAACAACTGGATATCCTGCCACGGTACCGCTTGTCATTGTCTCTTTAATACCTTTCTCAATGGAAGGTATATATTCTTGAGGTATTGACCCCCCTTTAATTTCACTCTTAAATTCAAAACCATTACCTGTTTCATTAGGTTCAATACGTATAAAACAATGTCCATATTGTCCTCTTCCTCCAGACTGTTTTATATATTTTCCTTCAGCACGAGCCTCTTCAGTTATAGTTTCCCTATATGCAACCTGAGGTTTTCCAACATTTGCATCAACATTAAATTCTCTTTTCATTCTATCAACAATAATATCCAAGTGTAATTCTCCCATACCTGATATTATTGTCTGTCCTGTTTCAATATCAGATTCTACTTTAAAAGTAGGATCTTCTTCTGCAAGTTTATGTATAGCTAACGACATTTTTTCTTGATCTGCTTTAGTTTTAGGCTCAATTGCTATAGATACAACAGGTTCTGGGAATGTAATATTTTCCAATAATACTGGGTATGATTCGTCAGTCAATGTATCTCCTGTTACAGTATCTTTTAGTCCAACAAGAGCGCCTATCTCCCCTGCCCCAAGTTCATCTATCTCTTCTCTATGGTTAGCATGCATCAAAAGTATTCTAGATACTCTTTCTTTTACACCTTTTGTAGAGTTAAGAATATATGATCCTTTTTTTACTTTACCTCCATATACTCTAAAAAATGTAAGCTTACCCACATTAGGATCAACCATTATCTTAAAAGCCAAAGCACAAAAAGGGGCATTATCACTAATGTCTATTTTTACACTTTCGCCTTTCTTGTCTTCCCCTACAATTGGAGGAGTATCTAAAGGGGAAGGCAATAATCTTACCACTGCATCAAGAAGTAACTGCACCCCTTTATTCTTAAGCGCAGATCCGCAAAAAACTGGAAAAATAGTATTTGATATAACTCCAGCTCTAAGTGATGAATATACTTCTTCAGTGGTTAATACTTCCCCATTCAAATATTTCTCCATAACATCATTATTCCCACATTCTGCAGCCTTCTCAAAAAGTTTCAACCTATATTCTTCTACCTCTGCCTTCATATCTTCTGGAATTTCAATTTTTTCAATATCTGTACCAAGATCGTTTTTATACATATATGCCTTATTTTCTACAAGATCAACAATGCCTTTAAAGTTAGACTCTATTCCTATTGGAAGTTGCATAACTACAATGTTAGCACCTAATCTTTCAACTATA
The DNA here is from genome assembly GCA_027371855.1 of bacterium. GTDB lineage: Bacteria > Patescibacteriota > Dojkabacteria > JAKAPS01 > JAJZLI01 > JAJZKG01. The sequence continues at coordinate 2,853 of DAHXLB010000012.1, forward strand.
GATTTATATGACATATAAAAATCAGCTCCTATACCATCAAGTTTATTCACAAAACAAATTCTTGGAACATTGTACTTATCAGCCTGTCTCCAAACCGTTTCAGATTGAGGTTCTACGCCCATCTTACCATCAAAAACAACAACTCCTCCATCAAGAACCCTTAAAGATCTCTCAACTTCTGCAGTAAAATCAACATGCCCTGGTGTATCTATGATATTAATCCTATATTTAGAATCTCCCAGTGTCCAAAATGTTGTTGTTGCAGCTGATGTAATGGTAATACCTCTTTCTTTCTCTTGAGCCATCCAATCCATTACTGCCTCACCTTCATGAACTTCTCCTATTTTATATGTTTTACCAGTATAGTATAAAACTCTTTCAGTTGATGTTGTTTTTCCAGCATCAATATGAGCAATAATACCTATGTTTCTTATCTTATCCATATATAGGAAACTATTATTTTAAATTAAGCTAAATGAGAAAATGCTCTATTAGATTCTGCCATCTTTTCGACATCAGTTTTCTTTTTAATTGCAAGACCAGTGTTATTATATGCATCTAAGAACTCGTTCTTTAATTTCTCATTCATAGGCATACCTTTTTTAGCTCTTGCAGATTGAATAATCCATCTTATTGCAAGTGCTTCTGCACGTGCTGATGATACTGGAACTGGAATTTGATAATTAGCTCCACCAACCCTTCTAGAGCGTACTTCTATTGTTGGAGAAACATTATTCATTATTTTTATAAAAACATCTAATGGGTCCTTTTTAACCTCACTTGCTACCTGATCTATTGATGAATAGAAAACTTTTCTTGCAATAGATTTTTTACCACCCATCATTAAATTATTTATGAACTTCTCAACTTTAGCACTGTTCATTTTTATATCAGGGTTTATTTGTCTTTTTGGTGCTTTTCGTCCTCTCATAGTTTTATAATTATATATTATTTAGCCTTCTTGGTTCCATACCTAGATCTACCTTTCTTTCTATTTTCAACTCCTCCAGCATCATCATAAGTTCCTCTAACAATATGATATTTAGCAACAGGAACATCAGGAACTTTTCCTGCCCTTACAAGAACAACTGAGTGCTCTTGAAGTTTGTGCCCTTCACCTGGAATATATGCGGTAATCTCTGATCTATTTGAAAGTCTGACTTTTGCAATTTTTCTTATTGCAGAATTAGGTTTTTTAGGGGTAGTAGTTCTTACCACAGTACAAACACCTTTTTTAAAAGGAGAATTATTTACTATATATCTATTCTTTAGCGAATTATATGAAAAAGCTAAAGCCTTATACTTTGTTTTTTTCACTTTATCTTTCCTAGGTTTCCTTACAAGTTGTGACAATCTTGACATAATATATATTTAAAATAATCTTAAATTCTTAATCCAGATTTAGAATTTAAATCATAAGACCTAAATTCATGATATTCTAGAATCTAGATTCTAGCTTTTTCCCCAACAGGAATTTTACGCCCAATAATAACATTTTCTTTCAATCCACGCAAGTAATCTATCTTCCCCGATACCGCAGCATCTGATAATACCCTCACCTGTTCTTGGAAAGATGCTGCTGATAAGAAACTTTCTGTATGTAGTGCTGCAATTGTTATACCAGATAATCTTCTCTCAAAGATAATGGGTTTACCGCCTAAGTCTTTTATTTTTTTATTTTCTTCATTTATAAAGAAGATATCTTTGTATGACCCAGGTAATACATCTGAATCTCCAGGGTTAGTAACTCTTACATATCTTCCCATCTGAGAAACAATAATTTCAATATGTTTATCATAGACAATAATACCCTGATCTTCATAAGTATATAAAAGATTATCAATAATATACTTTTCAGCTTTCATAATACCCAACGTTTTAAGCAATATATTTGGATTAATATTACCTCCTGTTATTTCAGTACCTTCTGTTATCTTTTCCCTATCCTGAACAAGTAATATCTCATCATCGTCAAACAAATATTCCTTCGATTGAACTTTATCACTTTCTATAAAAGCCTTACCCTTTTCTATTGTTGCAGTACCCTTAAAGGGAGCTACAACTTGGATTCCATTTTTATGGGTATAAAGTAATGTCCCAGGTAAAACCTTCTTTGTTCCGACAAAAGAAACAATGTCATCTTTAATAAGTACATAATCCTGTCTAACTTTTTGATCTCCTATAATTTGTACTCTAACTTTAGAGTCAACATTCTCAATAGATACAGTCCCTGATATATCTGCTATTTTTGCTTCTCCTTTAGGTATTCTTGCCTCCATAAGTTCTTCAATCCTAGAATAACCTCTAGACATATCTGCTCCTCCTATAATTCCTGAAACATGTTTTGAATTTAATGTTAACTGAGATCCTTTCTGACCAACAGCTTGAGCTGCAATGACTCCTACTGCAGTACCTATACCAACAAGTTTATTGTCACTCATGTTATATCCATAACACATAGTACAAAGTCCATATTGAGAACCACAAGTTAGAGGAGTTCTCAAATATACCTTATCTATACCAGAATTATTTGCTATATCATGTGCAGTAGATCTATCAATGATTGTATTTATAGGATAAAGTACTTTGCCATCAACTTGTATATCAGATGCAACTACTCTTCCATAAATCCTTAATTCAAATTTAAGTTCTCTTTTATCTGATTTTGAAATTTCATAACCTTCTCCAAAGTTCTTACAATCTTCCTCTCTTATTATTACATCATGTGCAACATCAACCATTCTTCTTGTAAGATATCCAGTATTAGATGTTTTTAAAGCTACATCAGCAAGACCTTTTCTAGTAGATCTAGCCTCCACAAGATATTCAAATACTGAAAATCCTTCGACATAATTGGATTTTACCGGTAATTCAACAATACCTCCTGTAGGATCAATGACCAAACCTTTCATCCCTATTATCTGCTTTAATTGATCTATATTAGCACCCATAAATTTATTAGTTACTATAGTTTTAAAAATATTTGAATCATCCAAATTAGCAAGAGATTTCTCTGCTATTGAATCAGTAACTTCTTTCCATAAAACAGTTGACAACTGTATTCTTTCACCTTTTGTAATTAGACCTTCTTTATATGAATCAACAAGTTTTTCAACTTTAGAATTTGCCTCAGCAATCATGCTATCCTTTTCAGGTAATATCTTACAATCTGAAAGAGAGATAGAGAAATCAGATTTTAGAGCATATTTAAAACCAAGATCTTTAAGTTTATCAAGTATAGGAATAGTTTCTTTTGCTCCAATTTTTTCAACACAAGATATTATTATACTTGTTATTAGTACATCATTTGTTATTTCATTAACATATGGAATTTCTTCTGGTAGAACATTATTAAATATTATCCTTCCTGCAGTAGTTTTTATTATTTCTCCATCTATTCTAACATTAACAAGATCACGAAAATGTACCAGACCTTTTTCTTGAGCTGATAATAAATCATCCGGAGAACTAAAAGTGTACTGTAAAGATTCCTTAGCTATAGATGTTAAATAGTAACAACCGTAAACCATATCTCTTTTTAGAGTTATAACTGGTGCTCCATCAGCAGCAAGAAATAGGTTACTGTGTGCCATCATAAGATTCTTTACCTCTAAAATTGCTTCATCTGATAATGGAACATGAACAGCCATAGCATCTCCATCAAAGTCTGCATTAAAACCATCACAAGATAGAGGATGTAATTTTATAGCATCTCCTTCAATAAGAATAGGATAAAATCCTTGCACACCTTGTTTATGTAAAGTAGGGGCTCTATTTAGAAGTACTGGTCTATCTTTTATAACTTCCTCTAAAATATCCCATACTTCAGGTGTTGATTGTTCAAACAACATCTTTGCTCCTTTGATGTTAGGTGCAAGATCCCTATATAATATCTCTCTCATAACAAAAGGCTTAAATAATTCTAAAGCCATTTTTTTAGGTAGACCACACTGATATAGATTTAAATCAGGGCCTGCTGTTATAACTGCTCTCCCTGAGTAATCAACTCTCTTACCTAGTAAATTTTCTCTAAATCTTCCGTATTTCCCTCTTATATTATCAGACAATGATTTATATGGGATTCTTCTTGAATTGAGGACAGGAGGTGATGGTCTATGTTGGTTATCAAACAACGCATCTACACTTTCTTGTAACATTCTTTTTTCATTCCTCAATATAACATCAGGAGCTCCAAGATCAACAAGTTTTTTAAGTCTATTATTCCTATTTATTACTCTTCTATATAAATCATTTAAATCTGATGTTGCAAACCTACCTCCAGGTAACTGAATAATAGGTCTTAAATCAGGAGGAATTACCGGAATAATATCAAGTACCATCCATTCTGGTTTCATGTTATTCTTCCTAAATCCTTCAACAATCTTAAGTCTTTGAATAACCCTTACTCTTTTTTGTATTGATTTTGCATTAATATCTTTATACAGTTCTTTAGATAATTCTTCTAGATTTATCCTTGATAATAATGTTCTTATAGCCTCACTTCCCATCCCTAATTTGAAAAATTCCAAATCGTTACTCAAAAGTCTTCCATATTCTTCCTCAGATACAACTTCTCCTATAATCATTCTCTTTACCAAAGATAATAGATCTTGGTTTGCTTTAGATAGTTCTTCAAATATAAGACCTTGTTCCTCTTTTAGTTTTGCTATTTTTTGTCTATATTTAAAATTAATTTTTTCAACCTGTAATTCTAACGCCTCAGCATTTTTTTCATCTTTGAACCTAGGTTCTTTGGATCCAGAACCCTTAGACTCCTTAATCATATCTTTTATTACAGATGCATTCTCATCTTTTATAGAATCTATCTGAGATTGAAGATTCTCCTTATGTATTTTCTCTTCCTCTTCTATCTTATTTTTTATAAGATCTATGGATTTATTTTTAGCTTCTTCGTTAATATCAAGAACTACATATCTTGAAAAATATAATACTGATATAAGCTTCTTTTGAGTAATATCCAAAAGCAATGATAGTTTATTAGGAACTTCATGAACATACCATATATGAGTAACTGGAGATGCAAGTTTAATGTGTCCCATCCTCTCTCTTCTTACATTCCTTGTTGTAACTTCTACTCCACATTTATCACAAATTATACCTTTGTATCTTATTTTTTTATATTTTCCACAATAACATTCGTAATTTTTAGTAGGACCAAAGATTTTTTCACACATTAAACCTCCTACCTCAGGTCTTTGAGTTCTATAGTTTATAGTCTCTGCTTTTTTGACTTCACCATGAGACCAATCCTGTATATTATCAGGTGATGCTAGAGTTATTTTTAATGCTTTAAAATCTTTTACCATAAGTTTACAATATAAATTAAAACTACTCTTCTACTAAACTCTCGATATTACTATCATTCAATACTTTTTTAACTTCTCCTTCATTCTCTATAAAAACATCTTCAGGTAAGACACTTTCTTCCTCTACTTCTTCCAAAGTTGGTTCTGTAACAACATCAATAGGTTCAATATTTAAAGCTAAAGATTTAAGTTCTAAAAGTAAAACTTTGAAAGATTCAGGAATACCAACCATTTGAATTTTTTTGTTTTGTATTATTGATTTATATGCCTCAGATCTACCAATAATATCATCTGATTTTATAGACAACATTTCTTGCAAAGTACTTGCAGCACCATAAGCTTCTAGTGCCCAGACTTCCATTTCTCCAAATCTTTGTCCCCCCATTTGTGCTTTTCCACCCAGTGGTTGCTGATTTACAACTGTATAATGTCCTGTTGAACGTGCAGTAACCTTAGTATCTGCAAGATGGTCAAGCATAAGTATATATCTTGGACCTACAGAAACTTTGTTTTCAAATAACTCACTATTCCTCCCGTCACGAAGTAATACTTTATCTTCAATTTCACCAACATCATATTTTTTCTTTATAGTATTAAGTTTATCCTCATCCATCCTAGAAAATATAGGAAAAGCAAAATTTAATCCTGCACGTTTTGCTATCTCACCATAATATATCTCATTTAATTGTCCAAAATTAAGCCTTTTTGTAATACTAGAAGGTGATAAAATTATATCTATAGGAGTGCCATCTTTTAAATATGGCATATCTTCTATTGGCAATATTTTTGATACAACACCTTTATCTCCAAATCTCCCGGATAATTTATCTCCCAATCCTACCTTATGTGTCCTAGCAACCCAAACTTTAATCTGTTTTATAACGCCAGGATTTAATTTATTTGAATCATCGCTTCTTTCTAAAATTTCAACATCTATAACAATGCCTTTTTCTCCATTTGGAATCCTTAGTGAATTATCCCTTACATCTTTAGCTACATCACCAAAAATAGATCTTAGAAGTTTTTCTTCTGCAGTAAGTTCTACCTCACCTTTTGGTGCTACTATACCTACCAATATATCTCCAGATTCTACATATGCACCTATCCTAACAATACCTTGCTCATCAAGATTACGAAGTGAATGTAATGAAACATTTGGTATATCTCTTGTGTGGACTTCATTTCCAAGCCTTGTTTCTTTTATATCTTGAGTGTACGACTGTACGTGCACAGAAGTAAGAAGGTCTTCTTTTATTAATCGTTCTGATATAACTATCCCATCCTCATAATTATAACCTTCATACATCATATACCCTACAACCAAATTTCTACCCAAAGCAAGTTCTCCGTGATCCATACCTGGGCCATCAATGATAATATCTCCTTTTGAAACTTTATCACCTTTCTGTAATAAAACAGTTTGAGAAAAAGAAGTTTTTTTATTTGTAGGTACAAATTTATCTACAAAATAAGTATCTTTGGATTCAGATCCGTCGGATCCAGATCCTTTATCTCCAACTTTATAGTTTATAACAACTTTACCTGCATCTGCATAATCAATAATCCCATCCCCAGATGCAAATACTGCCCTATTAGAATTTTCTGCTACAACAGATTCAAATCCAGTACCTATAAGAGGAGCTTCTGGATTAACAAGGGGAACTGCTTGTTTTTGCATATTCGACCCCATTAATGTTCTGTCAGCTTTATTCCCTGCAGAAAATGGTATCAGATTCAATGAAACACCTCCTATTTGAGATGTAGAAACTTCAATATGATTTATATCATCTACTGAACCTAAAGTATATTCACCTCTTGACCTTATCTGTATTACAGAATCTAATATATTTCCATATTCATCTATCTTTACACTTAAACTTGAAATCTTCAGATTAAATTCCTCATCAACATCATAATATATAATTTCATTTGATAAATAGGCTACAACCTCAATATTTTTAAGTTTAGCCTTTTTTACCTTTAAAGATAAATCTTTATCTACAACAGTACCTTTTTTATATGTTTTGGTATCTACTTTAAGATCCTTTTTCAGCATTCTACCTACTAGTTCATCTGAATCAAATGAAATAGTATGAAATACTTTTCTGTATGGGGCCTCTATAAAACCGTAATCATTTATTCTGGCATATACAGAAAGATGATTAACTATACCAATCTGAGGACCTTCTGGGGATTCTACAGGGCATAATCTGGAATATTGGGAGTAGTGAACATCGCGAACTGAAAAAGTAGCACTTTCTTTAGTAAGACCACCAGGCCCTCCAGCAGTAACCCTCCTTTTATTAGAAATCTCTGACAATATATTATCCTGATCCATAAATACTGATACAGAACTGCTTCCAAAGAATTCATTTATAACAGACACAAATGGTTTTGCACTTACAAGCATAGATGGTGTAAGAACTTCATCTGAAGACATAATACTCATCCTGTCCTTAATTATCTTTTCAACTCTTCTTACACCTATCCTTAAGTAATCACCCATCAACTCACCAACACTTTTTACTCTTCTATTAGATAGTGAATCTACATCGTCAGGATCTAACTCTCTATTATTAACTTGAATTAATCTTTTTATTATAGCTATTACGTCCATATTAGTAAGAACATAATTGTTCGCTTCAACTGGAATATTTAATCCTAATTTTTTATTTAATTTATATCTACCAGTTTTACCAAGAAATAATTTTCTAGGATTAAAGAAGAGACTATTGATATATAAAAGTGCATTTTCATAATTTACAGCTATATCCGGCCTTATTTTTCTATATATTTCCAAAACAGCTTCATTATTATTATGTGTAGGATCTTTTGCTAAAGTAGATTCAATATATCTTGACTCACTACTTGTATCAACATCAGCAAACAAATTTGAAATCTCAGTGTTAGTAGAATAACCAAGAGCTCTCAAAAGTGTAGTTACAAGAATCTTAGGTTTCTTAGGAGCAAGTTTTAGTGACATAACATTATGAGCATTGACCTCAAAAGTTAGCCATGGACCTATGGAAGTTATTAGTTTTGCAAAATATACCTTATTACGTACAGCTTTTTTATCACCTTCTGTAAAAAGTATACCTTCAGATCTTACTACTTGGTGTATTATAACTCTTTCATGACCATTTATAATAAAACTTCCTCTATCAGTCATAACAGGAAGTTCTGCTATAAATATTTCTTGCTCTTTAATCTCTCCAGAAACCTTATTGGTAAGCCTTACATTAAAATATAAAGATTTATCATAACTCAACCCCTTTCTTATAGCTTCTCTAACACTTCTATTTACATCACCAAATCTATAATCTAGAAATTCTAGGATCCATAATTTCCCCGTATTATCAACAACTGGATTTATTTCTTCAAATAATTCCTTAAGATGATCACTTAAGAACCATTCATACGATTTTTTCTGTGCTTCTATTAAATTTGGATACTCGAAATACTTATTATATTTATTAGATGTAGCAAGATTGATTCTTTGTTGCATAATATATAACTTTCCTAATAATTAATAAAAACACTGACTTTAAAGTATCAAACACACAAAAAACACCCCTGAGCGCAACAGAGGTTTCATAAAAATCTATATTTTTACTGGTGATCAACCTTCATCAAGTCGTAATAATGTATGTACATATATATATCATATTACTATTTTATTGTCAATATTATGTATGCATTAAATAATATTTATATTAAAATTTGTAGGTCTTCTTTTAACACAAGAAAAAATAATAGTAAAGAGGATGTATTGGATTTGGAGAAACATTTCATACAATTTGCCCTAGCATTCAAGCCTAGCAAATAATTAACCGATTCCATTATATTGTATTATTTCATATTTTGGTTTTATTAGAACAAGATTTAACTGTAAAATTATTGTTTACACAAATATATTTTTGGCTACTAACAATACGATCTAAAGTATTGAGTTGTAAATCTGTATTAAAATTGGCTATATCTGAGGAAGGGACATTCACAACAGGAGGTTTTGATATAGTAGAGTAAATTGAAAACCCTATCCATAATATAAATATAACCAATGTAAAAATTATAATAGTAAAAAATTTCTTCATAGCTAAAATTTAGAATAAAATACTATTGCGCTTAACTGGAACAACCCAGGTGATCCAGCAAAATTATTACTCAAACTGTTATTTGATACAGCAAATGAAACATTATAAACTGCTATTCTTTGAGGGTATGCTGATAATGTTGCTAGAACTGACAAAAGATTCTGATATGTACCTTGACCCGAAATATCTATTGGGAATGCAGACGCAAAAAAGGGAGTTATCGCAATTTCTAATTGTGAATTAATATTACTTGAGAAATTAATAGTATCTAGTTGTAATGCATTATTCTGAAAAATTTGATATACATTGCCAAATATGAATGCAGTATCTTGGTTTTTAGGCAAAGAATTACTTACTGCAGATGTATTTTTTGCTACTTTATTAGAATATACTGAGTATGTTGCATTAATGAGATTAATTCTATTTTGCATTTGAGCATTCATAGCTTTCACTGCAGTAATTTGATTATTCTCTTTTATCATATCAGTAGCTATTGGATATATTATAAAAGCAACAAAGATAATAACCATTATTACAGAAAAACTCATATAATAATAAAGTACGTACTTTTTATTATTAAAGCTGTCCAAAAATAACTTTTTTTCTTTTTGATAATCAAAACTTCTCATTGTTTATTAACTAAATTTGCAGATAAAGAAAAATTTATATTATTAATAGATTGTAAACTAGAATTTGTAAGCTGCGGAATAATCACACTACTAAATTGCGAAGAATCATTGCTAAAGTTATTAGACAAATCTTGTAACTGAGCATATGTTACAGCAGTACCAGAAATAAGAAATTTATTAATATTTAAACTTACATTCGTCACAACTATCCCTGAAGGAATAAGATGTAGTATATCGTACAAAGTAACTCCTGTCTTTTCTCTAAAAGTCTCTAAACTTGTTATTGTATTAATACTATTCTGATATTTTAAAATCTTACTAACCTTAGTAACCATCAATGTAGAATTTAATTGAGATTGAAGAGAAGTGGATTTATTGGCAACACTTGCATACGTACTATCTAAAAAGATTTTAAATACAAAAGCTATAATAACAAGTACTTCTACACCTATTAATATATGTTTACCTATTTTAAATACCCATGAATAAAAAATATCAAAAGAACCAACTGGACCTTCAATATTGTGTAAAAGATTTATATCTTCTTTGTGTCTGTATGCCATATTATTGAAAGATTAACATAAATATGGTAAAATTAAAAGTTGTGTTCTTTAATTATAAATAAATATGGGGATGATCGGTCTTGACAAGGAATTCTATTATATACATGGCAAGTAAAGATTTAGAAATCTTTTAAAAAATTTCTAAAAACACAAATGTAAACAACATCAAAAGTAAGGTTAGCGCAGTAGTTAACTCTATATTCGCAAAACCTGCTTTCTATCTAAATGTTGCGTAAATAAGACATTTAGGATGAAATAGTAAACCTGCTTGAGTTTATTATTTTGTTTAAACAAAGATAAGCTAGATACTAAATTACGATACCTACAATTTAGTATGACATTAAGAACAGTATCAGGGTAATTATTGTTTGCTAATTTTTGAATAATTATCTTTAAAATTTTAAATTGGTAAACTTGTAATTCCATATATATAATAACTTCATTGGATGTGGGTTCGATCCCCACCATCTCCACCATATTAATTATTATTGAATAATCACAATTTATCATTAAGATCTAATTAATGCTTAGATTCTCTAATATAGAAAGCGTTTTTCTTACTATATTATTTTTTCTTACTATATTATTTTAGGAATGTCTAACTATAACAATATCTCCATCCTGGAGTGTATATTCTCCACCAACTATCTTTAAACAACCATTCTCTTTAGCTCCAACCCAACCGTTGTATTTTATAAAATCATCAAATGAAACAACTTCCATCTTAATAAAGTTTTTTGTAAAATCAGTATGAATTACTCCAGCAGCATTCATGGCATTTGTGCCTTTTGTTATACTCCAAGCTCTAACTTCCTTTTCCCCCTCAGTAAAGAATGTTTGTAACCCAAGTTTTTCAAATGAAATATTAGATAACAAATCAATCCCCGATAATGAAATTCCAAGGTCAGATAAAAATGCATTTTTGTCTGATCTATCCATTTTAGATAACTCATATTCAAAAAGTATATTAAGATAAATATTATTACCTTCATAATATGCTTTATACTCTTCAATGTTATACAACATCAAAAAAGGTTTGTTTGTAAGAAAGTTAAATTCCTTTATTAATTCCCCCTGATCCTCTCTAAGGCCCATATCTATCAGCATAATACCTTTATCAAGATTATCCATAATAATATCAATAAGCTGAACATATTTATTATTCAAAGGATCTTTTTTTTCTGCTTTCTCAAACCTAGATTTAAGTGACTGGGCTTTCTCAATATCTTTACATAAAAATTCATACCTTATTATTTCTATATCTCTTAAAGGATTAATACCATTCTCTACATGTACAATTTTATCATTTTTAAAATCCCTAACTACCTCAAGTATAAGGTCTACTTCCCCAATATGTGACAAAAACTGGTTACCTAAACCTTCACCTCTATGTGCTCCTTTTACTATTCCAGCTATATCAACAAAAGTAGCTGTAGCATTAACTATTTTATTAGATTTTGTTATTTCATTTATTTTATATAACCTATCATCATATACATTGATAACACCTATGTTGGGATCAATAGTACAAAACGGAAAGTTTTCTGCAGGTACTGAATTTTCTGTCAAAGCATTAAATAATGTTGATTTACCTACATTTGGAAGACCTACTATTCCTATTCTTAAAGACATAAATTTTTATTTTAAAATATATATTTCACCAGATAAAAGTTTCTCTACTACATTATTTGGATGATTCAAATGTTCTAATAAGTAATTTGACCTACCTATTTCAATAATCCTACTTACTACATTTTTTTCTTTCAATAGTGATATTATATCATCATAAGAAGTATATCCAGAAAAACTTAAACACTGAAGAATATCCGCTCTTACCTTATATAGTTTACCCTTATAATGCATACTACTGTTTTTACTAATTTCAAACTCAAAAGAATCTTCAGTACTTTTTTCTGTAAGAATTATAGCTGTTTTTTTAAATACTGAATTCTTTTTTAAATAATTAATCATGCGTTCCCCTGAAGATATTATTACTTGTGACTGGATAGTTTTTCTTTTATCTATTTTAGCTAAAGATTTTTGTACTAACCTAATAGATTTTGATTTGTCTTCTATATAATTAATATTATCAACAGGTAGATTATACTTATATTTATAAGTATCTAAGAATTTAACAAATTTATCAAAAAATAAACCATCAATAAATATGGGAACCCTCTCTATACTTTTACCCTTAAATAATTTATCTAAATGAGAAAGTATATTAAAAATAGCTGTGGGAGAAAAAACAGGAAACAATATATTACCCCCAGACAATATTGATCTCTCCACAATATTATTAAAATTTATTACATCATTTTTATAATTATACTCATAATCAAAATTATACCCTTCAACAATAACAATATCACTTTCTTTAATTTTTATACTATCCTTTTTATATATATGGTAATTATTAGAACCTAAATTACTTAATATAGTTAAACTTTTACCTTCAATTTTTAATTTAATAGAAAAAGAACCTGGCATATAACCAGAAAAAAATATTTGTATACTCAAATCATCATAGATTACTTCTGATTTTTTATCTAAAAATTTAAACATTGACAATGATTTGTTTATTGATACATTATCATATAAAACAGAATACTTGCCTTGTTGGAATCCCTCTTTTTCTATTAAAGCGGCATTTTTAATTATACCATCATACAATTCAAAACTTTCTTTCGTCGAGTATATATCTCCCTCAAACCCTTCCTTTACAAGGTTAGGAATTAGACCACACTCCTTTATATCTGAACTTTGTAGAAATAAAAAATCTATTAATTTAGGATCAAAGGGAAACCTTTCAAATGGCATATTTAACTGTAGAACACCACAATTTACAAGAATACTGTACTTATCAGATTTTATATATATACATGATAAATTATTATCTTCAAAATTATAAAATGGCTGGATTTTAAGCATAATTTTTAAATTTAATTAAATCATTCTTTGCCATTTTTAAAAGTTCTTGCTTATTGTTTATATCGGGATCTTCAATTACTTTTATAAGCAAACCCTGTAGTTCTTTTCCTATATCCATACCACTACTATAACCTATTTTTATCAAATCATCACCATTTAATTTTAAATCCTTTAATGACAAGTATCCATCTTTATCTCTAATCTTAGATATTCTATTTTTTAACTCATCTAAATTTGCAAAGTCATATTTAGATATTGGATTACCATGTTCATCAGCTTCTCTAAGTAAAAATAGAAGTTCTAAAGTTTCATCATTCTCAACTCTTCTTAAAAACCTTCTTATTGCAGAATCAGTCCACTTCTCCTCATAATTAAAAAGGTGTAAATATATAAGCTTAGATACAAGAGATATATCTTTTTTAGGAAATTTCATTCTTCTTAACATTTTTTCAGCCATTTCTGCACCAACTCTTTCATGACCAAAAAAATGTTCACCCTCTTTTGTTTGAGGCTTTCCTATATCATGTAGCAATGCAGCCAACCTAATTCTTTTATCAGCCATATCCATTGATAGTAAAAGGTGATGATATACATCTAAAGAATGAAATTTATTCTGTTCCACTCCTAAACATAGATTAATTTCAGGGAATATATAATCTAGTAAGCCTATATCTTTAAGTAGCTCTATACCCCTACTTGGTTTATCAAAAGAAATCATCCTCATAAATTCATCACGAATCCTTTCTTTGGATACACTGCCAATATCAGAAGCATTCTTTTTGATTGATTCATATGTAGATTTATCAATATCAAAATCAAGTTGTACATAAAATCTTACAGCCCTAATAAGACGTAATGGGTCCTCATTAAATCTTAAGTCTGGATCTCCAACACACTTGATAATTTTATTTTTTATATCTTGTTGTCCATTAAAAATATCAATTAGAGTGTTTGATCTCATATCAAAAGCAATTGCATTCATTGTAAAATCACGCCTTTTTAAATCTTCCTTTATATCTTTTATAAAGGTAACTTTTTCTGGATGCCTTTGATCTTTATAATCAGATTCAGTTCTAAAAGTAGTAATTTCAAAATTAAAACCATTATAGATTACAAGTATTGTTCCAAATTTTTCCCCAAAAGCTATAGCATTTTTAAAAATTTTTTTTAAATCATCTGGAGTCGCATCAGTAGCTATATCATAATCATGTAAATCATTTCTATTCATCAAAATATCTCTTATAGATCCACCTACAAGATAAGATTGGTATCCATTTTTAAAAAGTATATCTGATATATGAAATGCATCTTTTGAAATATTTTTATGAATACCTAACATCTATTTTTTAATTACAAAAGTATTATCTTTTAAATCTATAACAATATAACCATTCTCTTCAATTTTTAAACGTATATTATCTGCCTCTCCCCAATCCTTATTATCTCTGTATTTTTTCCTCTCTAATATCATATTATTTATATCTTCAGGAATTTCTTCATCTAAAAGATATTTATATAGATTCAAAGATAATACCCTATCAAAATCAAGGATAGTAGCAATTTTTAAAGAAGTATCTAAATCTCTATCTTTTATAACCTGCCACAACACATCAATCATACCAGGAGAATCAATATTATTTGCAATTTTTTCTTCAAATTTATTTTTATATCTTAGATCTATTTTTTTATCTTTATCAAACAAAGATCTATTTAGTTTAATAAAATTATATATTCTAAATAAAGCATTTTGAGCTGATTGCAGTGATGAAAATGTAAAATTCAATTTTGTAGAATAATGAGAAGTAAGATATAGATATCTTAGTGATAAAGGATCAAAATCTTTATTCTCTATATCATCTATCGTGTATACATTCTCTAAACTTTTTGACATCTTCTCACCTTCAATAATGAGCAATCCAGAGTGAACCCAAAAATTTACAAATTTTGTATCAAATGCAGATTCAGATATAAGTTTCTCATTAAAATGATGTGGGAAAATAAGGTCATTCCCTCCAGTATGTATATCAATATAGTTACCAAGGAATTTATTCACAATAGCCGCACATTCAATATGCCAACCAGGAAATCCCCTTCCCCATGGGCTATCCCATTGCATTTCATGATTTGGATACTCAGTTTGCCATAATCTAAAATCCGCTTGATTCTTTTTTGTCATATCTATTTTTACATCTTCCCTAGAGGCGATTTTCTGTTTTTTTATATCTTGCCCTAATAGGTCTTCATAATCCATTATTTTTGATATATCAAAATAAACACCAGTATTCGTCTTATATACCAAACCTTTTTTATCAAGTATTTGGATTATTTCTATCTGTTTATCTATATTATCAGTTGCTTTAGATATTATTTTTGGTAATTTAATATTTACTTTTTCTATTGAAAAGTAGAAATATTTTGTATAAAAATCTGCTATTTCATAAGCACTCTTACCTTCTGATCTAGCTTTTTTATCAAGCTTATCTTCACCAGTATCAGAGTCTGTAACAAGGTGTCCTACATCTGTAATATTCATAACATCTTCTATATCATACCCAATGTATGACAAACCTTTTTTTAGAATATCAGATGCAATATATGTTCTTAAATTCCCAATAGAAATATAATTATATACTGTAGGCCCACAAGTATATATTTTTAGTATGTTATCTTTTATAGGATTTAATTCACTAAGTCCAGTTTGTGTATCTTTGAGCTTAACTACCATAATCACTTCTTTTATCAATAGCTCTACCTATTGTATATGAATCAACATATTCTAAATCAGAACCTGCTGGCAACCCTGATGCTAATCTAGTAAATTTCACATTAGGAATATCCTTTAATAGATTCTTTATATATGTAGCTGTAGCATCCCCCTCAACAGTAAAATTTGTTGCTAGTATTATTTCTATGCTATCTTTACTATTAATAGATTTTACCCTAATCAAAAGATCTTTAATATATAAATCTTCTTCTCTAATATTACTTAAAGGAGATATTACTCCTCCAAGAACATGATATAAACCTTTATATGAATTAGATTTCTCTATAGATAATAAATCTGTAGTATTTTCTACAACACATATTTGATATTTATTACGATTTGAATCAGAGCAATAAGAGCAAGGATTCTGATCTTTATGTGTAATCATGTGACAAATATTGCAATTTTCAATATTAAGATAAATATCTTTTAAAGCTTTCTCTAGAAAAGGAATATTTTTTTTATTATATATATAGAAATACGCCATTCTCAAAGCTGATTTTGCTCCTATACTAGGCATTCTTTCAAATTCTTTTTGTAATGATAAAATTGGATCTTGATCCATAATTCAAACACCCATAAAATTCTTTAGTTTTGAGAGATCCATATCCTTCGCCATATCTTTAGACATCTTCTTTTGTGCGTCCTTATAAGCATCTTTTATATGGGATACAAGGTCTACTTTCCTCTCCATATCCATAAGTATGTCATCTATAACTATATCTATAATCTCTCCAGTACCATTCAGGTAGATTTTAACAAAAGCTTTCTTAGACTCACCCATGAATTTTTTACCTTCCATATCTTTCTGCATCTTCTTAACCTCTCCCTGTAGTTTCATTAAATCTCTTGCTTGTGAAAAAGGATTCGCCATAATTATTTCTCCAATAAATTAAGTATAATGTTTATAATATTAACATATATTAACATATATTAAAAATACTAAAAGCTAAATATAAAGGCTTTTATTAACAACATTTCAGTCTGCTACATCAAAAACATCTTTAAGATCATTTTCTGATATTCCAGATTCCTCTGTATTATCAGCTGATGACTCACTTAATGGTGACAATATCGGTACAACATCTTTTTGAACCTTAACATTAATTTTAAAATTTGTATTAAACATATTTTTCAAAATATTTACCATATGTTCCTTACTTTTCTCAACCATTAACATGTCTTTATAAAACTGAAATGGCACGATAATTATAAAATTATTTTTATTAATTTCAAAAGAAGATCTTGATAGAAACCCACTCATATGATGATTGAAAGGTTTAGTTCCTTCTATCACATCTATCCACCTAGACCTTATTGTTTCATCTAAATCTTCATCCAGACTAGGTAAATCATCTATATGATTATTTTTAATTTTATCTTTTTTAGGTATAAAGACTTTTTCTACAGGTTTTTTAATAGGTTCTGTCTTCACATTATTTAGATTATCAGCGGGACTATTTATATTTAACGAATTAATAACCTTGACAAGAGCAATTTCTAGAGATAATATAGGTAGAGAAGAAATACGGAGATTATCTAAAGCTTTTATCAATATATTTATAATATTTACTATATCTGAAGTTGAATAATCAGAAACATTTAATTCTGATATATTATTAACATCTTCTTTGGTAATTTTATAAATCAAAACTTTTCTAAAAATATCTAATGAATCTTTTATAAAAGTAGCTATATTCATAGAACTTTTTTCTATCCTATCTATCTCTGAGTCTATATTGCCCTCAAATATATTATTCCATAGATCAAATATTTCTCTTTCTCCAGATACACCTAATATTGTAAGTGCTTCTTCATACGACATATCATCTCTAACATTGATAATTTTCTGTATATTGGTTAGAGAATCTCTGAAGCTACCCTCTGACTTTGCAACTATTAAATCTCTAATCTCGTCTTTTATCCTGAAATTTTCTTCATTTATTATATAGTTTATCTGTTTTAAAATATCTTCCCTACTTGCAGGATTGAAGTCAAATCTTTGGCACCTAGAGACTATAGTTTTAGGAACTTTATGAACTTCTGTAGTTGCTAAAATAAATACCACACTAGAAGGAGGTTCTTCTAATATTTTTAGTAGTCCATTAAAAGCTTCAGGAGTAAGCATATGGACTTCATCAATAATGTAAACTTTAAATTTACCCATCACTGGGGTAAAGTAAGTCCTGTTTCTTATATCCCTTATATCATCAATTCCCCTATTTGAAGCTGCATCAATCTCTATAAGATCTATAAATGATCCCTCTTGTATAGCCATACACTCACTACACTCTCCGCAGATTTCTCCGTTTTGAGGATTACTACAATTTATAGCATTTGCAAATATTCTTGCAATAGAAGTCTTTCCTAGTCCACGTGGACCAAAAAATAAATATCCATTAGCTATATTATTCTTCAAAACTTCACTTTGAAGTACTTTCACTATATGGTCTTGACCTATTATATCTTTAAATCTCTTAGGCCTATATTTTTGATATAGTATCTCTCTTCCCATTATTTTAAAAAAATATCTAGTTGTTGCTCTTCTTGAGAATTTTTATTCAAATCCTTTATCACAATGCTCTTATTATCTCTTTCTTTATCACCAATTATTAGAACTTTGGATACCTTTATACTTGATGCAAAGCTTAACTGCTTTGTTAGAGACCATGAACTTGCAGTATTTATAATAACACTTTTTCCTCTATTCCTTAAAATATCTGCAATTTCTTTATATATTGATATAGGAACACCCTTAAAGGTAGATATGAAATAATCAACTCCTATCTCCACTTTAATTTTTTTATTAAATAAATCAAGTAATCCTAGTATTACTACATCAGAAAATGCAGCCCCAACACCTTCTAATTTTTCGCCCCCAAAAAGAGACACTAAGTTCTCATATCTACCACCTCCTGCAATAGCTCTCTTGAATTGGAGTTTTCTATCCCATATTTCAAAAACAATACCTGTATAGTAATCAAATCCTCTAACCATAGTAGGGTCATAGCGCAATATATCACTTACTCCTAAATCCCTTGCTAAATTAAATAAAGAAACCATGACTTCATCATTGCTATAATCTTTATTTTTTAAAAATTCAAGAACTTTAACTAAATTCTTCTTATCTATTAACAAACTATTAAGCTCTTCTATAAATTCATTTTCAGGTAATTTTAAATATCTATCTATCAAGGCAAAAAGAGCTTTACTGTCATGAGTTTCAGAAGATAATACATTTTCCATAAAACCACGATTATTAACCCTAATTTCAAAATCTCCTCTTTCAAACCCCAATTTCTCAAGTATTGTTATAAAAATATCCATGATTTCTATTTCTGCCACAAGAGAAGGTTCTCCTAATATATCTGCATTATATTGCATAGATTCTCGAGATCTACCTTTTTGGGGATTTTCATTTCTAAATATAGAGGGTATTGAATATAATCTAATAGGTTTTTTGAAATCTGAAGATTTTGTAGCCATCATACGAGCTAAAGTTGGGGTCATTTCCGGTCTTAGAGATACCTTTCTTTCTCCTCTATCAAGGAATGTATATGATTCATCTCTTGCAATATTATCTCCTGATTTAACTTCATATATAGATGATTTTTCCAAGGTTGGTCCGTCAT
Organism: bacterium; assembly: GCA_027371855.1. Classification (GTDB taxonomy): domain Bacteria; phylum Patescibacteriota; class Dojkabacteria; order JAKAPS01; family JAJZLI01; genus JAJZKG01. Next base: position 22,793 of record DAHXLB010000012.1, read on the forward strand.
ATGGTAAATATCCAAAACTTCTTGATACCTCATGCATCACATTTAGTATTTTTTCTCTTATAAGATAATCTTCTGGATAAAAATCTCTAAATCCTTTTAGCGGTTTTAAATCAATTTTCATAATATTAAAAATTTAAACTTTAAAAATTAAATAATTTCATAGATTCTCTAACCCTTAAAATTGTATTTTGAGCTTCTTCTCTAGCCTTTAAAGTCCCAGTTTTTAAAATATCATACAAATAATCTTCTTTATTATTCAATTCTAATCTTTTTTCTCTAATAGGACTAATAAAATTATCAACAGCTTTAAATAGTTTTTCCTTAACCTCAATATCTCCGACTTGACCTTTTTCATACCTAGTTTCTAAATCTTTGATTTCTTCTTTGTTAATGTTAAATGCATTATGATATATAAATAACGGATTACCCTTAATATGTCCTTTGTCACTGGCATGTATCCTTAAAGGATCAGTATACATCTTCATTATCTTACTTTTTATTGACCCAGTTGAATCAGAAAAATTAATTGTATTATTAATACTTTTAGACATTTTAGATTTTCCATCTGTACCTACGAGTCTTGGGATATTACCTAATTTTAAAACAGGAACTTTCAGAGTGTCACCATAAATACTATTAAATTTTTTCACTATCTCAATTGTTTGTTCAACATGAGGAGCTTGATCATCACCTACAGGGACCAAGTCTGCATCAAAGATAGAAATATCTGCAGCTTGACTAATTGGGTAACCCAAAAATCCATATGGAATAGAATTTTTAAAAAGATCTTTTTTATCACTTAGTTCATTTTTAATTGTAGGATTTCTCATTAACCTAGCTACACTAACAAGATTAGAAAAAAATATAGTTAATTCTGCAATCTGTGGAATCTGAGACTGTAGTATAAATGTTACTTTATTAGGATCAAGTCCAACTGCTAAATAATCCTTCAAAAGCTCCAATATATTATCTTTTACTTTTAAAGGTGTATTAAAATTATCTGTCAATGCCTGTACATCTGCAATGAGTATAAAAGTATCATATTCATTCTGAAATTCCAACCTTGATTTTAAAGATCCAACATAATGACCTATATGAAGATTTCCAGTTGGTCTATCACCAGTAAGTATCCTTTTTGCTCTATTCATACAAATATTATACAACAAAATAAATTAGAGGGCTATTAATTATATTAATATATTATCACTCAGAAAGTAATACCTTTATTTTTTATTTTGTAATTCTTCAACAGACTTTTGAACAAGTTGAGAATATAAATCAAAACCTATCTTATTAATATTCCCGTGTTGTTTTACACCTAATAGATTCCCTGCACCTCTTATTTCAAGATCTTTGACTGAAATATTAAAACCACTCCCTACATGTTGATTTTTTACAAGTGCATTTAATCTCATGGCTATTTTTTTATTATTTTTAAATGTTGATTTTGGGCACACAAGATAACAAAAAGCTGGTATATCACTCCTGCCTACTCTTCCTCTAAATTGATATAATTGAGATAGCCCAAATTTAAAAGATTGATTTATAATAATAGTGTTTACATTAGGAAAATCAATACCATTTTCAATAATTGATGTTGAAACAAAAATGTCAAATTTTTTAGATTTAAAATTTTTTATTACATCACTAAGCCCTTTCATCCCTCCGTAACCTATTTCCATTTTTACACTAGGCAAAACACCTTGGAGTAAAAATTTCATATTGTTTAATGTTGCAATATTATTATGGAGGAAAAATACTTGCCCTGACCTTTTTATTTCATCCTCAATTATTCCTTTAAACTTTAAAATATTAAAATCTATAATACTAGTTGTTATAGCTTTTCTACCTAAGGGTGCAGTGGCTATAATACTAATATCTCTGATACCTGAAAATGCAGAGTATAAAGTACGAGGAATAGGAGTAGCACTCATTGCAAGATAGTCAACATCACTTTTTATCTGTTTCAATTTTTCCTTTTGTTTAACACCAAACCTTTGTTCTTCATCGACAATAATTAACCCTAAATCTTTAAATTTTATCTTACTTGAAAAGACTTTATGAGTCCCAATAAGTATATCTACGCTCCCATTTAAGACTCCCTTATAAATATTTTTTAAATCCACTGAACTTGTATGTCTTGTTATTTTCTTTATATTAATAGGAAATTTTTTAAACCTATTTAAAAAAACATTATAGTGCTGATCAGCCAATATAGTAGTAGGTACAAGAATAATTACTTGTTTACCATTAAATGTGACAATAAAACTTGCACGTGCGGCTATTTCTGTCTTACCAAAACCAACATCTCCTACAATCAACCTATCCATAACTTTATCTGAATATATATCATCACGTACATCCATGATTGCAGATAATTGATCTTTTGTTTCCATATATTCAAATTGAGCCTCAAATTCAGACTCCCAATTATTAGTTTTAGAAATATCTGGAATTACTTTTTTAGCAAGCATTCTTTGAGCATGAGTCATAACAATATCCATGGCTATTTTTTCAATATCTTTCTCTACTCTCTCTCTTAAATGTTTCCACTCTAATGTTCCTAATCTTGTAAGGTTAGGTGGTTTCTCATTGTCAGAAATATACTTTGTAATCCTTTCTGATATTTCAAGGGGGATAAAAAGTTTATCTCCTTGTGCATATTCAATTTTTATATATTCTTTATTACCATTATCAGTTTTTCTTATAGTGGTACCTCTATATATTCCTATTCCATGATTTATATGTACTATATAATCACCTTCATATATTTTGCCATCCAAAAAATCAGTAACTATTCTTTTACTCTTTTTCACTCTATATAGATTTAAATTGAATTCTCCATAAAGTTCTCTATCCGTCAATACAGCGAATTCACCTTTTTCAGACATAAATCCAGAAGGAAAATCTATATCAGTAAGAACTATCTTCTCATTTTCCATAAAATCAGGTACTGAGTTTTTAGAGTTTATAATAAAATTTTTAATATCACTTGGAATAAGAATTCTAAAATTAGAACTAGATATAGAAACTTTAGGAATAGTAACATAGTCAAATATGATACTTGTCATTTTACTACCGATATCACTATAATTATTAAAATGAATTACACGATCTGAAAGTGTACTCCCATAACTAGATATATATATCTCTTTATTTTTTGGTATGTATATTTTATCTACTTTGTATAATACCCTAAATGTTAAATAATCTCGTAGTGATATCTCATCTATCTCATCAGCAAAAAAACTTATTCTAAAAATAGATTCTCCAGACAAATATATATCTATTCGATCACCTGAAATTGTATATTGTCTTTCATTATCTATTATTGAAACTCTTTCAAAATCATTTAAAGAATTAAGTATCCCTATAACATCGTGATATTTTAAATCAAAGTCTATTTTAAAACACGAGAAACTACTAGCCCTATAATTTTTGGATGTATACATGAAAGATATTCCAGGGATACATGAATCAACAAGTTTAACAAAAATATCAATAATATTGGGTTCTATCCCACTTACATTTATAACAGGCCATCTAGATGGAGGCCATCCAGATGGAGACCTTCTAGTGTTCTTAATACTACTTAGGAGTTTTGTAAAATTGGGATCACTTTTAAAAATGGATTGTATAATATCTAAATTCTCATTATCTAGCATCAATTATTATTTGTAATTCTTTTAATATTTCAGTAAAAACTGTATTTTTCAAGACATTTAATTCTTCTGTAGAAAAATTTGACAACACATATTCTTTTCCTGCATTACCATCTATAATTTCATTGTGTTCACTCCTATTGTCAATACCTACCCTTATATTTAAAAATCCTTCTTGTTTAATTTCATCTATAATAGATAGTATCCCATTATGTCCTTTTGGAGTTTTTCTTGTAATTTTATATTTACCAAATTGTACATCTAGATCATCATAGATAGTAATTAATGAAGAATGATCAAGGTTATAAAAAGATATTGTGCTAGCAATACTTTTACCTGACTCATTCATAAATGTAAAAGGCTTTAGATAAATATTATTTTTATACTTTATATATTCACCATTAAATTTTTTTGAATATTCCCAATTAGATTTTAGATCAATAGAGTTAAACATATAGTCTAAGAACATAAACCCAACGTTATGCCTATTATTTATATATTCCTTGCCTGGGTTTCCCAACCCTACTATTAAATATTTCATACTATTTAGATTTCCTAAATTCAGCTAGTATCTTTTCTTGTATTATAAACATTTCTTCATTTGGATCTAAATCCTTTTTATTTAAACTACCCTTATGATTATAACCAACAAGATGAAGTATACCATGAATAAAAGTCCTATCCATTTCCTCCCCAAATTCACATTTATATATTTTTGAGTTTTCTAAAACTACATCAGGGGAAATATATATCTCTCCCAAAAATACAGGATTGTGATATTCCAATGATATAACATCTGTCTTAGTATCTATTCCTCTGTATTTTTTATTAAGCTTCTTTATCTTTGGTATAGAAATGAATTCTAGAGTGAATTCTTTTTTCTCCAAATTTAAATTTTCTGTTATGTATTTATATAATGTTTTAAAATGGTTTATGTCTACATTATCATTCATAAGAATTTTCTAACAGAATCACTTATTCTCTTTCCATCAACCCTATTTGGATAATCTTTAGAAATCTTACCAATAACTCGACCTATATCCTGCATTTTAAAATCATCAATCTTCCCAATTTCTAACTTCACTATATCTTCTAACTCTTGATCTGATAATTGTTGAGGCATAAATTCTCTGAGAAAAATAAGTTCTTTCTCTTCGCTATCTGCTAAATCTATATTATTAATATCTCTATATATATTAATACTTTCTTCTCTCTGCTTTATATTTTTGGTTATCACTTTAAATACAAGGTCATCAGAAGGCATATCTACATGTGTTGCTATAATTTCATTTTTAATGTCTGAGAGCAATAGACGAAGAACAGACAGTCTAAAACTGTCTCTGCTCTTCATATAAATTTTCATATCATCTTGCAATTTTTGATACATAGTACCTAAATATATTTACATAGAAAAACCCTTCCCATACTTACTTCTAACCTTTCTCATGGCTCTATGGTGTCTTGTTTTTCTTTTTTTAAATTCTCTTCTCAAAGCAGATTTTTCAACTGATGGTTTTTTGTAATAAGACCTATCTTTGACCTCTTCTATAACCCCATTACTTATAATTTCGCGCATAAATCTCTTCCATGCGGATTCAAAAACCTCATTATCTCTTACTATTATTGCCATAAAAATTCACCTCCTAATTTACTTTATCATTTATGTTTTTCCCACTTACAAGATGTATATGTAAATGTTTAACCATCTGTAGTTTGTCACCATTGTTAACTACTATTTTAAAATTATCTAACATTAAATCCTTAACAATTTTTTGTATAACAAAAGAAGATTCCCCCCACAAATCTGCATGTACATCTTTTAAATTTTTTATATGTTTTTTTGGAACTATTAATTTATGAATTTCAGCTGAAGGATTAATATCTGAAAACACTATATAATCTTTGTCTTCATATAGTATTTCTGCATCAACTTTTTTATTTACAATTTTACAGAAAATACAATCATCCTGCATAATAAATATTCAGTACCAAAACAACCACACTGTTGAGTATACCACAAAATAAAATCTCAGACAAAAATTATTTTATAACAGAATTACTGTCTTTAAATGATTTTAAAATTAACCAAATCATTTAATGTAACCAATACCATAAGGATAATAAAAAATGTTATACCTATAATAGATACATAATATAGAAATTTGGCATTTGGTTTAAATTTAAAAATACCTTCCAATATTGCTAATAAAACATAAAAACCATCAAGCGGAGGTATTGGCAATAAATTCATGATTGACAGTGAAAGAGAAATAATCCCGAATATAAATAGTAATCCTGCTACCCCATCGCTTTGGAACAAAATATTTGTATACATATAAATACCCACAGGTCCTGCAACTTGTGTTGTTATTATTGAACTATTATTATGTATTACTGCTTGGTGTATGAGATATCCTAATCCAGTAAAAGTTAGCTGCATCAAATCATATGGAAATGTTACAATTGAGGAAATTTTAGACATAGTAGTTGGAAACTCTATATGAGATATTTGAAGAAGAGATATTCCTATAGGACCTGAAAATTTAGGGTATGCCTTTCTATCTACAAAAGTTTTTTCTTTAGTACCACCTAACTGTACACCAAACAAGTTTAAGGATTTTACAACTTGATATTTAAATGTCAATGATTTTCCCTTATTTTGATTAACTATTTTTTCAACTTGTATTGCATTATTTATTTTTTTACCATCTATAGAAAGTAATATATAATTATTAGTTAATTTATCTTTCAACGCTGAAGATGTAGTATCTTTAGGTACTGCAGAAAATATTACATTATTAACATTGGTTCCAAAGGCAAAATTAAAATTAGGAATAATATTAGAGTAATAAAACTTAAAATTGACAACAACGAGAAATATGAAAAGAAAAACTAGAGCAAGTAGAAAATTCATAAATGCTCCAGCAATAGTAATCAAAAATTTAGACAATGCTGATGCTTGTGGTAAAGATCCTTCTTCCGTGCTATTAAAATCATCATCCCCTAATAAACTGACATATCCTCCAAAAGGTAGAAGGTTTATTTTATATTCTATACCATTCTTTTTTATAGAATATATTTTTTTACCAAAACCAACTGCAAACGTCTTAACTACCACACCTCTTTTCCTGGCAATAAACATATGACCCCATTCATGTATAATGACTAGGACACTTAAAAGTATTATAAATATGAAAAAAGTAATTATACCTGTAACCATAAAATCAAATCTCTAGTAAATCTTTCTTTTTTTCTTCAAATATTCTATCAACCTCAAGATTCATCTCTTTTATTAAACTATCTACATGATCCACATCCCTATTATACTCATCTTCGCTTATATTATTCTCTTCCTTATCTTTTTTTAAGTCATCAATATATTCCTTCCTGATGTTCCTTAAGGAAACCTTTGATGATTCAACTTTATTATTTAATATTTTAACAAAGTCCTTTCTCCTTTCTTCAGATAATGGAGGTAAAACTAATCGTACACTATTATCACTCTCTATTGGGGTAATACCAATATTAGCATTTAAAATAGATTCTTTAATAACAGATATATTATTCTTATCCCATGGTTGGATTAAAATTACATTAGGCTCTGGTATTATAATTGTTGCAAGTTGAGAAATAGGCATATGAGATTCATATACATTTACCTTTATGTCTTCAACTAAAGATGCGCTAGCCTTACTTGTTCGTAATTTTTTTAACTCTGAGATCAAAAAGTCAATGCTTTTATTCATCTTTGATCTTATCTCATTAATATCCATCTGCCTCTCCTATCTCTAATCTAGTGAATCTTTTAACTTTAATATTTTCACCTGTTTTTGATATAGCATTATTGATAAGATCAACTATTTTTACCTTATCATCTTTATAACAAGGCTGATCAAGTAAACAAACTTGTACATAATACTTAGCTAATCTTCCTTCTATAATAGTATCCCTTACATTTTCAGGTTTTGATTTAAAGTCTTTATCTAACTTTATAATCTCAATCTCTTTTTCTTTTACATTTTGAGGAACATCTTCTCTGGATATATATAATGGATTCATACTTGCTATTTGAACTGCAATAGTATGTGCAAGATCTTTGAAAACTTCAGTTCTTGCAACAAAATCTGTCTCACAATTAATCTCAACCAAAGCACCTAACCTTCCATTCTGATGTATATATGACTCAATTAATCCTTCGTGGGTTGTCCTATCACTCTTAGATCCAGCTTTCAAAATACCTTTCTTCCTAAGTAAATCCACAGCTTTCTCTATATCTCCACCAGATTCTTCTAAGGCTTTCTTACAATCAACCATACCAGCCCCAGTATTATTTCTTAATTGTTTTATACTCTCTAAGTCAATCTTCATATTTATTATTTTATATTCTCTACAACGTAATCTAAGATCATATTTACTGATTTTATAGCATCATCATTTCCAGGAATAGGATAATCGACTATAGTAGGGTCAGCATTAGTATCAACTAGTGCAACAACAGGGATACCTAATTTCAAAGCTTCTTTCATAGCAACTATTTCATGTTTTACATCTATAACAAATAGCGCTGCCGGTTTACCGTTAAAACCTCTTATACCTTGATATAACAAATCTAATTTTGCTTTCTCTTTTGCTATTAACATCAACTCCAATTTAGTTCTATCTGTATCTCCTTCTGCAAGAATCTTTTCATACTCATCCATTTTTTTAAGACTCAAACTTACAGTTTTAAAATTAGTAAGTAACCCTCCTGGCCACCTCTTATTAATATAATAATCTCCAGATATTTGAGCTTTTTCAGCAACTATGTCTTGAATTTGTTCTTTAGTACCAACAAATAAAATTTTTCCAGTCTCTTTCTTTTTCTTCAAAAAATCAACAGCTTCATCAAGCATTATCAATGTTTTATCAAGATCAATAATATGAGAACCATTTGAGACTGTATAAATATATGGTGCCATTTTAGGGTTCCATCTTTTTACTTGATGACCAAAATGTACTCCAGAGGACATTAATTCTTTTATTGTTAATTGTTTCATAATAACTCCTTTATACTTCTACCCAACATCTGCCCTTATTATAGTAAGGGAAGGAATTTAAATTTGAGTATGCTTAATTTAATAGTGAATATTATAACATAGATGATTATATAGTCAATTTTTTATACATTAAACAATTTCGCGACTATAAATATTAATTATTTGGACTCTTTGATCTTTTCAATAATCCACACACGAGCTAAAGTTGATGCATTAAAACCATTACTTTTCTCAATCTTTTCTATTCTATCTTTTACACCAGATTGAACCTTAAAATTAGAGTCTGATCAAAGGATTTCCCAAACTCCACATCAAGATCAAAATCATCTGATCTGATAAACTATGAGTATCCCATTATTTCGCTTCTTCTTTTATAGATTTAAATTTTGGTATATTATTTTTCTTCATTTTCATATAACAACCTCCACTAAAAATATAGGTTTTACTTGCCCTCTATATCTTCAAGCTTATTCGCTATGAATTTACACTTAGGATAGTTTGAGCAGCCATAAAATGTCTTACCCCTTCTATTTTTAAGTTCTACTATATTTCCAGTTTTACAATCTAGGCATTTAATATCAAGCACTTTTTTCTTATTCTCATTTAAAGATTTAGTATATTTACAAGTAGGATAATTACTACATGCTATAAAATTCCCGAATCTACCTTTCTTCATAACTAATTCTGATCCACACTGAGGGCAATTTTCCCCAACCAATTTTTCTTCTTTATCAGCTTCAATAGATCTCATACCTTTGCATTCTGGAAATCTACTACAACTTAAAAATTTACCGTATTTACCTAATTTAATATACATTGGTGATCCACATTCTGGACAAACTTCTGTTGATTCTCCAAGGTTTGTAATATCCTTCTTTTCTATACCATCTTGGCTACTTTCTATTTTTTTGTTAAAAGGGATATAGAAATTTGATACTACTTTAGTCCATTCTGATTTTCCAGTTGCTATATCATCAAGTTTATTCTCTATATCGGCAGTAAAGTTAGTATCTACTATATCTGTAAAATATTTAGACAAGAAATTGCTTACAACTACGCCTACATCTGTTGGTATGAAATACTTTTCCTTCCTTTCAACATATTCCCTGGAGATTAATGTATATATAATAGATGAATATGTAGAAGGTCTCCCCACCCCACATGATTCTAATATTTTAACTAAAGAAGCGTCGTTATACCTTGGAAGAGGTTCAGTAAAATGCTGGTCTGCATCAATTTTCTTCATTTCAAGACTCTTTATATCTTTCTTATCATCTATATTAAATTTAGGGTTTTTGGAATCTTTATTTTCTTCTTTTTTGTTAAAAACCTGATATCCTTTAAAAATATTATTTGAAATATTTAAAGCAAAAGTATAATTATTCTCCTTACCTTGCATGGTAATTAATACTTTCTTATTTTCATACAACGCAGGAGTCATTTGGCTAGACAAGGCTCTTTCCCAAATTAACTTATATAACCTGTAAAAATCTTTATCTACATACTTTTGTATTGACTCTGGAGTCTTATCTATATAGGCAGGTCTTATAGCTTCATGTGCTTCTTGGGCAAGCTTACTTTTTGTTTTATATATATTTTTTCTATCTGGAAGATAAGTTTTCTCATAATTTTTATTAATATATCCTCTAATACTGTCTACTGCTACCTCAGCCATAGATACGGAGTCGGTTCTCATATATGTAATCAGCCCAACATTATCACCACCTAAAGACACACCTTCATATAACTTTTGAGCTACAGACATAGTTTTCTTCGAAGAAAAACCTAATTTTCTATTGGCATCTTGTTGAAGAGTAGATGTTGTATATGGAGGAATGGGATATTTTTTTGTTTCTGTCTTTTGTATAGAATCAATTTCTGCAACAGAAGACTTAATATCTTTACTGATTTTATCTGATTCTTCCTTATTTTTGATTTCAAAATTATTCTTATTAATCTTTATAAGGTCAAATATATATTCTTTACCATTAATCAAAAAAACTCCTACTACATTCCAGTATTCCTGCGATATAAAGTTGTTTCTCTCTTCCTCTCTATCAACAATAATTTTCAATGCTACTGACTGAACTCTTCCTGCCGAAAGTCCATACCTTATTTTTGACCATAATAGTGGTGATAATTTATATCCTACAATCCTATCAAGAACTCTTCGTGCCTGCTGAGCATCTACAAGACTCATATTCAGTACTGTAGGGTGATTAATAGCATCTTCTAACGCACCTTGTGTTATTTCATGGAATGCAATCCTTTTAACTAAATTAGGATTCTTTAATGCCAAAGAGTTCAGGACATGCCATCCTATAGCTTCCCCTTCTCGATCAGGATCTGTTGCTATATATATAGTATCTGCAATCTTTGCTTCTTTTTTTATCTCCTTTAATAAATTTGCTTTATCTTTAAGAATAACATAATCAGGCTTG
>DAHXLB010000002.1:0-14398 GCA_027371855.1 bacterium
TTTAGTAACTAAGTTATATACATTTTTAGACCAATTTTGAATTGTTGTATATCTAACATTGGAGTTTTCTTTACATACAATCTCAACTACAGCAGAATGAAGAGAATTTTGATCATAAATTGGTGCAGTACAACCCTCCAAGTAATGTACTGATGAAGCCTCTTCCGCCACGATTAAAGTTCTTTCAAATTGCCCCATTGCCTTAGCATTTATCCTAAAGTACGCCTGAAGTGGAGTTTCTACTTTTACTCCCTTTGGGACATATACAAAAGATCCTCCTGACCATACCGCTGAATTTAACGCTGCAAACTTATTATCATAAGGAGGTATTATGGTCGAAAAATATTTTCTTACAATATCAGGATATTGTTGTACAGCCGAATCCATATCTGTAAATATAACACCCTTATCTTCCAATTCTTTTAGAATACTATGGTACACCACTTCACTTTCAAATTGTGCGCCTACTCCTGATAAGAAATTTCTTTCAGCCTCAGGTATCCCTAGTTTATCAAATGCTTCTTTTATCTCAGGAGAAACATCTGCCCAATTTTTTGCATTATTATCTTGAGCACGAAGAAAATAATAGAAGTCTGCAAAATCTATATCTGATAAATCAGCTCCCCATGATGGCATAGGTTTTGATAAAAATATATCATAAGATTTCAATCTAAAATCTCTCATCCAAGTAGGTTCATTCTTCATATATGATATTTCCGCCACTATATCCTTATTTAATCCTTTTTTTGCCTTAAATGTATATTTCGATTTTGTTCTAAACCCAAACTTATATTCGTCTTTCAAAGAGTCTTTTATTCTAACAGATGTTTTATTATTACTTATAACTTCTTTCATAAACTTATTATAACATTAAAATAGTTTTTAAGGCCAAATTTGATTTCCATTTTCATCTTTTAGAATTATTGCTGAAGTTGGACAACTCTTCGCTGCTTCAAGAATAGTTTCATAATCTGAAACATCATCATTTAATATATATGCTTTATTATCAGAATTTAGAGCAAATGTTTTAGGGTCTATACCTACACAGGATGCTGCCCCAATACAAATATCAGGGTCTATCTCAATATATATTTTTCTACCTTCAGTAGTTTTATAAATATTATCCTTTGACATTACGAGTCTATTTCTACAACCTCTTTAATCTCAGGGAATTCTTCTTTTATTATTGTCTCAATACCACCTTTCAACGTCATAGCAGAAAGAGCGCATCCAGAACAAGCACCTATCATCTTAACTGTAACTATTTTATTTTTAACCCCTATAAGTTCCACATCACCTCCGTGCTGATATATAAAAGGCCTTATTTCATTTAGAACATTTTCTATTTTGTTTTTCATGGATTAATTATACCATAACTAATTACAAACCACAGTTTGAGCTATAGGACTAGTCTGTACAGTAAGTTTTGTAGAGGAAGATGTAGGTTGTGATTCTTGAACACTTGGAGAGTTTCCTCCTTCTAGATAGCTAGCACCCCCACCTTCCTTACAAAACCCAATTATATATCCTGTTGGATAAGATGTTGAACCCTGATTAGAACTAATATTAACCAAGTAAAAAAATTGTGTTTGAGAAGCTGTAGTAGGTATACCATAAACCAAATCTCCGGTTAGCGTTGTATTCTCTACAACCCAAGAAGTAGATCCTACGGATGATGTATAACCAAAACAAATCTTATTATCTATTCCTCCTATACAAGAGGGTGTACTTGCTGAAAAAGATATTGTACTTGGATAATATTTTTGTGTTTGAAAATATGCCGCAAGATCATTATTTATTGCAGACATAGCCTGGGATCTAACCTCATTTCGTGCTGTTATTTGTGCAGATCCAAGACCTATAATTGCAATCGCAACAAGAATACCTATAATTGCCATTACTATAAGTAGCTCAACTAATGTAAACCCTTTGGGTCCAGATACTGCAGATCCATATCCTTTTGATTTAGATACTCTATTAAAAATTTTATATCTTACTCCCATACAAAAATAATACCCCAAATAGATTTTTTTTTAAATGTATACAGAACCTAGATCCAAAGCTATAGAATTTTTTTCTAATATTACATATAATACTCATGGTTTATATTAATTTTTATGAAAATATTTAACAGTGGATCTATATCCTCCAATTCAAGTTTAAGTACTCTAGGTCTTGCCTATGATGATATATTAATCATACCTAAAAGATCTGAAATTTTATCAAGAGAGGATACTAATCTAGAAACTAATATCACAAAAAATATTAAGATAAACACTCCAATTATTAGTGCTAATATGTCATCTGTAACAGAATCTGATATGGCAATAGAAATGGCTCTATATGGAGGAATAGGATTTATCCATAGATTTATGACTATAGATAGATGTGTTGAAGAGATAAAAAAAGTAAAACAGTACCAATATGATACGGAAAAATATAAATCAATATCTAAAGATAAAAACGGAGAATTACTAGTTGGGGCATCTATAGGAGTTAGAGGTGATTACATGAAGAATGCTGAGAGAGAATTAAATGCTGGTGCAGATATCATAGTAATAGACATAGCTCATGGTCATTCTATAAAAGCAATAAATGCTGTAAAAGAATTAAAATCTGAATTCAAAAATAACATAGTACTTATAATAGGCAACATAGCTACACATGATGCTGCGGCAGAATTTATACAGCTTGGGGTAGATGCGTTGAAAGTAGGTATAGGCCCTGGATCAGCATGTTCAACTAGAATAGTTACTGGTATTGGTATACCTCAAATTACAGCCATAGATGAAGTCTATAGAGCATCTAAAACTACTGACATACCAATAATAGCAGATGGCGGAATAAGAAATTCTGGGGACATAGCAAAAGCACTCGCCTGTGGAGCATCAACAGTTATGTTGGGGAATTTACTTGCAAGAACATTATCTTCTGCTGGCAATACGATAGAAATAAATGGAGAACTATTCAAAGAATATAAAGGCGAAGCCTCAAGAACGGAAATGAATAAACAGTTTAAATTAGAAAAAAGAACAAATACAGATAATCTTACACCAGAAGGTGTTGAAGGTAGAATTCCAATTGATGGTACAGTTTCTGATACTTTAAATCGTCTAACTGGAGGTATAAGGTCTAGTATGAGTTATACTAATTCTAGGACACTCAAAGAATTTAGAGAGAATACAGAATTTATACAAATAACTACTGCAGGATTTATAGAAAGTGCACCCCATGATATTATATTATGACCACTAAAACAGAAGACCTCACAAGTCAAACTCTAAACATACTTAAAGACTCAGAACTTAGTGAAGAAGATAAAACAAAGCTTGCAAGAGATCTTATAGTCTCTTTACATGAAAATGATGATAATAAGGGAGTAAAAGTAATATCTGACCTTTGGGATTATGTTAAAAGTTCTTTTCTACCTACATATGGGATTGTTGTTGGGGTAAAAAAAATTACTAATGATGAAGTTATACAAGGTGTTGTATGTATTTTAATCAATCTAGCATCAACACTCATAACAGTTTACTACCTATCCAAACTATTAACCCTAGCTTAATACTATACACTAAATCAGTAATCATAATCCAGATGATCAGGGTCTATATCAGACAAAAATCTAGATGGAGGGTTATCTTGGTATCTACCATAAAGCATTCTCCTTTGAGCGAACGATAGAAATAATCTTTCTTTTGCTCTAGTCATTGCCACATAGCAGAGTCTTCTTTCTTCTTCCATTTGTTCAAGATCTATAAAAGATCTTTGATGAGGAAATATATTCTCTTCCATTCCTATGATAAAGACATTTTTGAATTCCAAACCTTTTGCTTGATGGATACTCATCAAAGTAACAACATTCGAAGATTCTTCAATCTCTTCTTTTTGAACAAGAGATATATCAAATAATAAATCTTCAATATTTTCATATTTGAGAGCCATACCAATAAATTCATAAATATTTTCCATCCTTGATATACCTATATCACCTTCTGGTAGAACATACTTTTCATAATCAATCTTTTTTACAAGGTATTTTATAAATTCTGAAGGAGTTGAACCTGAGTTATTTGAATCTATATGTTTTTTTAGATCCTCTATAATACCAACAAATGATAGGACTGTAGGAAGGAGAGCATCCTTCATGTTTAGTATATATTCCCCCATAGAAAGTCCTTCTAATGACGCTTGTTCTTGTAATTTTATTAAAGATGTAGTTCCAATTTTACGTGTTGGTACATTTATGATACGAGTAAGTGCTACTGTATCATTAGGGTTAACTATAAATCTCAAATAAGAAACTATATCTTTTATCTCTTTTCTTTGATAGAACTTTAATCCTCCAAAAATTCTATATGGTATTTGATCTCTAACAAAATACTCTTCTATAACCCTAGATTGTGCATTGGTTCGATATAAAATTGCATAATCCGAAAAATTAGATTGAAGCATTTTTATCTTATCAACAACATACCTTGCCTCATCAATCTCGTCTAGAGCTTGATACAATTTTACTGGATGACCTATTTTATTCTCAGTCCATAATTTTTTTTCATATCTTAATCTATTTCGAGCTATTACTGATTGAGAAGCAGCAAGTATTCTTTTTGTTGACCTATAATTTTGTTCTAATTTGATTATTCTCCCATTAGGAAAATCCTTTTCAAAAGATAATATATTTTGTATATTAGTCCCTCTCCAAGAATATATATTTTGATCTGGGTCTCCTACAAAACATACATTATCCTGAGCAATTTCTCTTATTAAATTATATTGAATATTGTTAGTATCCTGATACTCATCAACAAGTATGTATTTAAGGCTATTTTTAAATTTATTTTTAAAATCAATATCATTTTTTAAAAGGTACAAACTATTAAAAAGTATGTCATCAAAATCCATGGCATTATTCTCTTTCAATTTTTTTTGATATAGAGGGTATGTAGCTTTTACAATTTCCTCATAAAAATCCCCTCCAATATATTCAGATGGAGATATATAGTTTGATTTAGCCTTTGATATACCTGATAAAATAGCACCTGTAGAAAACTTTGAAGAATCTATATTTAACTCTTTAAAGATTCCTCTCATAACCTTTTCTTGATCATCATCATCAAATATTACTAAGTTCTTTGATAGATTTATTCTTTCTCCTTCCAATCTTAGAATATTCAAAAATACAGAATGAAATGTACCTAAATACGGGAAATATAGATGTCCACCAAGGAGACTTGTAACTCTCTCCCTAATTTCGAACGCAGCTTTATTGGTAAATGTAACAGCAAAAATCTCTGAAGGATGAATATTCTTCTCTTTAATTAAATATGCAATTTTATAAGTTAGAGCTTTAGTTTTACCTGATCCAGCACCAGCCAGCACAAGAAGAGGAATATTTATTTCCTCTAATACTGCTTCTTTCTGCTTATTATTTAAATCGTTTAACATATGGAAGTTGTTCATCTATTATTGAATATTCTGTAAGTA
The DNA here is from genome assembly GCA_027371855.1 of bacterium. GTDB lineage: Bacteria > Patescibacteriota > Dojkabacteria > JAKAPS01 > JAJZLI01 > JAJZKG01. The sequence continues at coordinate 5,488 of DAHXLB010000002.1, forward strand.
TGCAGATATCACCCACCCTGTACTCCCATCTGATTGAATTTTAACCTCATACCAACCTGGACTATGCTTTATTATTGTAACACTTGTATTGGTCACAATAGAAGTACTTGAAGATAACAATGATGGATTGAGGTATAAATTTACCTTGCCATCTGGGTTTATAATAGTCCCAGTAGATTGAGTATTACTTGGCGATTGTATATTAGAGGCTGTAATATCAAGCGGTAAATTAAAATTTGAACCTACAATTTGATTCATAAGATTTTCAAAATAAAAAGACCCATTGAAATTTCCTGGCGTTTTAGGATCAAGAATATTGAAATTTAGATTGTAAAAAGATCCTGGTTGTATATTAATATTTTTAAAATCTTGAACTTGTGATGCACTCTTCCAATCTTTGATAACTGCAAGATCACTTGAATTATTAGTATTTAATGATAAATCACCTATTATAGGAGTTGTTCCCGTATTTTTAATCTTCACCCCTATTGTAGCTATACCTGAAGGTGGGAGATTTGGAGGTGTTGAAATAGATACTATATTTATAGTATGAGGTATTACAAATGGATATAAGGATGATTTTTGTACTTTAATATTAGGAAGATTAGACAGTTGAATAAAATTATTAATATATCCAAGCAATGCAGATTCTTTCATATTAGCACTTTGGTATGGAATAAATTTAAGAGAAGTGCCATCTATTTGGTATCCATATGTTGAGATATTAGATTTTGGTATATAATTACTTTGCATTAGAGTAGAAAGAAGGTTTATTAATGCAGTTTTACCAGATGTAGTGAGAGTACTAGTAGGATTTTGATAATTTAGTAGATACCCTATCGTTATGATTCCATTTGGTTGATTACTAGATACTAGTACCCTAGGTACCTGTACCCCTTCACCTCCAGACATGCCTTTATATACTTGTCCATTCCATGAGACTATATAATTATATGGAATATCAGAAAAACCCAATTCATTTATGAAATAATAATAGATACCTTTAATTAATAATGGGACATCGCCTGATATAGCTAAATTGGATGGATTGATCGTCACTATTGCTATAGAGTAGTTATTTCCATAAACTTGTGTTTTTTTATTTAAAATATAGGTATCCTTCCATCCTGAGATTATATTACTTCCAGAATTATTAGCACTTGCAAATATTGAAGTTATTAAAAGACTCAAAAATACAAAGACTACAGTGGAAATACCTAGGACACTAGTACCTACGATAATTCCAAAAATATTTCTATATTTCATATTCAAACTATATATAAAACAAAGAATGTAACCAGAAGATATAAAATTATAGCGATAAACAAAGGTTTATCTTTATACCAAATTGTCTCAGGGACACCCCCTTCTTTTTTAACATATAAATTATACATATACCTTGCAATTATATAAAAAATTATGGGGATAGTAACTTTTACCCAATGAGGATTTTTTAGATGACTCGGTAAAATTGAGGATATCAAATCAGGAGTATGGGAATTCAAGTCTTCATTATATGAAAAAAGTATGTATGACATAAATGTTGCAGCAGCAGTCATTGCGATAAGATTATCTAATAGCTCTTTTGGATAAGATTTTAAAACACTCCTATGTACAATAGCATTCTTGAAAGACATAATTGTAATCTCTGCCCTCCTCTTGCCAAAAGAAACAAATAGTGATAATACTACTATAAAAATCACAAACCATGAATTTATAGCAGAAGCTATAACTACACCTCCGGCCATAACACGCAATACAAAAAGTGTTGCAGTAGTTAAAGAATCTATTATTAATATTTTTTTTAAATACAATGAATATATTGCAACAATAACATAGTAAGCAATAAATATACCAGCTAAATATTCACTAATTAAAATAGAAAAAAATAATCCTACAATAAAAAGTATTATGGATATAATTAATCCCTCCCCTCTAGATACAATGCCTGCAGCTATAGGTCTATATTTTTTTTGAGGGTGGAGTCTATCTCTTTTATAATCAACAATATCATTAATAAGATATGCTGATGATGATAACATTATAAGTACAAAAAATGACAATATGACTATAATATCATCATGTAAATTAAAAAGATCTCTATTATAAAATAAAAATGCAAAAACTAATAAGTTTTTAACCCACTGACGTGGTCTCAGTGCAAAAAAAATATATTTAATATGATTCAACAACTTATTCATCAATATGTATTATAATACATCTATAGAAATATGAATATATTATGAAAAAAAATAATTTAAGGTACTGGTACCTAGGATATATTAATATTTTTTTAGCAATAGTTGGAATTACCCTAGGAGCTTTATTATTGCGTTCTAATTTTTTTGCTAGTACATATTATCGTAATATTCTAGTAAAAGATATTTCATATATTAAAACTAGAGAATATCAAAAATTTTGGGATAATCTAACTTTATATCAAAAACAAAAATTTGTAAATGAGAATAATTTCATAAATTTTATGAAAAATAAATATCATCCTTTAGATATATATGTTAAAAATTTAAACATAATTAGCCATACAAATACCAAAACTATATTAGATGTAACCATGAATATAGAATCTACATACAAGAACTATATTATTCCAAAATATTATAATAACAGCTTTCAAATTGTATTAAATAATGATAACCAATTTATTCACATGGGACAATTTTCTTTACAATCTCCTATAATAAGAAATACAAACCAAGGTAATGCGGTACAATACATACCAATTGTAATGTTACATCGGGTAGCACCATCGTTTCCTCAAAGATCAAGCTTTAATTCTCAATATGGATATTTACTTGATTACAATTTGACTCTCTTAAGTTCTTCATTTATACAACAGCTTGAGTGGCTTAAACAAAATCAATACCAAACAATAAATCTAGTACAATTATATAATCACTATTATTATAATACTATCATACCTAAAAAACCTATTATTTTAACATTTGATGATGGAAGATTAAGTGCATATACATACGGTGTACCTATTCTACTGCAATATCATGATACTGCAATATTTAACATAATCACAGGATTCGTAGGATCTAGATCCATAGGATCTCGATCCATTGAATCAAGTAAAAAAAATTACCAATATATGACGTGGCCAATCATAAAAAAAATGCAAACTGAGGGTATGCAAATTGAATCACATACTGTAACTCACCTTGCACTAGGATCATTAACACCTAATCTTATGCAATACGAAATCCTAATATCTAAACAAAAATTAGAACAAAAACTAGGAGTTCCAATTCAGTTTTTAGCCTACCCTTCAGGATCACCTTTCAGAGATAATAATAGTCCAAAAGAGCGGGAGTTAACTTCTCTGATGAAACAAGATGGTTACGTAGGAGGGCTTTTGGATCAGAGATATAATCAAACAAAACAGAATCTTAAAAACTCTTACCACTTATATAGGATTAGAGATTCTGGTAATATATCACTTAAACAATTTATATATGAACTTCAAAATACAAAGTGATAAATTAAGTATACAATTTTATAAATACGTCTGAAGGGATATCTACCTTTCCAAATCTTTTTGTTCTTTTTTTACCCTTTTTCTGTTTTTCTAAAAGTTTCATCCTTCTTGTTGGATCACCTCCATATAATTTTTGTGTAACATCCTTCCTAAATGCCTTAACATCTTCTCTTGCAACTATTTTTCCATTTATACTTGCCTGTATTGGTATGGAGAATTGAGTTCTTGGAATAAGGTCTTTCAATTTGGAACAATATAGTAATGCTATTTCTAATGCTTTATCCTTATGAACTAACATAGCCAACGGTTCTATAAGTTCATGATTTACTATAAAATCTACTCTCGATACTTCTGTATCAAAAAATCCAATCAGTGAATAATCCATAGAAGCATCACCAGAAGTTAAAGATTTTAAGTCATCAAAAAAATTAAAAATTAATGATGACAAGGGAAGGTTAATTGTTATTATAACTCTCTCAATATTTACACTTTTATCTTTTGAAAATGTAGAATTTATAAAAATTCCTCTTTTTGATGATATGAATGATATAATTCTATTAAAATATTGTTGAGATGCAACAATGTCCATAGAGACATAAGGTTCTTTGATATTTATTATTTTTGAAAAGTCAGATATCTCAGTAGGACTAGTAATCTGCTCTTCAGTATGATCGTTATATGTAACATGATATTCCACAGAAGGGATACTCATAAAAATAGATACATTGTATTCCATCTCTAATCTCTCTTTTATTACATCAGCATGTAGCAGACCTAAAAACCCACATTTATATCCAAAACCTAGTATTTCATTAGTAATAGGTGTGATATCCAAAGAAAAATCATTTAATGCTAATTTTGAAATGGCATCCTTAAAATTATCTATGTCTGCCGCATCTGTGGGATATATTGATGCAAAAACCATGCTTTTAGGTTTTGCAAACTCAAATATTGGTTTAGCTGTAATATTTTTTACTATTGTATCTTGTACAACAACATCTTTAACATATTTTATCCCTGTGGTTATAAAGCAAACATCTCCAGTATGTACTTCATTTTGATAATCAAGTTTACCTCTTACATATCCTAGTGATAAGACTTGCATAGCTTTTTTCTTAGAACAGAAATATATAGTATCTCCTTTTTTTAATATACCATCTACAACCCTTACAAGAAGTATAACCCCCTGATATTCATCAAAAAAGGAATCAAAAACAAAACCTCTGAAATTTTTTGGGTCTTTATCCTTTAATATATCACACTTTGGAGGTGGTATTTTTTCTATTATTGTATCTATAAGTTTTTCTACACCAACCCCAGTTTTTCCAGAAGTGAATACTATATCTTCCCTATTAAACCCTAATATACCTTTAATTTCAGCTAAGACTTTATCTATATCTATACCTTTTATATCTACTTTATTTAAAACAGGGATAACTGGTATATCTAATTCAATAGCTTGAAGATAATTTCCTATAGTTTGAGCCTCAATCCCTCCAGATGCATCTATAAGAAGTATTGCCCCATCAGATGCTCTGAGTGATCTTGCAACCTCACCTTGAAAATCAACATGTCCTGGTGTATCTATAAGATTCAATACATAACCTTTATATTCCATTCGTATTGTTTGTAGTTTTATTGTGATACCTCTTTCTCTCTCAAGCTCAAGATTATCTAAAAATTGATCTTTTAAATCTCTTTTTGATATAGTATTTGTATATTCTAGAAGTTTATCGGATAAGGTAGATTTGCCATGATCAACATGAGCAATAATTGAGAAATTTCTAATTTTAGAGGATGGATTAAAATCCATTTTATTTTTTTGAACCTAAGTCCTTTGGATCCAGATTTTTTGATTTTATAACCTTTGAGACTTGACTGTTTGTCTTCCGTACTTTGAATTTTACAACGTTCATATCTTCAGAGATAGAACCTTTTAAAAGAATTTTTGATAACCTTGATTTTTCTCTTGCAGCCTTATTTTTATGATAAATATTTCTTTTAGCCATTTTATCAATAATAGAAAACAAAGCTGATAAAGACTTTGAATCCGGACTTTTGTTATAAGCTTTTGTCATTTTATCAACGCTAGTCCTATAACCATTGTTCAGAAAGGTTTTTCTTTTAGTTCTTCTTATGTCTTTCAAAGATGATTTTAAGTTTGCCATATGGTTTTGAGTATACTAGAAAAATTAGTCTAAATCAAATAATTAAATGAAAAACACATGGATACTGCTTGATGATTTATATAAATACTATATGTTTTGGAGGAGGAGAAGATAGTGTTTTAAAAGTTTTATAAGGGATTACCCTAACTTTTAAGAACACTACCCCTCCTCTCTCTCAATTATTTATCAGTAACTCTGAGAAGGACCGTACAAAAATACGATAACTTCTACCATGCTACTGAAAGTTCTTGTTGTTCTGATAGAGGTCCTCCCTTGGATCAAGATCATTGGATCGAGATCCTTGTTACGCAGATTGAAACTCTGACCATGGGATATTCCAATCTCCTTCGCCGTTTTGTGTTTCATTTGCCTGAAGGTTAGTTCCTGAGATGATGACCACATCACCTGGTTGGGAGAAGTTGTAGAACCACTGAGCATGATTAGGATTCTGTTCTACACAGCCGAAAGAAACGTTGTAGTGACCGTGATCATACACATCCCAAGGTGCACTGTGTATATAGTACCCATCTGTACTAATGGCTACATCTAGGTACACGTTTTCAGCGTATATACCTGGAAATCCAATAGTAGCAGAGTTCATGAACACCACTGGGTCTTTGTACAGGACCACCAATGTTCCAGAGATCGTTGGAAACCCAGATCTACCAAGACTCACAGGAAACGTGTAGAGAAGTTGGGTTCCATTGTAGACTTGCATTTGGTCAGTCACAGCACTGATTTTAGTAAGATGCTGATTTGAAACAGTAAACGAGCTGTTGATTTGCGAGTTTACAAGTCTTTGCCCGTTTAGTACCAACCCGTTGAGATTGACTGACAACGTAGCATTCTCGCTCATCGGCCAGAAGTTTTGTGGTCTACCATCCACCTCCGTCTGCGACCACCAATGCCACCCTACAGGAGCTGCAATAGATTCTGTAGTAGTAAGCCTAGCTAGAACCGTCTGTTGCAAAGATACTGGAATAGGAACTGAAAATTGAACAACCCATGTTGCTCCCATACCCACCTGCTGACCATTGGAAGGAGAAACCGTGATATTCACAGTCCCTGTTGGCAAAGGTTCTAGTGGGGTTTGGAAGGAAACATTTTTACTCAAAGTAAGTGCTGGTTTCCCACCACGTGCTTTAAGTGAGAAGTTGAATTTGGTATCCCACGCCATCCATTGTACCGGAGTCCACTTATAGAGTCCCAACTTAGGGGAGCCTCCATATGAAGATACCAGTTTTCCTTGGATGACTGTCCCAGCTTGTGTCTTTACAACTAAGGTTACAATACGAGCATTTTGGAGAGAAATCCCTATTGTTGCATTGGGATTCACAAATCCATTTGATACTGGTACTGTAACACTAACATTAGGATATATCCTTCTGGTCTCAGTTTTGTGTAGTGTTAACCACATAGCAACAGCACCAGAAGAGATACAAAACGCCAGAATAGCTACGACCGATAGGAATTTAATCCTCACCGTAGAACCTCCTTGGATCCAAATTCTTGAGACTAATTACAAATACTGCTTGTTTGACTAACTCTACTTTATGTATTACCTCTATACTGAATTATCAAAGAACGTCTATCATTATACCATATAATAAGGGATTCATAGTAAATATATAATAGAATTACTTAACAGATTAACAACAATTATAATTACTTAATTAACAGAATTTAGACCTAATTTTTATAAGGTAAAATAATACTACAACACCAATAATACTTGATATTATAAAGACATTATTAAATGATTTAGATATAAAAGATAAGTAAATAGAATATACTATTGCAAGAAATATAGTTATCCAATAAAGAATATAGCCATATTTTCTCATTCTAATCAACCCTATACCACAAATTATATTCCCAGCACCGTAAATAAGCGCAGCAAACCCCAAAGATATTAATGTTAATGAAAACTGGCGAAAACTAGATAAAATAAATACAAGGCCAATAAATAAAGGAACTGTCCCACTTAGGATATAAAGTACCGCTATAATACCTACCAAAATAGGTCTTTTTGTATCAATTCTTTTATTTATTGAATTACCTGAGAATTTTTGTCCCACAATATCTAATCAAATAATATATTGTATATTCTAGATCTTAACTTCCAATTACCACCTTACTACTATCAAAAAATGCTTCAACCTCATCAATAATTTGATTTGGTAATAAGTTAGATTTTACAAAATAACCATTAGCTCCAAGATCGAAAGCATTTTTTATTATCTCATCATATCCTAGATTAGTAAGCATAAAAATTGGTAAGTTTTTGGATTTATTTTCGGTAGATCTAATTTCTTTTAGAACATCTATACCAGTTTTTTTAGGGAGCATAATATCAAGCATTATAAAATCAAATTCATCTGCCAATGCCTTTGATACAGCATCTTCTCCATCGTAGGCATTAACTACAACATAACCTCTTTTTGTAAAAAACTGGTTATATATATCAGATAAAAAAAGATCGTCTTCAACTATTAATACTTTTTTACTCTTTACTTCATCCATAATACACTCCTATAAATTATTCTATTACTAGTTAGGTATCTTCTCTGGTAGAGAAAAATAGAATGTTGATCCTTTCTTTTCCTTACTCTCCACCCACATTTTACCTTTATGCATATTTATTATTTTATCTGCTATATATAACCCTAGTCCAGTGCCTTTAACCTGTACTTCACTATTTTCTGCTCTAAAGAATTTCTTAAATATATTATTAATATTTTCTTCAGATATACCTATACCGTTATCTTTTACACTCACAATAAAATTATTATTTCCTTTTGAATCCTGATCCTTTCTCACCTCAACAATAATTTTACCACCTTGTAATGTATAATTTATAGCATTATTTATTAAATTAGACAATACTTCTTCTATTTTAAACTTCTATATAGCATCATTTTTCTCTTTTTTTCTAATATTTTGGATATTATTCCTTGTAATTATTTTTTTTATACTGTTTGCTCTATATGAGATACAGGATAATGTAAATAGAAAATTTACAAAGATAGAGGATTTCATATCTAATATTCATTTTACAAAAATTAACTCTGATATACCAAAAGAGCATAAAGATGGTAAAAATATAGGGTTTATATCTGTTGTAGCTCATGAGATTAGATCTCCAGTATCAATTATTAAAGGATATACATATCTTCTTTTAAATGACCCAGAAATATCAAAAGGCGTATCACAAGATGTAAAAAAATATGTTGAAAAAATT
>DAHXLB010000004.1:0-7997 GCA_027371855.1 bacterium
ATGCCATCCTATAGCTTCCCCTTCTCGATCAGGATCTGTTGCTATATATATAGTATCTGCAATCTTTGCTTCTTTTTTTATCTCCTTTAATAAATTTGCTTTATCTTTAAGAATAACATAATCAGGCTTGAAGTTATCATCCACATCTATCCCAAACTTACTTTTTGGAAGATCTTCTACATGCCCTTTAGTTGCGATTATAGAATAATCCTTTGACAGGAATTTAGATATTGTTTTTGCTTTTGTTGGAGATTCAACAATTATTAATTTTTTAGACATTGTTTATTTTTTTAAATATACACCAAAATACCAATTCATGAAATTTTTTACAACCCCTGCTGCGTAAGTACTTAATCCACCATTTTCTTCAAAAACAACAACAGCTATCTGTGGGTTCTTATATGGAGCAAAAGACGCCATCCATGAATGAGAATGACTATATCTATCTGTAGTATTACTTATAGTTTCATTCCCAAACTGAGCCGTACCACTCTTACCTGCATTATCAGCTATAACACTCTTTGCAGCTATATCTATACCATTCTGTACTGCTTGTTCCATACCATATTTTATCACATTCAAATTATTAGTAGAGACAAAACCCTTTCTTACAACCTTTGGAGCATAATTTTTTATAACTTGTCCTTGTTGGTTATATATAGATTTTACAATTCTTGGCTTATATAGTGTACCACCATTAGCAATAGCACTTATCCAGCTTACAACTTGTATAGGAGTAACCTCTGTATAACCTTGACCTATTGCTGAGTTAAGTAAATCACCTGGATACCATGGTTGTCCAGTAATCACCAACTTAGTTTTAGGATCAGCAATTATACCAGATAATTCTCCTGGTAATTGAATACCAGTAGTATTACCAAGACCAAATAGTTGTTCAAACTTTGCAAACCTCTGAATCCCTAGTTTTATTGATGCCTTAAAAGCAAAAACATTTATTGAGAATTGTAAGCATTTAGCAATATTAGCAGTGCCCCAATTTATTTTTGCGTAATTTTGAAATAAAGTACCATCATATAAAAATGTCCCTGGTACAGTAAATGTTGTATTAGGAGTTATAACATTATCTTGCAGTGCAGCTGAAAGAAGTATTGTCTTCATTATAGACCCCACTGGTTGTTGTTCAGAAATTGCCCTATTTAAAAGTGGATCCATAGGATTATTTAATAACGCATTATATGCTACATTGCTTATCCCTGGACCTTCAAATGCATTATTATTAAAAGTAGGATAACTAACCATAGCCAAAATTCCACCAGTATTTACATTCTCAACAATACCAACAGCACCTGTAACATGGTTAGGATCAGTTTTAATACTTTGAATAAGTAATGACTGCATTTCTTGTTGGACTGTACTACTAATATTTAATTGAACATTATCTCCAGGTACAGGTTTTTTTTCTCCATAACTTGAAACTATTTGACCATAAGTATTAACCTCTTTCAATTGAATTCCATCCTGCCCCATAAGGTAGTTATTGAATGATTGCTCTATCCCATATCTTCCTACTATATCGTAAGGAGTTAGACTTGAGTTAGATAATAGTTCTTGTTCAGTAACAGGGCCAGTGTATCCTATGATATGAGATAATAGATTGTTATATTTAAATTTAACCATAGGAACTTCTTTTATTACAAATGCATTTAATGAAGAATTTGAACTAATTAATATTTCATCTTTGCTAGACAATCCATTATATATAGGTATTTCTACCTCATGACTTTTTTGACCTGCATGAACAATATTTGTTATCTTTTTAATAGATATATTTAGTATTGGAGATATTTTATTTATATAATTTTTTATCTGACTATTATTTAAATTATTTATATTCAGATAAAGTTGATATGTTGGAATATTAAAAGAAAGTTGGGTCATATTCCTACTTAATATTACCCCTCTGTTTGCAACTATAGGACTTTTTATAATTCTATTTTGAAAGGCTAAATTTTGGAATTTATTATGCTCAATAATTGAAATATAAAAAACACCAAAAATAAAAATCAAGATAATTACAAAAATAAGAGAACCCAAAAATTTTAATAATAAAGATTTATTTACTTTATCCTTATCTTCATCAGTAGGTAAATTATTAAAGTCATCTAATTCAAAATCATCCATAATATACTTAATTAATATTAATTTTTAACCTATTATTGTTGTTAGAATACAGTTTATAAAAGAATATAACTATAGAGTCTAAAACACTTGAAACTAGAACCAAAATCAAAAATAAATCAATGTATTGAGAGTTCTTTATTAAGGCTATAATATCATACAGATATCCCCACAGAAAAATGTTATATACAATAGATATAATAAATATAAAAATAAAGCTCAAATTAGGGTCTTTTTTGAATAATTTGATTAATTCTAATATAAGTATTGGAGATAATAACAGAATTGAAGTAATGCCTAATGGATTAATAAAAACTATATCTACAACTATCCCAATAAAAAATATGTAATATATAATAAAATTTTGATCCTTTTGGCATAAAATAAAATATAGCAATGTATATATATATACTATATTGAAAAATAAAAATGGATATATTATCATTTGATTTAATCCTATGATAAAAAATAGTATTATTATTGTAATTAGTATATAAATACCCTTTTTCATGTTATTTATTATTTATTATAAATACATATTGAAGATTATATATATTTATTGCATTATCAACATTTATAGTTTTAAAAGTACTACTTTTATTACTTGAAACATAACTTACGTAACCAGTTATTAGATTTTGTGGAAAAGTTCCATCTATTCCAGAAGTTACAACGCTGTCTCCAACTTTAACATTATCGAGCTGAGTTACATCTTGAAGAATTAAAGAACTAGAAAGACTTCCTGTTAATATAGCATTAACATTATTAACTATTACAGGAATAGATAAATTTACATTTGATATAAGAATAACTTTAGAATAGTTACTATATGTATATAATACTTTACCTAAAAGAAAATCTTTATATACAACACCATCTCCTACCTTAACACCTTGATTACTTCCACTGCCTACATATACATAACCCAATGTATTTATGGGACCATAATAAAGTATTTTTGACAATGTATATGTATATTTTGTATTAAAATATTTTTTATTTAATTGTTCTTTTAGTATTTTATTTTCAGATTTATAAATATTTAGATTGGCTAACTCAGATTTATAATTATATAATTTCCTTTCCAATGTAGTATTTCTAGATTCAATATTATTTATATTGTTTATATTATTAAAAAACCCTCCTATGTTTGAAGAAAAGGAAAATATACTAGACTTAATAGGTATAAAAATACCGCTAGTAATATTAGAAAAAATTGGAACTTTAATACTTAATACAGCAATAATAATACCTATCACCAACAATATAGATATTTTTTTTAATATATTGGATGGTTTTTTACTTCTTTTAAAACTAACCATAATCTAGATTTATAAGAATTCTTCAGAATCTGAATAAGAAATATTTTCAAGAAGACTTAAATCTTCTAAAATTTTTGAAGCCCCTAATACTACACTAGATAGAGGATCATCGGCAACTATTATTGGTATCTTTAATTTTTCTAGAAATAATTTATTAATTCCAGAAATTTGGGCACCTCCTCCAGTAAGATATATCCCACTATTTGTAATATCTGAAATAAGTTCAGGGGGAGTTTCTTCTAAAGCTTCAGAAATAGCTTCAATAATAATATTAAGTGAATTAGACATCGCTTCTCTAACTTCAACCTCTGATATCTTTATAACCTTAGGAAGGCCCAATAATATATCTCTTCCTTTGATTTCCATACTTTTATTATCCTTCCTAGGATAAGCGTTTCCTAATTTTATCTTAATTTCCTCTGCCGTTCTCTCTCCTATTAATAAATTGTACTTTGATCTAATATAATTCATTATATCTATTGTCATCTCATCTCCTGCTACTCTTATTGATTTATCAACAACTATGCCCCCTAATGATATTACAGCAATATCTGAGGTGCCCCCTCCTATGTCTACAATCAGTGAGCCTAGTGGTTTTGTTACGGGAATGTTTATTCCAACTGCTGCCGCCATAGGTTCTTCTATCAAATATACCTTTCTAGCGCCTGCAGATATTGCAGCATCAATAACGGCTTTTTTTTCAACTTCAGTTATAGCAGAAGGTATCCCTATAACAACCCTTGGTCTTGGTATTTTAAAAAACTTAGGAGAATCTTTATGAACTTTTTCTATAAAATACTTTATCATCTCCTTAGTTGTATCAAAATCTGATATTACTCCGTCCTTTAAAGGTCTTATAGCAACAATAGATGCAGGTGTTCTACCTAACATTTTTTGAGCTTCAGATCCTACTGCTAGCACTGTTTTAGTTCTTGAATTAAAAGCTACAACTGACGGTTCAGATATTGTAACACCCTGATTTCTAACACAAACCAATGTATTTGCAGTCCCCAGATCAATACCTATATCATAAGTAAACATATTCCAAAATGGATCAGAAAATGCCATAATCCTCTATATCTAGTAAATTAAATATGGTTTATTTTAACACTAAAAATGGCTTAAAACAAATAAATGTTAATTAAGATACTTACAAAAACAAAATTAAAGATTGAAAAACCTCTAATATACTTTTCTGAAGAAACTATTCCTATTGGGAAAGTGGTTGAAATTCCTCTAGGATTAAAAAAAACTACAGGAATAGTGGTTGATAATGTAAAAGATGAAAATATTGATATAAATTTCACTATAAAAAATATAATTGAAAATACAAAAAATGAATATATCGACCTTAATTTATTAGAATTAAAACTTATTAAACATATTATCACCTACTACAATGCTTCAATTAATAACACAATATCTCCTTTTATTACAAGGAAAACCAAAGAAATTAATTCTAAAGAATCCATTCTAAAAAAAATAATAATACCAAAGTCAAAACTCCCTATGAATAAGGCCCAAATTGATGCTGTAAATACAATTTCAAATGGATTAGATACTGAATATATATTATTTGGTATTACTGGATCAGGTAAAACACAGGTATATATAAAGTTAATTAAGCAACAAATCAATGAAGGTAGACAAGTATTAATACTTCTTCCTGACATAGCAATCACATCTCAATTTTATATAAGATTAAAAGCTTTTTTTCATGAAGAAATAATTTCAATAATGCACAGCAAAATTACAAAAAAAAGAAAAACATTGGAAAATAACTTAATTCGACAAGGAGAAAAAAAAATAGTAATAGGAGCACGTTCAGCACTATTCTCAAGATTCCAAAATTTAGGATTAATAATTATTGATGAATTTCATGATAATAGTTATAAGCAAGATCAAGATCCAAGATATAATGCTATTAATATAGCTAAATTTATATCAAAAGAACAAAAAATCAAATTGTTACTTGGTAGTGCTACACCAAAAATAGATATCTATTATAAAATGCTCAAAGAAGGGCATACTATAGTTAGGCTAGATAAAAAAATATCTGAGTATAAATTTAAAAATGACATACATACAAAAATAGTTGACATAAATGAGGACAAAATAAGTAGTAAAAGAGTAGTAATATCAAGAATCCTTAAAAAAAGTATAGAAAAGACTTTAAATAATAATAAGAAGGTAATACTGTATATCAACAGAAGAGGTTACTCTAATCTATATGTATGTAACAATTGTGGACATATAGAAAAATGTCCAAGGTGTGATATCCCTCTAACAGTACATCAAAATGGAAGTACAACATTCCTTAATTGTCATCACTGTGACTATAAAAAATATATAAATACTGCAAACCCTATATGTAATGTGTGTAAAAAGGGGAAATTAAAATTCTACGGTATCGGAACTCAACTTGTTAAAGAAGAAATTAATGAGCTATTCAAGGAAAGAAATCTTAATATTGAAATACTAGATAAAGATTCTACTTCTGGTAATAGTGATCAACACCTAGAAATTTATAATAAATTATCTGATAAAAATATAAATATTATTATAGGAACACAATTAATTACCACAGGATGGGACTTTTATAACGTGGGGTTAATAGGTATTATTTTGGCCGACATAGAATTTGTATTCCCAGACTATAGCTCTGTAGAAAAAGCCTATCAAACAATAATACAAGTTATAGGAAGAGGTGGAAGAGAAGATAATTCCGCCGAAATAGTAATACAAACTATGGATATTAAAAATAAAATATTACAATTTGCCCTAAATAACAATTTTAATAAGTTTTTTGATGAGGAAATTAATATAAGAAAACAACTTAACTACCCTCCTTTCTCCAACTTAATAAAGATTATCGTAAAAGATAAAAATGAGAAAACAGTATTCACTAGAGCAAAAAAAATATATGACGATATCAACAATGCTAATATGATCGGTATTAAAATCTATTCTCCCATTGAAGCAATTCCCTACAAAATTAACTACGTATATAGGCTTAATATAATAATAAAAGTTAATAAAAATATTGAAAATATAAAAACTTTTTTGAGGAATAGATATAAACAAAATAAGAATTTAAGTATAGATATAGATCCTTCAGTTTTATTGTAACGAAGAATTTAATGTTCTATAACACCTCATACAAACCTTAATATTAACTTTATTATTTTCAGTGTCAAGATTAAGAACTCTTAAGTTAGGGAGTATCTTCCTTTTTGTTTTAGGTGCTCTTTTAGCCCATTTACCTGAATGTTTATGGCTTATATTATTTATAACGGTAACACCCTTATTACATAAATCACAAGATCTAGACATGATTAAAAATACTACTAAATTAATAACACACCCTGTATGATATAATAAAATGAGTTTTTATGCAAATATCACACAATGATTATAAATTTAATAATTTTGGGCATTATAATTATCTTTAGTATTTCATTTCATGAATTTTCTCATGGATATGTTGCACACCTTTTAGGTGATGATACAGCCAAAAACAATGGAAGGTTAACACTAGATCCAACAAAACATATAACATTAATGGGATTACTAGTAATGATACTTACTCAATTCAGGTTCGGATGGGGAAACCCTACACCTGTAAATTTAAATAATCTTAAAAATCCATATAGAGATAATCTTATTATCGCTATTGCTGGACCTATTTCAAACATAATATTATCTATTATATCTATACTTATAATTCAAGGGCTTCCTATATTACACTTATCTAGTTCCGTCAATTTAAAACTTAGTGGGGTATTTATAGATGCAGCTATAATTAATATAGGGCTAGCATTGTTTAATATTATTCCAATACCTCCCCTCGACGGAAGTCATATACTTAAAGTGATTTTTAAGCATCATTATCACATATTAGATATCATTGACAAATACTCCATATTTATCCTTATATTAGCCATATTACCAATATTTCCCATAAATGGCAATTTAGAGTCTATAATACAAATAGTGCTGCTGCCATTAATTAGTACTATTTTTACTTTTCTAATAACTATAATTTGAATCCCTTGGTTTATTTGCTATAATAAACTTTAGCCCATCTAGCATCAGATAAAAACTGATTTAACATAATATAAAATAATAACTATATCAGTATAATTCTTATGATTTATACTTGCGTTACAATACTTGTTTTTTTGAAATCAAGTTTTAAAAGCTAGATGGGTTTGAGTAGTGTTGAAAAAGAACATTTTTTTATATAGAATGCAGGCATTACTAAATTTATATTTAAGTTAGTAATATATAGGCCTTCTTAGCTCAGTGGTAGAGCAGCTGTTTTGTAAACAGCAGGTCGTCAGTTCGACCCTGACAGAAGGCTAATAGTATTATGCAGAGATGGCGGAGTGGACAATCGCGGCTGACTGTAAATCAGTTGCCATTACGGCTACGAAGGTTCGAATCCTTCTCTCTGCATATGCCTAGATAGCTCAGTGGTAGAGCATTCCCATGGTAAGGGAAAGACCAGCGGTTCAAGTCCGCTTCTAGGCTGAG
>DAHXLB010000028.1:0-3051 GCA_027371855.1 bacterium
TTAGACAGCTATTCTGTCTGGGATTTTAAAGAATAGGTGATTTGAACACCTAACCTACCGTGTGTAAAACGGTTGCTCTACCGTTGAGCTAATTCTTTGTATACAATATATTTTTTTTTTCTTTAAAGAAAAAAAAATATAAATATATATATCAAATCAATCTTAAACAATAGGTGGAAATGTTTAAGTATGAAAAAGATAATGTACTAATTACACCTCTATAATTAGTATATAGATATAAATAAGTCTGATATCACGGGTATAGTGTAATACTGAATCAAAAGGCTTTTAACCGATATGCTAAAATATTGGTAATATTCCTTGAGCAATTATGTTTTATCGCTATTAATTAATAGCGATAAAACATATTTATATATATATATAATATAAAATAGTATATAATAATATATAGTATAAAAAGAGATTAAATATAACTCTATAACGCAAAAAAGAATATTACGATAATAAAAAACAAAAAAAAGGAAAAAAAATAATAAGATAAATATAAGTTTTTATAATGAAACACATAATAAATAATAAGAAAAAAAGAAAAATAATATTTATATTAAGAGCCTTTACCGTTAGGTTTACCTCCTTTTACTCAATCTCCTACACCCTTATCATAAGTAGGAATTTCGAGTGTACGTAAAACTCGTATCTCACGATTTCTTTCTGCACTTTTCGGTTGCTCTAAGAGTCATTCAATATTAGACTGTATCATTTCAGATACTTCTTCCTGATATTCAGCATGATATTCTTCATATTATTCAATTTCATCTACTAAATTATTATCACAATCTTTACCACCTTTTTGGTCTTTATTTTTATCATTATCTTTATCTTCTTTATTTTCTTTACCTTCTATTTGGTTATCGTTACCTTTTGATGTAACGTCAGATTTATAGCCGGAAAAATATGTAGTATCACTAATAAATACTAGTCATAAAGCTATTGACACTATTGCTCCTGTAATCAGGACAAAAACTTTTCTATACTTACTGATTCTATAACTATTGGCATAGAACTATGTAAAATACCACATATTTCTGAACATTGTCCATAGAATGTACCTTCTCTGTTTATAAGAACAGAAACTTGATTTAATCTACCTGGATAAGCGTCACACTTAATACCTAAGGCAGGGCAAGCAAAAGAATGTATAACATCCGCAGCGGTTACTATAAACCTAACGTGAGTTAATTCAGGAAGTATTACTCTATTATCTACTTCTAACATTCTTAATGCTCCATCTTCTAAATCCGATTCTGGTACTAAATAAGAATCGAATTCTATGAATTCATCATCTGCATTTAAAAAGTCTGGATATTGGTAACTTCAATATCATTGGTGACCTTCTGCTAATACAGACATGGCAGGATCACTAACTTCATCCATTAAATATAATAACTTAAATGAGGGGAAAGCTATTAATATTAATATTAAGGCAGGAGTAATTGTTCATATCAATTCTATTAATGTTCCATGATTTAAATATTTATGAGATATAGGTGATTTAATGCTAGTATAGTTTCTAACTATAGAAATCATTATTCAACTCACACCAA
This sequence comes from bacterium, assembly GCA_027371855.1. Taxonomy (GTDB): domain Bacteria; phylum Patescibacteriota; class Dojkabacteria; order JAKAPS01; family JAJZLI01; genus JAJZKG01. The sequence continues at coordinate 1,566 of DAHXLB010000028.1, forward strand.
ATAATATTATAACTAAGTAAAACATAATGTTATCGTGTAATTCAACTAGCCCTTCCATTTGAGGAGTAGCACTATCCTGAAAATAAAGACCTCAGGGCTTTGGTGTATCACAATTGAAAATATTTAAAAATATGTTAAGCATTTTCTTATAAAAATTTGCTTTCTATACTAAGTAATAGATATATATAGTGTTTTGTAATACCCTGATAATAATTAATGTACTTTTTCAGGGTATAAAGTTACCTAGTTAAGTGGTAAAGTTCTTACAATAGCGATATTTCTTACTCAAGAGATCATTAAGTGTGATGGAGCATAGTTTGTTATTACTTCAACCCTACTACGACGATCAAGTTGTCAAGTAGGCACTAAATGACTATGTCTTTGTAAAATAAAAGGCACGCTCTTACTATTATCGCGTATTAACTTACACAACTAATATAATAATTAAACCTAAAATATATTGCCACTAATATATACTACATTTAGTAATAGAAACGATTTGAACAGCTTATATAATAATATCAAAATACTATTACATATTAAATTATAAATATCTGATTAAGATATAAATACACGGCAAATTTATAAGAATTTTTTTATAATGGTTTACTAAAACTTATTTTAATTTACTCTTTTTAGAGGACAAAGCTCTATCCCTAATTTATTTTGGTAGAGCTTTGTCGTTAATATTATTCTTAGAACTGATTCCATCAACGTTCTTAAACATAAAAAAAAAAAAGCTTGTAAAACTTTTTTCTAGGTGCTTTGTCTAAGGACAAGTTATAGTTAGTCTGTTGTTCTCCTATACTGAAAACCTACTTGGTCTAAGTAACTTTTACGTGCTTCCTGCTAAAGAACTAAGTATAACGATGAATATTTGACCTAGAGTTACCTTTGCAAAAGTTTTAGTTATTATATAACTAAACCTATTATGCTTATACTAGTTGTATTAATTTTGTATTGAGTAAAAGCAATTACTTGTCTGCTGTCTATTTTTAAAGCATTTTTACCTAGTTCATAAACTAAACCTAAGGTTAAAGCTAAAAAAAATATTAACATTACTACTAACCCATAAATTCCATTTGTATATGCACTTACTACGTACGGATACACTAGAAGTATTTCTAAGTCAAATAGTAAGAATAAAAGTCCAAATATAAAGAATGAAACATTAAACTGTGTTCTATTTTGACCTAAAAATGAGTGGAATCCGCATTCAAATGCACTATCTTTTTCCTGGTATGGATTATGTGGTGCCAGTAGTAAATTCACAGATAACAATATAATAGCTAAAAGTGGTATAAAGATTATAAAAAATGTTAGGCTCGTCATCTTTAGGAATTAAATAATATTAATGCTAAAATATTTGTCATATTTAATCACTCACTCGGGCTAAACATAAATAAAAGTATCGTCAATGTTAGCACAGATATTGTTATAGATAAAGAACTAGATAACATAATACTATTTTTAGTAAAGGTTAATT
>DAHXLB010000024.1:0-5473 GCA_027371855.1 bacterium
CACTTTTTATATCATCAGTTATATTTCTATACTTTAATTTATCTAGTTCTACTAAATCAAAAATTATTTTATATAGGTGAGGTCTATATTTGTTAGAATCATCTAAAAACATTACCTCCATTTTTGTGTATCTTAATCTACCAGGATCCACAGTATGTTTTTCTTTATAAACATATCCAACTAAGGATAAAGTAATTCCATTATTTTCTAAACTTCTTGTTAGTTGGTAATTAAATCTACCAGGTATTTCAGGATCTTCAATTTCAGTTACTTTTGGTGGGGCTTTTCTTAGATCCAGATAAATATCAAATAGAGATCTATAGAGATATTCTGCAGGATTAGGAGCTCTCTCTATAGAATGATTTGTGGATGGATATTGTTCGTTCATAATATCTTTATATGAAGGTATTATACTAAACCTATAATATATTGTCAAAACACGGTGTTCTCTGTTTTTATTTTTGACCCAAATAATATATTATATATGTAATGATTGATGATAAAACAGATTTAACGATATACTTAATTAGGCATGCAGAAGCTACAAATAATATCCACAAGGAAATTATATCTGGTAGGACATATGGTGCTGGATTAACTAAGAAAGGTATTATGGACAGTGTTTCTCTTGGAGAAAAATTATTAAGGGATAGAGTTTTTTTTAATGCTGTATATTCCTCCCCTATAAAGAGAGCTTTGGATACAGCAAATATTGTATCAACAATATTATCTATTAAGACTGATGATATTACAAATATAGAATCTTTAGAGGAACTTGATTTTGGAGATTGGGAAGGGAAACTAGATAAGGATATATATACAAAAGAAGTTCTTCAATCTATTAAAGATCAGGGGGACTCATTTATTCCGCCAAACGGAGAATCAAGATTAATGGTAGAGAAAAGAGTTTCGTTGTGGTTTGATAATGAGATTTTGAAAAATCCTAAATTTTCGTCTTCAAAACATATAGTAGCTATATTTACACATAGTTTTGTAATTAATCTTTTATTGTACCATATATTGGAGTTTAACGATAAAATTGTATATAGAGTAGATACAGATACTTCAAGTGTCACGGTCATTAACTATTCCAAATTAGGATGGAGAGTAATGTGTGTTAATGATACTAGTCATCTTGTATAGTTAAAGACTCTCTATTTGAGGTATAAATTCTTTTCCTATTTTTTCTAAAGGTGTAATTTTTGCAACATTAGGAACTGTAAAAAATACTTTGGTGATATCAAGTTTAGCTAGCTCACTACATTCCTCTATTGTCTCTTTAAAGCCTTTATCAGGATCTATTCTAATCAATGCAGTCTTCTCTATTTCGTTATAATCTCTCTCTACGTCTTTACAATGTTGTTTTAGAATATCTAGTTTATATTTTATAGTATCTGTTCCAAGCATGGAAAATAAATTACATGCATCTGCATACATAGCTACGAATTTTAGAGTCTTTTTTTCTCCTCCTCCTCCTATTAATATTCTAGGATGTGGTTTTGTCAGAACTTGAGGCATATTTAAAGTCTCTTCTAGGTTATAATACTTACCTCTATATAAAGAATCATTATCACTCCACATTTGTTTTGCAATTTGTAGTGTTTCTTCAAGTCTTTCGAATCTTTCTTTTAAAGGTGGAAATGGAAAACCTAACGCTATACACTCTTGTTCATTCCATGCAGCACCTATACCCATGAACGCTCTCCCTTGTGATAAAACATCTAGTGCTGTGATCTGTTTTACTAGAAAGGCAGGTTGTCTGTAGGTAACTCCAGTTACCAATGTTCCTAGAGATACTTTTTTTGTACATGCAGCAATAAATCCAAGTGTGGTATATGCTTCCATCATAGGTTGTTTATATGATCCATTGTGTTCTATTTGGAAGTAATGATCCATTACGGTTATAGTTGAAAAACCAACATCTTCCGCAGTTTTTGCAATTGTTCTAAGATTTGTTGATAAACCCTTATCTTCTCCAAAACTAAATGATGATATGTGTAATGCTGCTTTCATTTTTATAATGTTCTAAAATTAACTATTAATATGATATGTTTTTGATATTAAACCAGTATTAAACTTTTTTAAGTTCTGGAACTACTTTCTCTCCTAACATTTTAATAAGATCAATCTGATTTAGTGAGGTTGTTTGTATAGCTATATAACCTGCATGTAGTTCTTTTATTAGAGGTTTGTATAATTCTATATATTGTTTACTAGATGAGACAATAGAATAATTATTTAGTATTTCATCTCTTGGTAGATTATCTGCTTCTTTCTCTAAAACCTCAGGATTAGATTCTGTGTTTCTTGATGTAACTCTTAAACCTCTCCAGGAGAGTAAAGACTCAAATGCTTCATCTTTGTTTTGTGCGTACACACTCCATTTTGTTGCAAATATAGATTTTAGTGGTTCAGTATTATGTTCTGCTTGTTTTTTAGCTTGGTTGATAACATTGGTTTTTGTATCCTCTATATTCTTTACACTTGTTATAATTCCATCAACTTTGTTTTGTGCGAGTATTGCAGATTTAGGTCCTCCTGCTGCTAGAAAAATCGGAATATTGTGTTTAGGTGGTGAGTATAATTTTGCATTTTTAGTTTTATAATATTTACCGTTGTGGGTTACTTTTTCTCCTTTTAGAAGTTTTTGTATTATATCTATTGCCTCATTCATTCTCTCTGATCTTTCAATATAGTTTGGAAATTCAAATCCAAGGGGAGCTTCATTTATCATCTCTCCTGTACCTAGGCCAAGCATAAATCTACCATCTGATAATCTATCAATCGTAGCTGCTGCTTGAGCAATTATAGCTGGGTGATATCTAAATAGAGGTGTTATGACTCCAGTTATAATTTTTATTTTTGAAGTTCTGGAGGCTATGGCTCCAAGCGTTGATAAGGCAAATCCAGAAGCTCCTTTACTAGATACCCAGGGATTAAAATGTTCAGAGACCATAACTCCATCAAACCCGTATTTTTCTGCAATTACTGCATGTTCAACTATATCTTCAGGTTGAAACTGCTCATGTCCGCAAAAGTAAAAAATCTCTGACATAATTTATATATTATATATATGGTACTTACTTCAATTTGCTCTCTCTTGGTTCCTTTAGTGTTTTTGCCCACCACTCTAAATCTTCTACTGTTGCATCAAGATGTGCTGCTTCTTTTATTTCTTCTTTTAAAAGTCCATTATCATCAATCTGATTGAATATTAATGGAATATGTACTGATGCACGTATAGGAACCATCTGCAGTTCAATTAATACTAGTCTTAACTGTTCTACAGCTCTAATACCACCAGAGATACCTCCATATGATACAAATGCTGCAGGTTTTAATCTCCATTCGTTATAGAATGTATCAATCATATTCTTTAATACTCCAGTATAACCATGATTATACTCAGGCATTACAAATATAAAACCATCAGCATCATCTATTTTTTTTGATAATTTATCTGTATCTCCAGTATAACCAGGATTATCCATGTATGTAGGATTCATAGCTAAATTAAAGAATGGGATATCATAATCTTTAAGATCTATTCCCTCAACATTGATATTAGGATTTTTTGAAGCCTCTTCAACAACAAAGTTAAAAACTTTTTCTCCTAATCTATTATCTCTCGTACTGCCTAAAATTATTTTTATATTTGTCATAATTGTTTTCCTTTGATCTAGATACTTGGATCTAGGTCCTCTAAATTAAATATATTCTAGTATACATTTTATACTTCATAAAGTAAAGTAGTTACAAAAAGTATAGTATTGAATTTCTTTATTTCGTGGTATAATATAAACATAGTGAACATCAATTGTGGTGTAGAAAAGACAATGAAGATAATAGGCAAAAAATGGTCTATCCTTATACTGCGTGATCTTTTTGATGGAAAAAAGAGATTTTCCCAGCTTCTTTTATCTTTAAATGATATTTCTCCAAGAACTTTATCCTTAAGGTTAAAAGAGTTTGAGAAAAATAAAATAGTAACAAAGAAAATTTATAAGGAAATACCTTTACATGTGGAGTATTCTCTTACTAAAAAAGGAGAATCACTACATGAAATTATAAAAGATCTAAGATGTTGGGGTGAAGAATTTGGTTAAACTTTTAGTTTCTTAGAAATTCTAATGCTCTCTCCCATGAATCGTCTGCTGCCTCTTTATTATACATGTTTTTATTTGTATCATTAAAGAAGGCATGTCCACAATTTTTGTATATTACATACTGAAACTCTTTGTTATACTCATCCATCTTAGCTTGTAAAGACACTACTGAATCGACAAGATCTTTATCATGTTCTCCATAGAATGCAAGAATGGGAGTATTTAAATCTTTTATACTATCCAAATCACTTGGAAATCTTCCATAATAAGGGATAGCTCTTTTTAAACCCTTTTCTTTTAATGCTAATGAGAAGGCATAAGTCCCTCCAAAGCAGAATCCTATTATTGACACATGTCCATCAGTATTCTCATTATTTTTTAAATATTCAAAACAGTCTTCCAGCTTGTTTGTAGTACTATCACCAAACTCTACTGAATTTATAGGTGCTAGTATTTCTCTCATTTTCTTTTGAGCCTCATCTTTTCTTTGAGGATCTTTCATCTCTTCTAATATACTTGGATCTATTTTACCTTCTATACCTGTTCCATTAAGTAAGTCTGGTGCTAGAACTACAAAACCTTCTCTCATGTATCTTTCTGCTACATCTTTAATATGATCAGTTAATCCCCATATTTCATGGACAATAATTAAGGCTTCATGTTTAAGTTCATCATCAGGATAAGTTAAATAACAGGAAATTGCTCCTTCTCTAGTATCGATAGTGATCATTTTATTATTCATACTTTAGATAGTATGTATAATATATTAAAATTAAATGAATTTAATCCCTTATTTGAATTTTTATAAAGGCTTCTGCATATTTATATTCTTTAGATTCTCTGCCTACCATCTCACTCATCATCATTATATTTGCCTTCAATTCTTCAAAGTTATCATACTGACTTTTATGTTGCCTTAAAGCTTCGACCTTTAATTCTAGAGTATCTCCAATATCAATAAATGTATTAAGCCCTTCTCTATCAAAACTGACTAGGTATAACTCTTTTACCTTGTGTGGTTCTAGTCCTTCTTTTAAAAGTTTTGGATAAGACATTAGATTTCGAGCAAATGGAAATACAGAAAACATGGTAGCCTTTCCTGCCTCAATATGGTCAGGGTGATTTATATATCCAAATTCAGCATTATATAAAATTTTAGGATCCATTGTTATTACAATGTCAGGTTTTATTGTCCTTATAATTCTTACTATTTTCTCTCTAACATCATCATTATCTTTTAACTCTCCATCCTTAAAATTACCAAAAAATACTTTTTTAACTCCTAATACTTTTGCTGCGTTCTGCTCTTCCTCTGCTCTGATTTTAGCAAGATCCTCTCCGTTGGTATCTTCAATGTTAGATCCCCT
>DAHXLB010000042.1:0-7436 GCA_027371855.1 bacterium
GGTTCTTTTTTAGTTTTTTAAAACTTATATTTTCTATACCCACAACTATATATTATCAGATAAATGAGTTTTTTGTAAGTCTTTATGTTGTTGAGAACATTTATTCATTTATGAAAAAAAGTTCTAGAATTAATGGGTTATGCCTAACTTAACGATGTTGAACCGTTGTGGACTTTTGATAAAAAGCTAGTGAATCAAGTATCAAATACTAAAAAGATAATCTTGGATAAAAATATTAATACTTCTCCATATTGTTTGTAAACTTGGTGTTAATATACTATACTTTCAAATAACGTTAAAGATATTAATAAGTTGGAATGTCCATAAATATTATACTAATAAATATATTTTTGATGTTCCTTGTGATAGGAGTCATAATATATCTAGCTTTTGGTAAAAAAACAAAAGGAAATAATACACTAATATCTCATCTAATTCTAGGATTGCTCATATTCCAATTTATACTTGGCATGCTTATAAATCTATATGTTACTATTCCAAAGGTAAAACCTTATACAGTTTTTCATCATTTTGGATTAATATTGTTTCATGCAGATATTGGATTGACTTTATTATCTTTATCTATACTCTTTTTTATTAATACTCTTAGAAAAAGAAAATCTATTATCTTAGGACTAGCAGGCACAATTTTTATATTAATTGCCTTTATGTCTGGAATAGTTTTTGTGCTTTTTGGTACTCAAAATATATTTTCATTAACTATGGCTATTGGATTTATTGGATCAATACTTATATATGCATATGCCTTTTTTTCTGCCTCTTTTTCAAATAAATAATATCTTTTAAACACCTTATATTATAGTTTTATATTTTAGTATATGTTACAATTTCTATAGGGAGGTGAGTTAAAAAATGGCAAACTGGAATACTATTTTAGGATGGGGATCTCCCGTAGGCATAGCGATATTATTTGTTGGTATTGGGATTCTATGGTGGGGTCTTGCTCGTTTATGGCGAGGTTGTAAGTAAATAGACCTATACCGTATTTTAGGCTAACTATCAAAAACCAATGGCTGTCTTGAATTTATGTTGGAATTAATTCTATGACAGTCCTACAATCATGCCCAGGGATGTAAATGGATTCATGGAAGTTACTGCTCTGTCAAACAAAGTCAGATACAACTTACACATCACTTTGATATTAGGAAATTCAATAAATGTATGTGTTAAATAGTTTTAATTGTGTAGGCTACGATTATCTTTTCATCCGTGATTTTTGAAGTATAAAATATTCCATTACACAATTATAATTGACGTGTTATCTTTAAAGTTTATAAAAAATTACCTTTTATCTGTTAATATATGATGTATGGAAAAGCAAATTATAATTAATGGAATAGCAATAAACTATATTCTTAAAAAAAGTAAAAGAGCAAAAAGAATCATTGTGTATATAAAAAAAGGAGGGTTAGTGTTTGTTACGATTCCATATTTTAGCAAAGAGGGTATGGAGGAAGAGTTTCTAAAGAGGAAATATAAGTGGATTCTTAAAACAAAGGGCAAATATACAAAAGAAGAATTTACAAAAGATGGGATACATTTAGATGATACTGTTATAAATTACAGAAAAGAAGCTTTAAACCTTATAAATATGAGGATTAAATATTTTAATAGTTTTTATAATTTCAAATTTAAAAATATCAGAATCAAAAATCAGGAGTCTAGGTGGGGTAGTTGTTCAACACTGGGCAATTTGAATTTTAATTGGAAAATAGTCCTTTTACCACAATCTTTATCGGACTATATTATAGTGCATGAGCTTTGTCATCTAAAAGAGATGAATCATCAGGATAAATTTTGGAATCTTGTTAGTCTTACTATTCCAGAATATAAGAAATTGAAAAGAGATCTTGTATCTAGAAAATTACTTTAGATACAGTATTTAATGTACATTTAATTATTATTTGTATCAATTTTCCAATAATTATGTAAATATACTATGGTGGCAATATAAATAGGATTTTACAAATTTTGAATGGTATGGTATATTTATAGCATCTTAATGTAGTTGCAATATACATATTTTGTATGTATAATTGCCTTGGATTAAATCCTTAGATCCGGATATTACATACAAGGTTCTTGGGTTTAGAATTTATTTTAGTTAAAAATTATTATGGTAGCAGCATTTGATAGATCAAAACCACATAAAAACGTTGGAACTATTGGCCACGTTGATCATGGTAAAACAACATTAACAGCAGCAATACTTAGAGTACTTGCAGCAGCTGGATTTGCAGCACAAAACAAAGGGGTAGATGCTTTAGACAAGGCTCCAGAGTCAAGGGCAAGAGGTATTACTATTGCTACAGCTCATACAGAATATGAAACAGCAAAATTTCATTATGCTCATGTTGATTGTCCGGGACATGCTGATTATGTAAAAAACATGATTACTGGAGCTGCTCAAATGGATGGAGCTATATTAGTAGTTTCTGCAACTGATGGTCCTATGCCTCAAACAAGGGAGCATATACTTTTAGCTCGTCAAGTTGGAGTTCCAAAAATGGTAGTATTTTTGAATAAGGTAGATATGGTAGATGATCCAGAACTTGTTGATCTTGTCGAAATGGAAGTTAGAGAACTTCTTTCAAAATATGAATTCAATGGAGATGAAACTCCTGTAGTTAGAGGGAGTGCTTTAAAGGCTTTAGAATGTGGTTGTGGAAAAGAGGATTGTCAGTGGTGTGGACCTGTACTTACTTTAATGAATAATGTAGATGATTATATTCCATTGCCAGAAAGAGAAATTGATAAACCATTTTTAATGCCAGTTGAGGATGTATTTCTAATTGAAGGGAGAGGTACTGTAGCAACTGGAAGAGTTGAAAGAGGTATTTTAAAAGCGGGTGATGCAGCTGATATAGTTGGGTTAACAGAAAAGGTTAGAAATACTGTTGTAACAGGTATTGAGATGTTTAATAAATCTTTGGATCAAGCTCAAGCAGGAGACAATGTAGGATTACTTTTACGTGGATATAAGAGGGAAGAGATACAGAGAGGTGAAGTTATAGCTAAACCAGGGTCAGTGACACCTCATACAGAATTTGAATCAGAGGTTTATATATTAACTAAAGAAGAGGGAGGGAGACATTCTCCTTTCGTATCAGGATACAGACCACAGTTTTATATAAGAACTACAGATGTAACAGGAGAGATTCAATTACCTGATGGAGTTGAGGTTGCTTTACCTGGAGATAACATAAAAATGACAGTGCGTTTGATAGTTCCTGTAGCTATAGAGGAAGGTGTAAGATTTGCAATAAGAGAAGGTGGAAGAACGGTTGGGGCTGGAATTATAACAAAAGTTGTGAAATAAATTTTATTTGCTCTTTTTAGTATGGATAATAACAAGATACGAGTAAAATTGAAGGGTTTTGATGTCCAGATTTTAGATAAATCTGCTCAAAAAATCATTGATGCTGCAGTATCTTCTGGAGCTAAAACTTCTGGTCCTATTCCTCTACCTACAAAAATAAAAAAATATACAGTAAACACATCTCCTCATGTTGATAAAAGATCCATGGAAAGTTTTGAAATGAGGATCCATAAAAGGTTAATTGATATATTGCAACCAACCGGGAAGACAATTGATATACTTACCCACCTACAGTTACCTGTGGGTGTTGGTATTGAAATAAAGTAAGATATTTAAGTTTATATATAGAAGGATCTAGATCCAAGGGATCTACTTTCTATTTTTTTGATTATGAGAACTATATTGGGTATTAAAAAAGACATGACTCAAGTATTTGGGGAAAACGGAACAGTTTATCCCGTTACTCTTATTGACACATCAATGTGTGTAGTTTGTGGGTTTAAAAAAAGTGAGAAAGATGGATACAATTCTGTTATATTAGGATTACTCAATAAAAAAAACCCCAAAAAACCAGAGATAGGTAAGTTTAAAAATTTAAAGAGTCAAGACTCAAAGAGCCCGGGTCCTAAGAACCTTGGTTTGAAAGTCCCAAAATATATAAAAGAAGTTGGGGATATAGGTAATGTAGAATATGGAGACAAGATATTAAGTTCGATTTTTACTGTTGGTGAAAAAGTAGAGGTATATGGTACTACTAAGGGAAAAGGCTTTGCTGGAGTTGTAAAAAGATGGGGGTTTCACGGTGGACCAAAGACTCATGGACAATCTGATAAAGAAAGGCATCCAGGGTCAATAGGGTCAGGAACTACTCCTGGTAACGTTAAGAAAGGTAAAAAAATGGGAGGACGTATGGGGCAAGATAAGGTTACCGTTAAGGGATTAGAAATTATTGATATAAAAGATGACATAATGGTTCTTAAAGGAGCAGTCCCTGGTGCAAAGAATAATTTAATTGTTATAAAGGCTGAATAATGAAGATAGATATATATTCTCAGAATGGAGAAAAAAATACAAAAAAAATAGAATTAAAGGATAATGTCTTTAATGCATCAATAAATAGGTATCTCATAGATCAATATATATATGTGCATCTCCAAAATGCTAGACAAGGAACAAGGTCAACAAAGGGTAGGTCTGATATAGCTGGAACAACAAAGAAATTATGGGCAAATAATAAAATTGGACGTGCCAGAGCTGGATCTAAAAAGTCTAATATACAAAGATCTGGAGGAGTTTCTCACGGACCAAAGCCAAAATTTTTCAAGTTATCAATGCCCCAGAAAATGAGAAGGATAGCCCTATATTCATCATTAAGTTTAAAAGCATCTGAGGGGTCAGTAATTGTCCTAGATGATATAAAATTCTCAAAAAAACCGTTGACTAAACAAGCAGTATCAATATTAGAAAAATTAAATATTACAGGCACAAAAACTTTAATAGTAGCAAATCTTAACTCTCAAAATATAAAAGAGGCTTTCTCAAACATACAGAAAATAAAAGTGTTAAGAGCGGATGTACTCAATGCTTATGATGTTGAAAATACAAGGAAACTTTTATTTGTACAGGATTCAATTAATAATATTCCTGGGTATGCATTAAAAACTAAGGCCTCTGAGTCTGTTCAGTTGGAAAGTAAAAATATAATTCATCAGGATGCAAAGCATCAAGATGCGAAGCATAGTGATGAGAAGTTTAGTGATGCAGAAATTTCTAAATCTGCTAAAACTATTAAGACTAAAAGTAAAAAGCTATTAGTTAGAACTAAATCGGTGGAATCAAAAATTAAAAAGCCTGTAGCTCAGAAAATAGTAGCAAAGAAACCAGAGGTCAAAAAATCAACAGTTAATAAAACTAAAGTAGTAAAACCTACTAAAAATAAGGAATCTGGGTCCAGTAAATCTAAAAATTCTAATTCTCAAAAAGTAGATAAAAAGGTGAAATAAATGAAAACAGCTGATGTATTGAAACAACCTATAATTTCAGAGAAAATCTTAAGGATTTCCACGAATGCTTCTGGCGGATGGTATGGATTCAAGATTTCAATGCTTGCAGATAAAAAAGGAGTTAAGGCTGCAGTGGAAAAAGCTTTTTCTGTAGAGGTTGCTGAAATTAGATTACTTAGAGAAAAGGGTAAGAAAATTAGAGATATAAACAAAAAAAGATACATTGTAAAAAATAAAAGAGCAGATACAAAAAAAGCCTATGTAAAATTGAAACCAGGTTTTAGTATTAACTTACTCGGGGAGGATAAAGAAGAGGAAAAGAAAAAGAAATCTAAGAGTGTAACAAGTAAAAATAAAGACATAAAAAGTCTAGGCTCAAAAACTGAAAAATCAAATAATACAGATTCAAAAGAGGAAAATCTGTTAAAATCACAAGAGAAAGATACAAAGTCTAAAAATTCAAGACCTATGGGTATTGCAAGGACTCTTTTGAGAAGAAGAGGGGTAGATAAAAAAACTGATACAAATATGAATGAAAGAAAAGGAGCTTCAAGATGAAGAAAAATAAAAATAAAAATTTAAAAACATATAATCCAGTAACTGCGTCTTTAAGGCATACAGTGTTGGTTTCTAAAGATGGTCTAAGAAAGAATAAACCACTAAAATCACTACTTGTAAAATATAAAAGTAAAGCGGGGAGGAATTCTAGAGGTGTTATCACAGTACGTCACCAAGGAGGAGGGGTTAAACAAAGATATAGAATGATAGATTTTAAAAGAGAAAAATATGGAATTTCTGCTTATGTGAAATCTATAGAATATGACCCTATAAGAACTGCTAGAATTGCACTTTTACACTATACAGACGGGGATAAAAGGTATATAATTGCACCTGTAGGATTATCACTCGGTGATAGGGTTGAGTCAGGAGAGAATGCTGAAATTAGAATAGGTAATGCGCTACCAATTAAAAAGATTCCAGTAGGATCCGAGATATACAATATAGAAACTACCAAAGGACATGGAGGTATTTTGGTAAGATCTGCTGGTGTATTTGCAAAATTACAATCTATAGAAGAAAATAATCTTGCTCTTTTAAAACTTCCTTCTGGTGAAGTAAGATATGTAAATTCAGATAATCTTGCAACCATAGGAAGGGTTGGCAACACAGATCATGCGAATCAGAAACTTGGGAAGGCTGGGAGAACAAGATACTTAGGAATTAGGCCTTCAGTTAGAGGTATGGCAATGCATGCCAAACAGCATCCTCACGGAGGAGGAGAAGGTAAAGGTCAAGTTGGAGGTATATCTAAGGATATCTGGGGGCATAGACGTGGGACTAAAACAAGAAAAAATAAATTAACTGATAAATATATATTAATTAAAAGAACCGGACAAAGGGTAAAAAAATAATATGTCAAGATCTAGTAAGAAAGGTCCTTATGTGGATGAAAAGTTATTAAAAAAAGTTATATTACAGAAGACATCTGGAGATAGGAAGCCTATTAAAACATGGGCACGTCGTTCATCAATATCTCCTGAGATGGTTGGTCTTACAATTGCAGTACATAATGGAAAACATCATATACCTGTTTTAATTAATGAAGCAATGGTAGGACATAAACTTGGAGAATTTGCTCTAACAAGACTTTTCAGAGGACATAGTAGAAAAGGTAAAATTGCTCAAAACCAAGGTAGTATAGGTAGGGTAGAAAGTTAATTATGTATAATAATAATGATATGGAAAACAAAGAAGTTATTGCAAGTGTTAAAAATATAAAAGGGTCTGCAGGAAAGACACGTAGAGTAGCAAGATTACTAAAAGGTTTATCTCCAGATGTTGCTGTATCAACCCTTTCATTTTTAAATTATAGGAATGCAGATGTATTAAGGAAGGTGATAAAAACAGCTATAAATAATGCAGACAAAAAGAATTTGGAGAAGCCTTATATAATAAAAGAGATTAGGATAGATGAAGGACAAACATTAAAAAGATATAGATATCTATCAAAGGGGAGTGTTGCTATGATACATAAACGTACTTGTAATATTTTAGTTAAACTTAGCGGTAATTAAATATGGGACATAAGATAC
>DAHXLB010000018.1:0-3495 GCA_027371855.1 bacterium
GGTCGAATAATAGATAAGAGTACAAGGGTATATTAAATATATAAACTTCTTAAATTACGTAACAAACAAAAAAGACAAGTTTTACCTGGAAATATGCTTCTAGTAATTAAGTTTAGTTATTAGTAACTTTGTTATATGAAATATTCACACTAAAGTCCATTTTAACTAGACTCTCAGATTATGGTTTGGAAGGCTAGTGTATTACTTATTTTTTAGATGCAATAACATAAAGTATCAAACCCAAGGTTATAAAAAGAAGTAGTCCTAATATAATTATAGTATTAACTTGCCATTTTTTAATGCCACCAGTGTTGTCTTTATTAGTATTCTCAACATTGGTTGTTTTCGATTTGTTATTATTCATTAGTGATATTTTAAACTTTAAAATTTAAGATAACAACCAATTGGACAATGATCAGATCCATATACTTTATTATATATAGTACTTTCTAATAAATTATTCTCTAAATTTCTACTAATCATTATATAATCTATTCTCCATCCTACATTTCTATCTCGTGCATGCGAAATTGGATCCCACCAAGTATAATTATCAGGCTCTTTATGAAAGTACCTAAAAGAATCTATAAATCCTAGATCTATAAAATCATCCATCACTTTCCTCTCTTGGGGTAAAAATCCAGAAATGTTACTATTTGCATCTGGTCTTTTTAAATCTATAGCAAAATGTGCAATATTGAAATCTCCCATAACTATTATTTTTTCTCCTTTGTATAATAGATTTTTTAAATATAACATTAATTCCTTAAAAAATTTCATTTTATAATCTAGTCTTATAGAATCTTTTTTTCCGTTGGGGAAATATATATTAAAAAGTCTGAAATCATCATATGCGCTCTCAATAACTCTTCCTTCAATATCAAATTCATCTATATTAATACCTATTTTAAAATCTTTTGTTTTTTTGTTAGAGAATGTTGCAACTCCACTATACCCTTTCCTTTCTGCCGAGTTATATATTGCATGATAGTTATTAAAGCATTGTGGTAACTTTTTAAGCTGATTTTCTTGTACTTTTATTTCTTGCAAACCTAAAATATTGGGGTTTTCTTTTTCTATAAATTCATCTATACCCTTTGTTAGGATGGATCTAAAACCATTTACATTCCAAGAAATTATTTTGTATTTACTCATAAGTACTATTATATTAGAAAAAAGATTTTTTATCACTAAACTAGACTTTTTTTTAAAAAACCATTATGATGAGTTTATGAATCCAAATATACAAAATACATACCCTCCAATTAACCCTCAAGTGCAACCTTCTGTAAACCAAGGTGAAGAACCTGAGGATCCTATATTATCCCAAACTATAGTTGTTAGAACTATGACTATATTAACACCTATATCTCCTATACAATATAATATTCAAGCTCGTTCCATAGAAAAAGTAATTTTACATTTACATGGGATTACTAGAAGTATTGAAGTTATAGGTGTTAAAACTATTGATCAGGTTAACATAGAACAAGGAATATTCTTTGGTAGAATTAGAATAATACATATGGATAAGAGTGAGATTAGAATAGATCAAATATCAAAATCTAATGCTATGAAAATAAAAACTTTCTTTGAACAAGTTGTGGAGTTCCAGAGGAGTCACGTTGTTAACTTAACAGGAGATTAATTTCTGAAACTAGTCAATATTAACATACATCAATTTTTCATATTTATTATTATGTATCCTAATATCTTCTTTTAGTTTTGTATTATGATCTAGTACATGTTTTATCTCTCCATTATCTAAAAAGATATACAATAATATTGTAAATCGTACTTCATATTATATCCTATCTGACATTATAAAAAGATCATTAAAATTATCTATAATAGAAGACAGTGACTTACTAACATATGATAAGTATGTTTATGATAAAATAAAAAAAACTACAGACCCTCCAATTAACCCTCAAGTGCAACCTTCTGTAAACCAAGGTGAAGAACCTGAGGATCCTATATTATCCCAAACTATAGTTGTTAGAACTATGACTATATTAACACCTATATCTCCTATACAATATAATATTGAGGCTAGATCAATTGAGAGAGTGGTATTACATTTGCATGGGATTACAAAAAGTATAGAGGTTATAGGAGTAAAAACTATTGATCAGGTTAACATAGAACAAGGAATATTTTTTGGGAGAGTCAGGATAATACATATGGATAAAAGTGAAATTAGAATAGAACAAATATCAAAATCAAATGCAATGAAGGTGAAAACATTCTTTGAACGGGTTGTTGAGTTCCAAAGGAGAAATGTTGTCAATGTTACAGGAGATTAATTTCTGAAACTAGTCGATATTAACATACATCAATTTTTCATATTTATTATTATGTATCCTAATATCTTCTTTTAGTTTTGTATTATGATCTAGTACATGTTTTATCTCTCCATTATCTAAAAATTTAGCATTCACAACCCTTACTTTGGTTTGTATTTTATATTTGTAATTTTTCAAAGACGCTTGTATTGGTGATACTTTTTTTGGTTTTAAATTTCTATTTAGTTTGTTGAGTAATAATATAATTGCAGGATCTGTAGTTTTTTTTATTTTATTAAGAACATATTGATCATCTTTTAGAAGATCACTTTCTTTTATTATTGATAGTTTTAAAGATCTTTTGATAATATCAGATAGGATATAATATGAAGTACGATTTACAATATTATTGTATATCTTTTTATCTAAATTCAGAAAGTCTCTACTGTATTCTATTGCTATATTTTTGTTATCAAATATTATTTCTCCGTTATATTTTATTAGGTGCTTAAAATATTTTTTAGCATTGTTCTTTTTATCAAGATATACATATAAACTTCTTAGAGAATAATCTATTCTATCTGCACAAAGATTAGGTAATGGTTTTTCAAGTAGAGTAAAATTTTTTTCATTCTCTATATAATCTATATTAAAATTATATTTTTTTAATATATTGGGAATATTGGATTTCTTAATATAATCTTTTTTTATGATCTCGTGATAACTTTCCTTATTCTCATTTTTTTTATATACAACATCTCCCACATGAGAAAATGCTGTATGTGAAATATCATGAAGTAATGCTGCTATTTGTTCATCCAATGATCCACCAAGGTGTCTTATTAAAAGCATGCATCCAAGTGAGTGATCATATCTTGAAAAATCTTTGTGAGTCTTTAGAATATCTATAGTCCCACCTTGGGTTATTTTCTTTAATCTTAAAACTTTTGGATCCCTTAGAAGTTCTAATATAACTTTATCTTCAATTGTGAATTTACCATAAATGGGATCTTTTACTATCATGATGTAGTATAGATAAAAAGGATTTTAATTACAATCACCTTGAGCATAATATTTCGCAATTGCTCTTTCTAGAATTATTTCTTCTAATTTAGGTATCCCAGTATCTGGATCGATTGTAGGTTTTAATATTCTTTCTAAAAGTTGAATCTCTGGTGTTTTTTTATGAGATTTTCTGATGTCTACTTCT
>DAHXLB010000036.1:0-8540 GCA_027371855.1 bacterium
TGTTACAAAGACAGAGACATATCTAGACACGGTGGTTCTAAAAAAGAATTATGGTCTTCCATTTTTCTCTCAACCAGTGGTTTCTGGGGATTACTCTTTTTTAGATACAGCTAATTATTTCCAGACCTATGGTGTCTCTAACCCTAACTATCAAGGTGCTACAGTCAAAATAGATAATAAAACTGGTAAGATTGTATGGAAAACACAATTTCCAAATCTTGTTATGAATAACCCTTTGGTTTTATCTCAGTTAGGGATGGTTATTGTGAGCACAGGGAATGATGAGTTTTTTAAAACATCTAAAACTACATTCAATAGGGGAACAGGGTTAAGTGGAGTCTATGCTTTAGATATTAGTACCGGTAAAATACTTTGGAAATTTACGGTTACAAATGGTCAGAGGAAACCAACCCCTGCATATAAAGATGGAGTAGTTTATACAATAGGAGGAAATAGGATGTTATATGCACTTGATGTTACTACTGGAAAAGTGTTATGGAGTCTTAATTATGGATCAATATCCTCTCAGGCATCTCCTTTACTAGTTGGAAATAATCTATATTTTGGAGGTTCCTATCCATATTATTTCTTTGATGTAAATGTACAAACACACCAGATAGTATGGAAAAATAATTTTGGAAATATGGGTATTAATGGCGGACTTGATGATGTAATTCCTGCATATTCTAATGGATATATCTATACCGATGCTACAAAATTAGTTAATTATAAAACTAATTCTGGATATGAATATTTATATAAAATTAATGCTCAAACAGGGAGTATAGTATGGACGGTTCAGGAAGGTTACGGAGTTTTGAATCTACCTAATGGAGCTCAAATGATAGGTAGTGTTCCTACAATAAGTGGTAATATGGTTTATGTAGGCTCTACTGCAACACAAAAGATTCTTGCGGTAAATACAAATACAGGTAAAATAGTATGGTCTACTCATTCTGTTGGATTAAATAATAAGCCTTTTATCATTGTAGGCAATCTACTCTATTTTGATAATGGTCTTGGTAATATTCAAGTCTATGATAAAAATACAGGTAAATATTTAGCTACTCGTACTACGGGAGGAAGGGTTGCAGTTGGAGGTCTATTTTATGCTAACGGTAAATTTTATGCAGATAACCTTTCTGGGGACTTCTATATATTCAAATAGGCCTATTGTTTTATAGATACCTTGTACATTAATACTCTGTTGTGTAATAATTATATCTAATGAGAGACATAAAAATAGATTGGATCCAAAGGACCTCGGTCCAAAGGTATATAATTTTATATTTTCTTTTGAATATTCTTGTATCTATTTTCACTGGAATTTTTTATCAGACTACAATACTATCTGAAATACTATATTATTTCATGATTGCCATTTCAATACTCTTTTTTATCTATTTTGGTTTCTATTTTAAAAAATATATTAAAATGGAACCTTATTTATATGCTTTCTTAGTGATTTTTGCAACCAAAATACTTGGTTTTGTCACAATAGTATTCATTGATTCATATACAGAGCCTTGGGTTTATTTTTCTAATTTATATTATTCAATAAATCATAAGAGTATAGCATCAATATCTCAAGCAGCTTTCTATGGGCAAATATCTGTATCGTTTATATTAGACCTAGTTATTTTAACTGTATTTTATCTAGCTTTCGTATATATGGGTGCTAAAATCCATGAATATACAAAAGCTAAGATCTAAGATCTAGATCTTGGAATCCAGATTCCGGATTCAGATTCTAAATAATTTATAAATTTATCTAATTATGCTATGTCAAGGGAATTGGTTCCAATAAAATTATATGGTTTAGGATTTGTAATTGTATACTTAATCTTAACTTTAATAGATGATATTTTATATAAGACAATAGTCCCAGATATAATTTCTCTGTTTATACTTATAGGATTTATACTATTTTTTGTATATGCTGGACATCTTATGCAAAAAGCTAAGTTTTCTATGAAGGCTATTATATTTTTTGCAGCCTTTCTAAACCTTATAGCAGGAATACTTGGAACACTTTTAACTTTTATAATAGATCTTATGACACACCCTTGGATATATCAAAATCAAGTAATAAAAAATAACCAACATCTATTTAAATCTCAAGGTATTCCAATAACCTATCTTACTCAGTCATCATATTTTTTTGAAATGATGATACTATTTATATTATCTACTATATTATCAATGGCATTTGGTATATTGTTTATATATATTGGTGCATATTTTGAGAAAGCTAGGGGTAAAAGGGAATTAGAATTATCTAAAAGAACTATTTAATATAGTATGGTATTTTAATTTTTTTAAATTCTTCAAGTAAGTTTTTATGTAATATTAACCGCGACAATGCTTCTGCCTCCATTTTAGCACCCATAAGCCCATTATGAGGATTGGGTTCTTCTTGAAGTCCCACATATCTAAATATGACATTAGATGTTAAATGAAGTTTATTAGTATCAATCTTATTTTGAGATTCTATGTTTTTCATTATTTTTGCATAACATATAGAATGTAGATCAATTATTCTATGTCCGAATGTAGGCTTTATATTACATTTGTTATATGAATATGTTAAAAAGCTAGTATCAAAAAATGGATTATGACCTCCTATGAGGTCATTCCCATTTTGACTATCAATCCACCTTGCGAATTCTACAATAAGTTCATTGTGAGATTTTTTATTATTTTCTAAATACTCTTTTGAAAAACCATTAATTGAAAGTGCTTGGTCATTCACAGATGCACCTTCCCATGGTCTACACTCTCCATAAAACTGTTCTTTGGGGTTTTCAAAATTTACTGCCCCTATACTAACTATAGAGTTTTTTCTTGGGTTTAGACCTGTAGTTTCAACATCTACTACTATCATGGAGTATAAAATTATATCTTTGTAATTTTAACTGCTGTACCATAACAAAGTACTTCAGATATACCTTGGGATATTTCATTAGTGTCATATCTCATACCTATTATCCCATCTGCTCCAAGGGATTTTGCATGCTCACACATAAGATTATATGTATCATCTCTAGCCTTTTCACACATATTGGTATATATAGTTATGTTTCCTCCAAATAAAGTTTGTAACCCTGCTCCTAAATTGCCTACAATACTTCTTGATCTTACAATAATGCCTTTTACTACTCCAAGATCTTCAGTTACCTTATATCCATGTAATTTAAATGTTGTTGTAACCATTTTGTGATCAAAATTTGAATTTTGCATAATTTTATATCTATAAATTAATCAATCTAATTGTATTCCTTTTTGATTTTTATTTAAATAGAATTGTAGGTTAGTTTTTACTATAATTATATCTTTTTTCTGCAAGGGATATAATCTCATAGGGGACATTAATACCCGTAACTTTAATAAATTCTAAAAAAATAGGAGACCTATTTATCTCAAGTATATAGTAATCTTGTCTATTATCAGTAGATTTTAGTCCAGTAAATCTAGATCCTAAAACAATATCTATACCACCTATATCAAAAGATGATATTTCCATACATTGTTTTGCAATTTTAAGCTCCTCTTTATTTAGCCTTAAAGGCATTCCAGTAGCTCCTTGAGCAATATTTTTTACAAATTTGTTATCATTTATCTTTAGCATTCCAATATTTAATATTTTGTCTCCTACAAATATAATACGAATTTCTTTCTCAACCTTTATATACTCCTGCATCATAAATGTTATACCACTATTGTCTTTTAATATCTTTATAGTTTCACTTTGGTCTTTTACTACATAGGCATTTCTACCTTTCTTACCATAAGTATCTTTTAAAACAGCTGGATATTTAAAATTATAGATGTCATTTTTTTGTGGTGATAATATAAACGATGGTATGTTAAATTTAGGATTTTTTAACACGGTTGTAATGTTCTTCATACCTATACTTGGAAGGTTCATATCTTGATCTATAAAAACCTTATTATGCAGCTTTAAGTAAGAAGCTATTGTCACAGCAAAATCATTTTTTATAATCCTAAATATATATATATCATATGATAGAAAGTTATTAGAAAGAATGCTTTCTACAGAGATAGACGATCCATTATATTTTATAGATACTTGATTTTTAGATACAATATCTACAATATGTTCTCTTTTAATAGCTTCTGTATATATAAGGTTTGTTTGAATTGATTTTTTATTTCCTATTATTAATATTCTCATAATCCTATTATCCCATAAAAAATACAATAATAAAATTTTAGGATCTAGATCCTAAGGATCTAGATTCCAGATACTATCTAAATTAATGTAGGTATTTATTTATATTTAAAGCATTTTTTAAAGGTTGCTTGACACAAATTACTATAAGTATTACATTAATGATTAATGTTGGTGGTTGAAAGTGGTGATGGGTGGTTTTTATAATTTAATAAAAATAAAAAATATGTTAATAGGAGAATTTAGTGCAAAGTTACAAGATAAAAACAGAACTTCCCTGCCGAAGAAATTTAGATCAGAAACTGGGGATAAGTTAATTATATCTAAAGGATATGAAGATTGTCTTCTAGTAATACCATTTTCAAAATGGGACTTGATGATAAAAGATATCACAAATAAGCCTTTTACCATAGGAAGTGCTAGAGATACAGCAAGATTTATCTTAGGTTCTGCCCAAGAAGTATCTTTGGATGATCAAGGAAGATTTGTTATACCACAAAGCCTAATCAGCCATGCAGAACTTAGTGAGGATATATCATTTATTGGTCTTATAAATTGGGTTGAAATATGGAATGAGGCAAGGTGGAAGGAGAGAGAAAACTTTTTAAGAACTAATAGTTCTAATATTGCAGATGCATTAAATGGAATTAATGTATCAGGGAATCTAGATTCAAGGAACCTAGGTTCAAAGTATGAATAAACCGTTATGAATAATTATCATAACAGTGTCCTTTTACAACAAGTTTTAGATAATCTAGGTATTTATACCATTGGTATGAATATCACTGATATTAGTGAAGAAAGGATATACATAGATATGACTCTTGGAGGTGGAGGGGTAAGTTTAAAGATTATAGAAAATCTACAAAAAGGTATAGATGAAGGTAGTTTTAAAAAAGGTACTCTAATATCTATCGATGTTGATAATGATGCTTGTTTGAATTTTAAAAAATTCCTAGATAAGCATTTTAAAAATATCAAATATATGGATACGTATATTGCAGTAGGTAATATTAAAGTATATATAATAAACTCAAATTTCAGAGATATTAAGTCTATTCTTTCAGATATTAATATAGAGAGTAATGTAAATGGTATAGTCTATGATCTTGGACTCTCTAGCTTTCAGATTGATAACAATGATAAAGGTTTCTCATATAGTGAGAATTCAGATCTTGATATGAGGATGGATAAAAATTTGAAAGTTAAAGCTTCTGATCTACTAAATGGACTATATGAGGATGAGCTTTATAATATTTTTATAAAATATGGAGAAGAGCCATTCTCTAGAATCATTGCTAAAAATATTATAAAAAAACGTAAGGAAAAGGAGATTGTAACATCAGATGAACTAGTTAAAATAATTAGTTCTAGTGTGAAGATACCATTAAAGAGGGACCTAGGTCCAAGAAATAAAGCTTATCTCTATCACCATGTATCAAGGATATTTCAGGCATTAAGAATAGCAGTCAACGATGAGTTGGGCGCTTTATTTGATTCACTGCACCAAGTGCCAGAAATCCTTGAATGTGGGGGTAGGGTAGAAATAATATCTTTCCATTCACTGGAAGATAGGATAGTAAAGAATTTTTTTAAGGGAACCAGTTCCAAAGGAACCAGTTCTAAGGAATTTATAAGTTTATATAAAAAACCTATTATTCCAGATACGGCAGAGATTGAAAAAAATAACAGAGCAAGATCTGCAAAATTAAGAGTATATGAATATACAGGACCTAGGTCCACAGGCATATGAAAAGAAATAAAAAAACAACAAAATTAAATAAATTATTAAATCTTATGATAGTAGTACTTATCATGGTGGTTGCTGGTCAGTTATATTTAATGAATAAGATTGATCTTGCAAGTATTAGGGTTTCTAACCTTGTAAGCCAGTATACTTCTGTTAATATCCAAAACCAGACCCTGCAGGGAGAAGTCTCTTCAGCTCAATCAATCATGGCTATCAAAAATACAGTTTTAAAGAATGGATATAAAAGTGTGAAGAGTGTACAGTATGTACCAGGAGGTACTTATAGTTTTAACCTTGGATCAGGATCCGTTGGATCGGGATCTAAGACGACCACTTCCAATTAAGACTTGTTAGAAAAATTATATGCATGGACAGTAAAAAATTTGGTCTTAAACCTACGAAATCAGGGTCATTAGGATCAGGATCCAAATCCATTGGGTCTAGACCCTTTAGAAAAAAAATATCAGGTATAATGATACTTTTTGTACTATTCTCTTTAGTACTAGGATTTAGACTTTTTAATATCCAAATAGGTCAAAACAATAAATATACTCTACAAGCACAGCAAGAGAATAATTTTTCAACTTCAATTCCTTCACTTCGTGGTCTTATAACAGCATCTAATGGTCTTGTTTTAGCTGATAATGTACCTATATATGATGCTTATGTTACGATAAAAAATATTACAAATAGAAATAATTTTGTAAGCGAGGTAACAAAGGAACTAGGGGTTCCTCAACAGCAAATTTGGAATTTAATAAATCTAAAATTGGTGTGGGTTAAAATTGCATCAGATGTAACTACAAAACAAAAGAATAAACTAAGTAATTTAACATCATTATCATTTATTCAAAATGAACAGAGGTCATATCCTAATGGTAGTTTATTCTCCCATGTATTGGGTTTTTTAGGTAAAGATAGGAGTGGGAATATAAGTGGATTTTATGGTATTGAGGGGTATTTCAATGGAGCCTTAACAGGACACGCTGGTTATACTCAAGGGATTGAAAGTGCCTTGGGAATACCTTTACTTAATAAAAATTATAAATTTATACCACCTCAAAATGGTGAAAACATAAATCTAACGTTGAATCCAGCTATACAAAATATTGTATCAACAGATGTTCAATACTGGTCTAAAAAAGAAGATGCAACATCTGGGGCTGCAATAGTTATGAACCCAAAAACTGGAGCAATCATTGCTATGTCTTCATATCCTAGTTTTAATCCAAATACTTATTGGAAATATCAATATTCTGATTATCTTAATAATGCAATCTCTTTTATTTATGAACCTGGATCTGTAGGGAAGCTAATTATGGCAGCTGCAGCTCTATCATCTGGTAAAGTTACTCCACAAACAACAGTAGATGATAAAACAGGTATGTTTCAAGTTGGAGGTCAAACTATATATAACTGGAATAAAGCTCCTGATGGTGTTATGAATCTTAGCCAGATTCTCTTTCAATCCTCTAATGTTGGAGCAAGTATGATTGCAACAGAATTCCTTTCATCTCAGGCCATGTATAACGAATCAAAGAATTTTGGTTTGGGTTCACTTACAGGTATTACACTTCAAGGTGAGGAGACTGGTACTATACCTGCGTATCAAACTTGGAATGCATCTAATCTTGCAACAGATTCTTTTGGTCAGTTCGTCTCTGCCTCCCCCTTGCAGATTATAGATGCATATGCTGCTGTTGCAAATGGAGGAGTGAGGATGCAACCATATGTGGTGAATAGTATCACAACTCCAGGTGGAAAGACTGTGACATATCATCCAACTGTAGTAAACAGTCCTATAACTCCTACAGTAGCATCACAGCTTAATTCTATGTTTACATATACAACTGGTGGAGAACCTAATTGGGCATTACATCAAACCGGGGTTGGTGCATATATGCCTATTATTGCAGGTAAAACAGGTTCTGCTCAAATGCCATCTGTAAAACATCCTGGTCAATATTCTACTCACAATTATGTTATGACATATGTAGCCTATGCTCCAGCAAATAATCCTAAATTTATACTTCTTACAATGATGAACTCTCCTCAAAAACCGCTTTTAGGACAATACTATGCTGCAACAACAGCTTGTGTAGAGTGGGGGGCAATAGCAAAACAACTATTCCAGTATTATAGTATTGCACCATAATGATTGGATTTTTAATATATTAAACTCTCCCTTTTATTGTGTTATCATTATTCTAACTTTATATCTTAAGTTATGGAACCTACATCTAAGGATTTTAGTTCTAAGGATCCTAATCCTAAATATGGGAATGTATTTGGTTCTGTGAATAGTCAATGGGTTCCTCGGATTCAGATACCTTTTCTAATATCAGGTCCATCAGGGATAGGTAAGACCTATTTAATGAACAAGATATTACAAGGATCTGGATCCAAAGATAATAAATATAACTTTAAAAGGGTGATGTCTACAACTACACGTCACAAAAGAGAGAGGGAAAGTATAAATTTAGGATTATTTGCTGGAGCATAGGCTACATATGTCATAACATAATTGTGAGTAGAATATTGACCAGGATGTTTTACAGATGGCATTTGAGCAGAACCTGTTTTACCTGCAATAATAGG
>DAHXLB010000038.1:0-18088 GCA_027371855.1 bacterium
TAAAAATTTGAACTGTTTTTCAGACAGTGAACTTTTAATAAAACAAATCAATCATGAGTATAAAGTTAAAGATCCATATTTAAAAGGTATAATTAAAGAAATTTATGATTTATCAGAAAATTTTGATACAATTACGTATACTCATGTTAGACGTGAGTATAATAAGTTTGCTGATAAAATGGTAAATATAGTATTAGATGCAGCAGGATGAATAAAAACGACCAATATATTGAACTAGATACATATATAAAAGTTATAAAGAAGAGATTTAAAATTATAATCTTAATACTTATTATTTTTATACTAGGAGGGTATATATACTCCTTATCAGCTCCTACAACTTATCAGAGTTCTGTAAACATATATACTACCGATGCAGTAGATATGACTAATTATCTACAAACTAACCATGCAATAAATGATGCCTATAAAATATTTAAAACAATAAATACTAAAAGATATTCAAGTTTCTCGTTAAGCTATTTTAGAAGGAATGTTAAATCAGTTCAAATTGGACAAAGTATAGTATCACTAACTATAACAAATACTAATAAAAATGTAGCTATGGATTTTACTAAAGCTTACTCAGAAATGATTGCATCTCCAAAATTTAATAATATAATGAATAATATACTCAAAAAAGATTATAAAGGTTGTTTAAAAGTAAGAAATGCAACTATAGCAACAAATTTAAAATATGCATTGAAAGAGAATGTTCCCGTATGTATTGATACAAAACTTATCATAAATAAACCATCTAATATAGTTACTATAGAAACTAAACCTTCTAAATCAAAAGATATAATATTATTTTTAATTGCTGGAATATTTATCTCTTTAGCTATAGCAAGCTATCTTGAATATAAAAAGGGATCTACTTCTAATGATAAAAGCAATTAACACTGACTATATAGATGATGTTGTATATACTGTGAAAAAACTGCATGGAGATGTAGAAATAA
The DNA here is from genome assembly GCA_027371855.1 of bacterium. Classification (GTDB taxonomy): domain Bacteria; phylum Patescibacteriota; class Dojkabacteria; order JAKAPS01; family JAJZLI01; genus JAJZKG01. The sequence continues at coordinate 963 of DAHXLB010000038.1, forward strand.
ATATAATAGATGAGAGCATAACAGCAGAAAAAGAACTAAAAGAAGAACTTTCAAATATAGATATATTTGGATCTAAACGTTACTTTATAATCAGAAATCCAAAAACAATATTGTCATTTGCTAAAACTCTAGAAACAGAGGACTATATCTACCTCCACGCTAACAGAAAAATTAAGGGTATCGATGAGATTTTAACTAAAAAGCCAGCTGTTGAAAATTTTATTAAAGAGGAATTTCTAAAATACGAAATTTCAATAGATAATAGTATAATAAAATTTGTTACATCAAACATACAGGATAATAGACTACAACTTAGAAATGAGATTAAAAAATGCGCTTTCTATATATACCCAGAAAAAAATATTAAAAATATATCTCAAATTAAAGATATATTAGTACCTGACACTGAAATTCTAATCTGGAATATATTAAATTATATTGTTGATAATTCTAAGAAAGATATAATAAAAGAATATAAAAAACTAAAAGAGCAAAACACAGATAGTATATACATACTTACAATGATATTAAGACAAATTAAGATAATACTTCTTGTGTTATCAATGCAGGGTAATTCTTCAACAAAAATTGTAGAAGAATTAAAAAAAAGTAATATAAATACTAGTTTATATGGGATTGATAGAATTAAAAGGGGTCTAGACTCAAGGAATGTAGAAAAATATTCTAAAGAAAAACTAACATTAATATATCATAAAATGATAACTCTGTACTCTTCCTCTAATAGTGGTAAAATAGATATTGATACAGGATTACTCTTACTACTTCTTTTTATTTAGGAACTAGTTCCTTAGGATTTTTTCCAAAACCATGATCTAATTTCTAGTTCTTTTTACTATTCTTCTCTTAAATCCATTAACTATAAGAAGGTCATTATAATACCCATATATTAACCCCATTAGTAGAATACTCATACCTAGAGCAAAAAGTATATACGTAGGATAATCAGTTCCAGTATTAGGTAATGCTGTTGAAGTAGGATCTACTGTTAATACTACGGTACAAGGATTTTTAAGAGAGTTTCCTACACTATCTGTTACTCCTGATAATGAGACAGTATATTGTACAGGAGAGCTTCCTGATAAAGAAGATGGAATATTCCATGTAGCAGAATTACCAGAGGATGAAGGTGTTAAAGTTCCATCTTGAGGAGAAACTTGCCATTGAGCATTTGAATAATTTAGTGTGGCGGAAGAATTTGAATCTGTTATCCCTGATTGTATCTCTGCAGGTGCAGTACTACCTGCCTGAAAAGTTGTTGAAATTGATCCATTAGAAGTTACTGCAAAGTTATTACATACAAGTGAAGGACTTGTAGTTGAAGCAGTAGATGAGCTTGAAGATGTAGTTACACACTGTGATGCATCCAAATTATTACTTGTTATTATTGATGATTTTGTACCATTAGAATTCTGTGTCCACGCAGTAGAGTAATAAGTATCTTTATTATTACCAGACCAAGTAAAAGTTCCTGACAAAGAACTAGTAGATTCAGGGTTAAAAGTATATATATCTTGTTTTGAAATTGTTACATCAGAAATATATCCATTCACCGTATATGAAGAAGGTGTTCCAGATGGAGCAACCCAAGTTGTTGTTAACCCAGAAGAATTTGCAGTACAAGAGAGTTTCAATGATGAGAGAGCTGCTATTATAGTAGAAGACGTTGAAGATGACGAAGACGAAGTTGAGACAGAAGTAGGAGGTGTCTGAGCATGAGCATTAGTATTATTACTCCCCACATGTGTTTTATTAAAATTTATAGCTATTAATACTGTCAATCCAGCTAATATTAGTAGGCCTGTTACAATCAGAATTCTAAATGTATTTTTCCTCTTTTTAGCAAGCTTAGCAGACATTGAGTCTAGTTCTTCTATGTCCTGATAAACTACATTATTTTTTTTATCAACCAAATTAGGTTTTTCTTCCATGATCTTACTTTAATACTATTTTAAATATAGATTTTTAAACACCTTTTGTCAAATCTCTAATTTATATGCCTTCTTCTTGCCATACCTCAAGATTATTCCCTATAAGTTTGAGAAAATTAACATTATAGAGCGATATATATTTTAAATTATATAGAATCTTCACAGAAGGATAGAACGGGTCACATCCTCCAAGGTCTCTGTAGTCATATATTCCGTTATATCCTATTACACTCCCGTTAATAACTAACTGCTTATAATTTCTTGGTATTGTACCGTTAACTCCACCATATGAGCCAGCGTTTTGATTTGTAGGATTACATACTGGTTGTATTGGATATTCACACCCTGGGATATTCGGACTAGTACAGAGTAATGGCTCCCAAGTTACAGTAGTACTAGAAGAACAAGGCGGGTTGGAATTAGACACCGTATATGTCTCTGATATAGTAGGAGGCGGCGGTCCGGCGGGATCATTTTCAGTTGCAGTTCCATTCCCGTTAATAACTCTTACAGAATTCTGAGATGCGGGTCCTGGATTAGCAGATATACCCAAAGTTGATGAAGAAGGTGCACCATTATACCTATATGTAACATTTAAAGTTACTGTATCCCCTACATTAGGATTAGATGATGAGGGCGTCACAGATATTGAGCATGAATTTGGTGTTGGTCCAGGTCCAGGTCCAGGGCCAGGTCCAGATCCTCCTGTAGTGTATATTTTAACAACAAAATTATAAGTTCCCCCATTAGAAAAATTAAGCCCACTCATACTATTTTCATTATACCCATTAATTGTCATATATTTATATCTAGCAGGGGAATATATATTAAGTGTAAAAGGTGAGAAACCACAATCAAGGTACCCATTTGGAGATAAATAATAAACACCATTATTATTAGTATTACCTGAAGATGAATAAAATTCAGAAGGTGCCGCTCCAGGTCCATTTTGACCACCAGGACGTGGAAAGTTAGGGTACTGGTAAGAATTTGCCTCACCATTATTTAAGCTATAACCTCCATTAGCAAAATCCCAACATCTCGATGAACAACCAGATCCCTGAAACCAATAATTCCAATAAGGTCCCCATCCACCATTTGAAGTGGAATCTCCACCAAATCCATTGGGGGGAGAGCTTCTTATGCTAACACCCACACTACTATATAAACTTTGAGTTCCATTTGACACGTCATATACCGTGACCTTTAACCCTACACTACCATCAGTTACAGGTATATTACTATTACAATTAGCCCCATTTATAGGTACATTAGTACACTCCCAATAACTACCACTTTTACCTCCGCTTCCTCCAACTATAGATGCATGAATAGGTTTTGCAGATACACTAAATAATACTAAAAACACTGCAAAAAACAGTACTGTAATACCTAACAACCTATTATTTATAACAAAAATACTCTCCATAATTAATATATTACTATATTATCTTTTGATCTTAAATAATTTATTATTTCATTATAATTACTATATACTCCTTGAGTTTTATTTGGAATGATAAAATAATAGATTCCTATAAATTTATTACCTATATTCTTTATATTACTATTGTCATAGTTATATATCTGAGACAAATTCCCAATTTTTTGGTTTATTATGTTATTAAACATTGGAAAGTTTGTATATGTAGTAAGCAAAGACTGGTAGTTATTGATATTTAAATTTTTATAATTTGTTACAAACCCTAGATAAGGACTATTTAATAAAAAAGTATTTATGTTTTGAATATAACTTGGATTTTTCACTATGTTATTACGCCACATCGCAATTAATACCTGTGCATACTTTTTTCTACTTCCATAAGGAATTTTACCAGAAAATCCTATTGTATACCACGAATATATAGAACCTATAACTGTACCTGAAACATTCTTCTCCAATAAATTTTCAATATTCAATTTTACAAGATTTTGGTAAGAATAATTATATAATTGTGTAGCCAAATTAACTTTTCCAATAGAAGATGTTAAATTTATACTATTAAAACTGTAAACTTCTTTTTTTGTTGGTAAAGCATTATGTTCTTTTAAATACTGTACTTCAACTTCATAATTTACAAAGTTATTAAGTTGTCCTTGATAATTTGTCTTACACTTACTGACATATACCCCATATCTATTACAATTATATGTAATAAGCTCTAAATTAGTTAACGGTTGTCCATTCAATGTGGCAACAACCCCTGGTTTTGCCCCAATAAGTTTTTTAATAGAATTTACCTGTGGAATAATAAAAATAGCCAATATTATGACAATAAGTAGTACTACCGAGACAACAAACAAATAAGCCTTTTTACGGTCATCAAAAGAGTCATTAAGATTTTGCCTATCTATCATATATATCATATTAGTATGTCTTCATTTTTTTTTCAACATTAATATTAAAACATCTATAAATTTTTTAATAGAATGTCACTAATATTATATAAATTCAAAAAAAATATACATTTTTATGTATGTTTAACTTTTATTTGAAAAATTTAATAGAGATTTTTAAAGGTATTTTTGAATATTATTAATTTGTCCTTGAGATGTTATTGCATAGTGTAAATGACCATTTTTCCCTGAAAGGAAATACCAATATGGATTTGGTTTTGAGTCAAATGTTGATTTCATAGATATTATCCCAGGAGAACAAATTGGCGTTGGTGGTAGACCAACATTCAGTCTTGTATTATATGGAGAATTTATAGCAAGATCTTGAGCTGTTATATTTGACCTCCACCACTTTTGCTCACTATTATCGAATCCTAGCAGATACTGGACAGTAGCATCAGAACCTAATGGTATACCAGCATTGTGTCTTCGTATAAATATATTTGCAACCAATGGTTTATCTTGATCATATAAAGTTTCTCTTCTTACAATTGAGGCTATTATTATATTTTGATAAAAATTGAGGTTATCTGTATTTGTAATCTGAGACTTCGTGTATGGAATGTATACACTGTTTTCAAAACTATTTAATTCTTTATTTATAATATACTTTGCATTGGCATTTTTGGGAACTTCATATGTACCGGGATATAAAAAACCTTCTAATGAATTTCCTGGAACTTGACTCAAAAATGCATACCCAAATGAATGTGCTGAATTGTGGGCAATATATCTAAAATTTGTTACAGAAAAATTATATGAAGAATTGTCAACAGATAACTCATTACGTATAACATTTGCAACCTCGCCTATCCTTAAACCTGATGGTAGTGTAATTGTGGTATAGAAAGGACCTTTATTAAAATTATTAAGTAGTGTTTTTAGATTTTCACCGTTATATATCCTATACAAACCTTGAGAAAACGTGAAAAATGGGTTTGTAGTATCAATATATATTTTTGCTGCAATAACAGATTTTATTGATCCATCAACTTTAAGAGTTTGTAAAACCTGGTTTTGTGCTTCACCCTGGTTAACTTGGAATTTAATATAATTACCTTTATTATTTACCTTACTTAAAAATCCAATATCAGAAGTATATGCAGCATATAAGAATACTACTGTTCCTAAAAGTACAACTATGATTATTCCAATTATAGCTAATTTTCTATTCATAAATTACAATCTTAGACTTTAGAGTCTAGACTCAAGAGTCTAAATATTCCTGAAGTATTATTTGTGCTGCTATATCATCTACTCTCTCTCTCTTACCTCTTCCAGTTTTTTTTAAAATTAATCCTGCATCATAAGTTGTTAGAGTTTCATTCCAGTATACAATTTCTATATTTTTTATATCTAGTCTTCTTACAAAATCTTTTACTTTTATTGAAGATATTCCTTCTTCCCCATCCTTACCAAGTGGTAATCCAAAAACTATTTTCTTTATCCCACATGATTGTACAATATTATTAAAATTATCAATAATAGATCTATCATTTTTAAGAATATTATATCTTGATGCAATAATAGCATTTTCATCAGATATTGCTATCCCTATTCTCTTTTCTCCATAATCTACTCCTAGAGTTTTCATATTCCTAGTTTTTAGATAATTCTGCTCTTATCCTTCGTATACCCTTCCCAGCACTCTCTTGTTTTGTAATTTTAAATATACCAAAATCTTTTGTATTGCCAAAATGAGTTCCTCCACATAATTCCATTGAAAAATCACCTATACTGATAACTCTAACCTTTGTACTATATTTACCTTTAAAAATAAGTTCTACTCCAAGTTTTTCTGCTTCCTCTAAGGTCATTTCTTTAATTTCCACATCTAAGTTTTTACTAATCTCTCTGTTTATTAAATCCTCTACTTCTTTAACCTCATCAGGGGTTAATTGTCTTTGAAAATTAAAATCAAATCTTATCCTTTGATCATCAATATATGCACCTTTTTGAGATATATCATTCCCCAATATAACCTTTAAAGCTTTATTTAAAAGATGTGCAGTTGAGTGATTATGTGATGTTTTAAGACGTGACTCTTGATCTACAAAACAATCAACTATATCTCCTTCATTAATTGAAACCTTTTTTTCTGTGGTATGTATACCTGTGGTATGCATATCCATGTACTCCCCAATATGTAAGTACACGCCTTTTTTTGTTTTTCTTACATTTTTAACTTTAATCTTAAAATCTTTACCTACTACCTCACCCATATCTCCTTTTTGCCCCCCCCCTTCAGCAAATAATGGGGTTTTATCAAGTACAAATTGTATTTCATTACCTAGATCAAGTGTATATAAAACTTTTGCCCCTTTAAGATTCAAATCTTGGTATCCTACAAACTTTGTATTTTGTATATTTTGAAGTTCTATTTCCATATTTTTTCCTAAAGTAAATGTTGAACCAGTTCTTGACTTATCTTGTTGTATTTTATACAACTTGTCAAATCCTGATTCATCAAAACCTACATCTTTTAAATTTAAAATATCTTTAATTATCTCAACATTTAGACCATATGTATCATGAAGTCTAAACATATCTTCTCCTTTTAAATGTTCACCAGGACCTAAGTTTTTAATCATTGAATCAAGCCTTTTAACTCCATTATCTAAAACTGTTTTAAATCTTTTTTCTTCCTCATCTATCTCTTTAATTATTTTATCTTTATTTTCTAGAAGTTCTGGATAAAAATCAGAGTATTTTAAAATAACAGATTCTGCGATACTAGATAGGAAAGGAAATTCTCCGCCAATATTGATAACTTGTACCATAGCTCGTCTAATTAATCTTCTTAAGACATATCCTCTATATTCGTTTGATGGTATAAGACCTTCAGTAATTAAAAACGTAATTCCTCTTATATGATCAGCTATTATATTTATAGATCTTTCACTCCTTATATCAGTACTATTATACATTGGAACTTTACTTTTTATTTTATCCACAATAGGAATAAATAAGTCTGTTTTAAATACAGAATCAACATTCTGCAATACAGCAGTAAGTCTTTCTAACCCTGCACCTGTATCTACATTAGTATATGGAAGCCTAGAGAATTTAGAGCTCTCATCTTTATAATATTCCATAAAAACCCCAGCATTCCAAATTTCTACAAATCTATCACAAATGGACAAGGATCCTCCAGATTTAGTGTTATTACAACCAGGTTTACATGTTGGCTTCAAACAGCCCTTATCTTTTCCATTATCATAGTATATCTCCGTAGAAGGTCCACAAGGGCCTGTAATACCTGGAGGTCCCCAGAAATTATCTTTAAATGGTAATGCAACAATTCTTGATCTTGGTATTCCAACTTCCACCCAAAAATTTTCAGATTCAGTGTCTCTTGGAATAATGTTCTCACCCTGGATCTGGATCCCCTGGAGCTTGCTCCCCTCAAAAATACTAACCCACAGTTTATTTTTGGGAATGTTAAAATGATTAACCAAAAGATCATATGCAAGAACAATTGCTTCTTTTTTATAATAATCACCAAATGACCATGACCCTAGCATTTCAAAAAAAGTTAGGTGTGTTCCATCACTTCCTATATCATTAATATCTATAGTTCTAAAACTTTTTTGTACTGAACATACTCTAGGTTTTTCAAACTCTTTTTCACGCATTAAATACGGCATCATCTGAACCATACCAGCAGTCGTAAAAAGAAGAGTTTCATCCTCTGGAATTAAGCCTGATGATTTATATAATTGATGATTATGGTCAGTAAAAAATTTTATAAATTTCTCCCTTACTATTTTTCCATCCATATTAATATGTGCTATATATTTTAAATTAGACGACGATGGGATTCGAACCCACGTACGCGGTTTTGCAGACCGCTTCCTGAACCAACTCGGATACGTCGCCAATATATTGGAATTATACCAAATTTAAAAGATTCAGGGTAATTTTACCAGGGTAATATTACCAAGTTTATACTATTATGATAATTTACCCGCTAGCGTTCCAAAAAATATAAATGGATATTTCTCTCCCTGATAAGCTTTATACATAAGTAATATGCTCAATAATACCCATACTATAAATAAGACTACGTTAGCAACAAGAAATGCTAGTGAAAATGATCCACGAGAGAATGATGTAAAAATTAAGAATATTATTATAAATACAAGATTAAAACCTATACTTTGAACAGCATGAAATTTTAAAAATTTATCATTTTTAAGATATGAGTATATAAGCATAAGTACATTTAATCCTATAACATATGATACTACCCCAAATATATCTTCACTCCTATCAGGAGGAGTTTCAGTATTTTGATTTTGAACCTTAAGTTCTTGACCTTGTGGCTGATTAGAAGGTGTAGTATTTGTATTGGAAGTTGCATATGGGTTTATAAAAGTACCTTCGGATGTTTGACTAAATCCACCTTGCTGTTGAGAATCTTGAGCTGGAATTGGAGGTAAATCCGAATCAGTATTTGAACTAACAAAATCAGGGTTTTGGTATGTGTTTCCGCTTTGGGTAGTTGTTTGAGTAGGAGCATTCAAATTTTGTGTAACATCAACATTAGGTGATGAATTTGTACTTGGAACGTTTACCTCAGGATTTGAATTTTGTGTTGTATTAGTATAAGGATCTGGTACCTCTTGAGGGTCTAACGGTTTATTTAAATTTTTAAAATTATCCATAGATAAAGCAGAATTTAAAACATTGTTTATTTCTTCCTTATTTTTCTCAACATAGTCACTACCTAAAAGAGTATTGTCTTTTGGAATACTAGCACTTGGTGGTACAGTACTTTGAGAATAATCAAGGCCACCGAGTGCATCAGACCCTGAAGTTTCTTGTTCTTGTAAAGGATTAGTAGAAGTATTTATATTTGACGTATTATGGGAGTTACTCTCGTTTTGAGTGTTAATATCATTATCTTCATGTGGTAAACCTCCAACATCGCCCAAAGAGTTTGGTTCAGTACTATCTGTTGGTATCGCTGGACCTAAGTCTGATGGAGGAGTAGTAGCTTTATTACCTAAAACAAAATCATATGGATCATTAATTTTTATTGGTTCATTATCTGTTGAAGGTATTGTTGTTTGAGTACTAGTTGAATCTTGCTGAGAAGAGTTGGTATCATTGTTGTTAACATTCTGTGTAATATTACTGTCTTGAGTACTTTGAGTTCCATTAACAGCTTGATCATCTGCAGTTGTTGGAGGTATTTGAAAATCTTGATTAGGTTTTATAACATTATCATCATCCATAGTGTATTATAATAATATAATTATGATTAATTATAGCATTTCATATTAAAAAAAGAATAAAGTGGATAAAAACTATATATACTTTGACAATTCAGCTACAACAAAAATTGATCATAGGGTGATTAATATAATGATCCCTTATATAAAAACCTTATATGGGAACCCATCAAGTCTACATATGGAAGGTCAAAAATCAAGAAGGGTTATTGATAAATCAAGGGAACTAATAGCTTCATATATAGGATCTGACATACAAGAGGTTATTTTCACATCTGGAGGAACTGAAAGTAATAATACTGTAATAAATGGTGTTGCAAGAGCATTAAATAAAAAAGGCAAACATATAATAACAACATCTATAGAGCATGATTCAATACTTCAACCACTAGAGAATTTAGAAGAGTTTGATATAACATATCTAAAACCCTCAATTACAGGTCATATATCCCTAGAAGATCTTAAATCTAAAATTAGAGATGATACTATCCTTATATCAATAGCATATGCAAATTCAGAAATAGGATCGATACAAGATATAAAAAAGATAGCAGAGATAGGGCATGAAAAAGGTGTGATAGTTCATACTGATGCGATGCAAGCAGCAAAATATAAAGATATAAATGTAAAAAATATCGGAGTTGATCTTATGACTTTTGGTGCACACAAAATAAATGGACCAAAAGGTATTGGAGCTTTATTTATAAAAAGAGGAACTCTGATAAAACCTCTATTATATGGGGGGGCTCAAGAATATAGATTTAGAGGAGGTACTGAAAATACACCTTTGATTGCAGGATTCGCTAAAGCAGTAGAAATACTGCAAAACGAAAGGGATGAAAGATCAAAATATGTAAAATCTCTAAGAGACTTATTCGAATCTGGTTTACAAAATTGTATAAAAGATATAAAAATAAATGGATCTGGATCCGATGGATCTGGATCCATTGGTGGAGGAGAAAGATTAGAAAGTATATCTAATATATATTTTAAAGCAGTATCTACTGAAACTATGATAATAAATCTGGATATTAAAGGTATTGCCGCATCTGCAGGGTCTGCGTGTTCATCATTATCTATAGAACCATCACATGTTTTAACATCTATAGGGTTAAGTATTGAAGAAGCTAAACATTCTGTAAGATTTAGTTTTGGTCATGAAAATACAAAATCAGAGATAGAAGATAGTATAAGAATAATAAGAGATATCTATGGAAGTCAATTATAACGAAGAAAAGGATATAAGAATATCAAAACGTATTGAAATCATTGCCTATATTTTCATAGTTTTCTACCTTACTTTCTATAACTATTTAAATATTCATCAAAGCAACAAAGAATGGTTAATACTAAATAATATTTTAGCAATTATTTTTATTGTAACAGTATTTTTCATTAATCATATAATTAAAATACCATTATTATCTAAAAAAATTTTTACTGAAGTCATATTATTAACCATATGGATTTTTATAGAGATCATTTTTTTTACTATAAAAGACAGCCCTATATTTTTTATATTACCAATTTTAATAATCACCACAGTTATGTCATATGACAATATAAGAAATGTAGTTATATATATATCCATCCTTACTCTGGGACTTGTATCTTTATTTTTTATTCCCTATTACAACAGTCATAGCCAAATTACACTTACTATAATACAATTTTGGACAGTGGTTTTTATAACAACGGCAAGTTTCTCATATCTATATGTATATAGACAAATGACAGAGAAATATCAAGAAGAAAAAGGACTTGCTTTACATAATGAAGCCTTAACTAAAGAAAAAAATTCTTTTGTAAGAATTCTTTCTACAGAATTAAAAGATCCTATTAAAAATACTGAAATACAACTTCAAGAAATATTAGATAAAAACAAATATGTATTTAATACAAATATGAAGGATATTCTAGAAAAAACATTGACTAATGCAAAAACATTAGATAATTTATCCCAAAATATACTAGCTATGGATAACTCAAATATAGACAGTATAACATTTGCGCTACAGAAAATAGATTTACAAAGTATGATACTAGAAGTATTGAACACACTCAATCTAAAAGCTAAGGAAAGAAATATCTCTATAGTATTTCAAGAAATAAAAAATATATATGTAAATGCAGATTACAATAGACTTGGTGAAATCTTACGTAATCTTATAGACAATGCCATCAAATATACAGATGAAGGAGGGAGTGTATCAATTTTTGTATCTAAGGAAGATGGCAAAGTGGATATAAAGGTCCAAGATACTGGAATAGGTATACCTGCAGATGACATTGATAAACTCTTTACAAAATTCTACAGGGCATCAAATGTTGAAAAGAATACTAAACAAGGTACTGGATTAGGATTATATCTTGTAAAACAATATGTTGATAAAATGAATGGTGATATAAAAATAGAAAGTGTTCTAGGTAAAGGAACTACATTTACATTAATACTCCCTCAATATGGAAACTGATATACCAAAATCTATAGAATTAGAGAAAAATCAAAAGCTATCAATAATGATACGAAATACTGTTGGCGTATTTGCAATTATAATGGGTATACTCCTGTTTAACCTATCATTTTTTAATATAACCCATATACAAACAATATTTATAATATCAGCATCAGTTGGCTCTATATTTATTGTTCTTCTATTCAATTATCTTGTAAGATTACCGAGCGCAAACAAAAACAGATTAGAACTTTTTTTATTTTTTATAGTTGTATCTCCACTTGTAATATTATTTGGTGGGCCCAAAAGTCCATTTGTCATTATTTATATGATAATTTTATTCCAAGCTATAATAATTGATGAAGATAACTTTAATTTTGTTATTGCTAATATACTCCCTATTTTCATAAACATAATCTACATAATAATAACAAGACAAATTGGTTTAGAGATAATAGTATTTATTATAGTGGAAATTTTAATAAATATATTCCTTTCAATAGAGTCTAGAGACTTGTTATATATTACACATACTATTTTAAGTAAATACAAAGATGAAAAAACAACTACTGAGATGATGGAGAAAGTTAATAAGGAGAAGGATGAGTTCATATCTACTGCATCACATGAACTACGATCTCCAATATCAGCGGTCAGGGGTTATTTACAATTGCTCACTATTGATGATGATTATCAAAAACTTCCAAGGGATACATATAATGATTTAAAAAGGCTTACTGCATCAGCAGAAGATTTAAATAAGGTGGTAGATAATTTACTGAATACCTCTAGAATAGATTTGAACAGGATATATATAAATAAAGTAGATACAAACCTAAACTTACAAATATTTAAATCATTTGCAAAAATTGTACAAAAGTCTGAGTTAAAAAAGATAAAATTAATATTCAAACCTTATACGGAAAATATTATTGTTAATACAGACTCTGAAAAATTATCTGATGTTATAGTAAACATTATTGATAATTCAATAGAAAACTCTCCTGAAGGTGCTGAAATAATTATAACTACAGAAAGAAAAGATGACACTAGTCTTATAATAATAAAGGATTTTGGATATGGCATACCACAAGATATACTTCCACATATTTTTGAAAAATTTTATATAACATCAAATAAAAATAAAAGGACTGGTTTAGGGTTATATCTTTCTTATAATTTTATGAGGATGATAGGTGGTAATTTAAAAATTGAAAGTATAGAGAATACTGGGACTACGGCTATTATTGAAATTTAAACCATTTATCACTATAATAAACAATGTTTTATATTCCTCGGTAGCTCAACGGTAGAGCGGCTCGCTGTTAACGAGAAGGTTCTAGGTTCGAATCCTAGCCGGGGAGCTGTTTAGTACTTATTCGAACTGATTCTTTAACAAAAACATTAGGCATAGCATCTTTTGTTAATTCATATTTTACTATATTTTTATCTTTTATTACAAAGCTTGAAAAGAATATCCTAATATAGCTCTTTTTAAGCTTATCTGAGGATCTTAAGTATGAATCTCCAATATTTTCAATCATATTCAACACATAACTTAACCTATCTAATGTATAAGTAGTTATCCTTTTATAGAAGCAACCCTCTTTTCAACTGCATTCCAGTCAACATTCTCAAAAAAGGCATCAATATAGGCACCTCTATCAGATCCAAAATCCATCCAGTAAGCATGCTCATAAGTATCAAGGGCAAATACAGGAGTAGCATTCCATACAGGATATTTATTCTGAGTATCCCCAAGATAAACAAAATAAAAATCTCTGTCATGATCATAAGCCAACCAAACCCATCCTCTTGCAGCAAGACCCGTTGCCTTTACATCAGCCTTAAATTCATCTAAAGTACTCCAACCTTGAATAGCCCGCGTTTTTTCCCCAGGAACAGTCCCAACACCACCTAAAATATCAAAATAAATTTCATGGTTTTTTATGCCACCAATAGCAAATGTTATTTCTGTTTTTAATGATCTTAAATCACTGTATGTTTGGTTTGCACTAGATATATCAACAGCCTTAAGTTTATCTACAATCTCATTATATTTTTTTACGTATCCATTATAAAGCTTGTAATGCTCTTCAATAGCCCTCTTTGAAAACCCCTTCATTGAAAACAAAGATTCTTTTAATGGTTTTGCAACAATCGGATTTAACATCATATTTTCATACTAACAAAAAATATATTTTAGATCAAACAAAAGTCTTGTCCACAGTCAAACAACATTGAAATAAAAAGTGTGAGAAGTCATATCAACATAAACACAACCTTCATGGCATAAATTCAATTGGTCGAGACTTGTAGAGAATTGATATATTAGGATAGATAACAGTAAATATGTATATACATGGATAAATTCTCTTCTTACAGATGTTTACTACAACATCATTCAGTAACACTAAGATAATCATACTTTACAGAGGCATAATCTGTATAAGTGTCAGCGATTTTTACACTGAGAAGTTCAGTTTAAATTGTAGTAGTAAGCATTCCAAATTTCTGAAGGAGTCTTACCCTTCAGAGCATAATGTGGTCTGTAATTATTATACTTGTAAATTCCTTCTTTTAAAATACCTTCTAATTTCTTTTTACTAAAATTACCATATCCTACCTCTTCATCTCTCAGAGTTCTGTTTAATCTCTCTACTAGACCATTGTATTTAGGTAAGTGTGGAGGTGTATGATTTAGATTAGTTCCAAATAACTCTTTTACAAACTTCTCAGAGACTGAATTGTGCCTCACTTCCATTATCCCATTGAAGTCTATTTATCTCGAATGGAAAGTATTCAGATGCCTCTTTAATAGCTCTCTTTAAACCTATCATTTTAAATGATTTAACCCAGTTAGCATATGTTCTTCTAGAGACTCTAAGTATTTTAGAAGCATTATCATATGAAGTCTCTTCTTTAAATAGTCTGTATGCAAATTTAATCTTTTCAGTTTTTGTTAATTCTATGTTACTATTTCTCATAGTGGTAGCTTGTCTAATTTAAGTACTTGGATGCTACCACTTTTTACATACTCTTATCCACACCTCAGTGTAATATTCCCTAAACCTATACATAGATTTGTATTTTATTCATAATAAATTTATTATGTAGATTAAGTCATAGTCTACAATAGAGAGTTTTATATATTCATAATTATACTATTTTTATAATATACAATAACTAGATATTGACATCTAGACATCTTGATGATAATATGACAATATGGATAAAACAGAAAGAACAACAATTAGAATAAATAGTGTATTAATAAAGCAAGCACGAGATATGGCATACAATCAGGCAATATCTTTACAAGAAATAATCAACATGTTGCTTCTTAAAGGAATTCAAGATATAAGTGATAATAGTAAAAGATTAGAAATAGGCAAAAGAATAGATGTAATTAGAGAAGGATTAAAAGTCAAAGATTTTTCCGACATTGTTCTAAAAAGTAAAAAAGATCTCAAATGAATCTAATTTTAGATAATTCAATTATTATTAAGTGGTATTTACAATTTCCAAAAGAGGAATATATTGATATTGCACTAAAATTAAAACATTTGTATGATATAGGAGAAATTAATTTATATTCTCCAGCAATATTAAATTATGAAATAGGGAATGTATTTTCAACGGCAGTTAGATCAAAAAAATTAGATATTAGCATAGCAAAAGAAAATTTAAATCTTTTTAATAATTATGGAATAATTTTTTATGATTTAAAAGAAATTTATTTAGACATATTAGATATATCCATAAAATATAACTTATCTTTTTATGATTCCTCATATGTTACTCTTTCTCAATTCTTAAAATATTGGTTCATTACTGCAGATAAAAGATTATTTAATAATGTAAAAAATGAAATGACATATGTTAAATATATATCAGATTTTAAAATTCCGATACACCCCCGCGCTTACGCACGCTGATCTTTTAATGACGATTAGATATATTTTAAAGAGACATAAATCCTTCAGAATATTCAATTACCAATAGGTATATATTTAGTACTTATTAGAGTTCATTATTACTAATATTAAGTATCATAAAAATTTTATCTGCCATACCTAAAATTTTCTTAGGGTACTACTCAAAATAACATATGCACATATTAAAGCTTAATTATGTAATTCCACTAATGATGAAAATAATCTTTTTAAATATTGAGTTGATTGATTTCTGCAGAAGTTACTTTAATCCCTGTAGAATATTTGTTTCTATCAGGGATTACTATTACTTTTAATGGGGACCTCCTCTATAACTATAATAAGTTCTTATATATATTTAGACTGACATATTCTTACTAAATGTACAAGTTATTGAAATCAAACCCCTTAGTTCGGATAAGATCCCATTCTAGGAGCTGTTCTTGGATACCCTCCCTATTAACATTAATAATATCTTGCTATATAGGGCTTATATCACGGTTAGAATAATTAAATCCCACGAATTTACAGCTCAAATATCAGATATATTTAGTGCATATAAGCTATTGACAAACCACTTAATGTAATGTACTATAATATACATATGGACATTAATATAGATTTATCTGACATAATTGGGTTTGAGTGGGATAAGGGGAATCAAGATAAAAATAAGCTTAAACATAATGTAGCACAAAATGAATCAGAAGAAGTATTTTTTAATAAACCTATATTTTTAGAAAATATTAAACATTCGATTAAAGATGAGGTGAGATACTATGCTTTAGGAAGAACCTTGGAAAATAGATATCTTCTGATTTCTTTTTGTAAAAGACAAAATAAAATCAGAGTAATATCTGCAAGAGATCAAGATAAAAAAGAAAAAGAATTATATAACAAATTATTAAATATATGAATAAAATAAAACAAATACCACAATTTAAAAATGAAGGTGAAGAAATAAATTTTTGGGATAATCATTCTTTGGCGGATTATATAGACTCTTTTAAAAAAGTCAATTTAGAGTTACCTAATCTAAAACCTTCAACAAAAAATATTAGTTTGCGTATGACTGAATCTATGTACTTACAATTAAAACAACTGGCTAATAAAAAGGATGTACCTTATCAATCATTAGTAAAAATATTCTTA
>DAHXLB010000013.1:0-22158 GCA_027371855.1 bacterium
TCAACTTCTTGAGATTGATTCTAAAAGAATTTTAATACTCCAAAAAATAAATGGTGTAAATGAAGAGCGGAATAAAGTCTCAAAAGAAGCTTCGAGGGAAGAATCTTATGGTAATCTAGTATTAAGAGAAAAAGGTAAAAAACTAAAAGAAGAAAAAGAAAAATTAGATATAGAGTTTAAAGAGCTTAACTTAAAATTTAACTCTCTTATAAATTGGATTCCCAACATGTTATCTAAAGATGTACCCATAGGATCTGGGGAAAAAGATAACATTGAGGTGTATGCCTGGACTCCCAATGATGGGGAACTTCCAGAAAGCAAACTTGGTAAACTTGATGCTTCACAAAAATATATGCCTCAGCATGTTGTTCATTCAGACAATCATAATTTTAAAATAAAAGATCATTTAGAGCTAGGAAAGGATTTAGATATTATAGATACTAATCAAGGAGCTTTGGTATCTGGATCTAGATTTGTATATTTAAAAAATGAAGCTGTACTACTTCAGATGGCTATTATTGATTTTTTATCTAGAAAGCTTATAAAAGAAGGATTTATGCCATTAGTTCCACCTTTGTTAGTAAAAGAAAGAGTATTATATGGAACAAGCCATTTTCCTGCCGATCAAGATCAAGTGTATGCAATAGAGAAAGATTATATAGAAGAAGATAACAGACTTTATCTTGTAGGCTCTTCAGAACCTTCTAATTTTGGTTACTTTATGGATAAAATATTAGATGAAAATAAACTGCCTCAATATTTTTTTGCTATAACTACTTGTTTTAGGTCAGAAGCCGGGTCTTGGGGGAAAGATGTTAAAGGTATAAAAAGATTACATCAGTTTGATAAATTAGAAATGGGTGCTATATCGTCAAAAGAAGAGTCGACTATAGCTTTTGAAAAACTATTAGATATAAATAAATGGTTTTGGGAATCTTTAGAAATACCTTACCATGTTATTTTAAAATGTAGTGGTGATTCTGGATATTATGCCTCATCAAAACAATATGATATTGAAGCATGGATTCCCTCAGGGCAAAAATTTATGGAAGTTGGCACTGATACTAATGCTCTTGATTACCAAGCTAGAGTGTTTAATATTAAATATAAGGATGATAATGGAAAGTTGCAATTTGCACATACTCTAAATGATACAGGAAGTGCTATAGGAAGAACATTAATAGCTATAATGGAAAACTATCAACAAAAAGATGGTAGTATAAAAGTACCTAGTGTTCTAACAAATTATCTTGGTTTTAATTTTATAAAAAAGACCTAGTCTGAGTGATCTAGATAAGAAGGAGTAAAATATGGACATAAGATATACATTAATAAATTATATACTGACAGATGGAGATAAATCTTTCATAGAGAACCATTTATCTAGACTAGATAATATAATTCCGAATTCAACTATTGATCTTAAAATAACAGAAGAAAAAAGAAAACTATATAAAATTGATATTCAGGTTAAATTGGAACATGTAACTATACGGGTATCAAAAAAGGATCCCAAATTCTATGATATCCTAGAAAAGTCAATAAACAGTTTGAAAGAAAATATAATAAGGTATAAGGATAAAACTAGAAAGTATTTTGAAGGTGATTTACCTTGGCAAGATTTTGAAAATATAAAAGAGACACATTTTGTAGAGTACAGGCCTGTCATAAAAGTAAAAAAATATGAAGACGATACTCCTATGCATCCTCAAGAAGCTATAGAAAGAATGACACTTTTAGGACATAAGTCTTTTATTTTTAAAAACATAGAGAATGATAAGTATGCTATGGTTTATATAAGGGATGATGGGTTTACATTTGGACTAGTAGAGCCAGCTTGATTATTTGTGTAGTAATATAATATTTACTAAATAATTTATAAACCTTGTAATATTAATGTTTATAAAATTTATGAAATTCAAGTAAAAATTGAAATTTAATAGTGGAAATATAAATATTAGTATCAGAATAAAAACTATAAAAGATACTAAAAAATCTACTAAGAAGTTTTTTATAACAAATTTCCTGAAAATAAAAAATATAATTATCGCAAACAAAAACGCTATTGGATAATCTAAAGCTATGTGGTGTATCAATATTTCTAAATTAACAATATTCATTGGATCTATATCCTTATTTATAAATATCCATTAAATGGATATGGGAGAGTTACAGACAAATATCTAAATAGCCACTGTAATCCTACAGCTAATATCATTACTAATATGAATATAAGTAATATTTGAATAAATGATAACCGGTGTTTACTTAATATTGAGAGTATTCCAAATATTATAAAAATTAAACCCCAAAATAATGTTGAAGTTAAAATATGTAAAAAGTTGGTACTTGATAAAAGAATTAGAACTCCAATTAAGATTAAAAAATAAGAACCATTACGTTTATCATAGTTCATAGTTAAATTTGATGTTTTAGTATTATTTACCATCTCAGATTCTATCTTAATATTTTTTTTATTTAATCTTTTTGAAGTAGTAGTTTTATCTGTATTCTTTGTTGTTGGTGTTGGCATAAGAATCGCAAGTACCAAATATAGTATAAATGAAATTCCACCGACAAATATCCCTAATATAAATACTATTCTTATTATATTAACTTCAATGTTAAAATAGTCTGATAAACCAGAACATACTCCAAATATTATTTTGTTATCTAAATCTCTTTCGGGCATAATATTATTGTAATAAAATATTGACTCTATTGCAAATTTTAAAAATATTTAATTTTTTGCCCACCTTAGTATTTTATCCTCTACTTCTGCCTTATTTCTCGTGTATCTTTCTCTTGAAACTTTAATAACTTTCTCTTTATTATCATTTTTTACATACCTAAGATCTTCAGATATAGCGCTAAATGGAGTAGAAATCATCCCATCAATCATTAATTTGGTATAAAAATGGTGTTTTTCTAGTGATATAAGATCTTCTTGCGAGAACACAGGCATAAATTCTTTTTCAAGTTCACCTGCATCTTGAGGACCTACTACAAAACATATTGTAGTGCCTATATTACCAAATATTGCATCCTTGATATCAAGATCTAATTGGGCTATGTATTGATGAGCCAATATTAAATTGAGTCTAAATTTCCTAGCTTCTGATAATATTTTAGCAAAAGCAGTCGTTGCAAAAACTTGAAATTCATCAACATAAAGATAGAAATCATTTCTTTTTTCTTCATCCGTTATTTTTATTCTACTCATTGCTGCAGATTGTAATCTGGTTATTAACATACCCCCAAACAGTGAAGCTTGTTCTTCACCTATTTTACCTTGAGATAGATTTACAATGAGAATTTTATTATTATTCATTATTTCTTCAAGGTCTATTGTTGATGTTACCTGACCGACAATATTTCTCATTGTTTGGCTAGATAGGAATCTTCCAACTTTGTTTTGTATTGGAGCTATTGCCTCTGATGCAAGTCTTGGATTTCTCTCCATTGCAGTATATTCTTCATTCCAAAATCTCAATAGTATAGGATCATCTATTTGTTTTAAAACTTTTTCTCTATATTTTTTATCCACAAGAATTCTTTGTATACCAAGTAGTGATGTATTATCAACTTGAATTAGGGTTAGAATACAATTATGTAAAAGATATTCCAATCTTGGTCCCCAAGAATCAAAATGCTTCTTAAAAACAGATACTATATTGTCAGCAACAAGGTCTTTTAGAGACATATCTTTTAATTCTAAAAGATTTATAGATACAGGGTGTTCAGTATCTGAAGGATCAATTATGACAACGTCATTTATCCTTTGAGGTGGTATAAAATTAAGGATATCTTCTACTAGGTCTCCATGAGGGTCAAATATTCCTACCCCTTTACCATTTATAATATCATTAATAACCATATTTTTGATCATTGTAGATTTTCCTGTGCCAGTTTTCCCCAATATGTACATATGTCTCCTACGGTCTTCTGCTTTTATTCCAAATCTTTTATTAATACCTCTGAATGATGTTATGCCAATATAGTTAACATTTTCTGTTGGAAGGTTTATAGGTGGTTCAGCTTTTTTTGCTTTGGAATATATTATAGAAGGTGTTTCTACTGATAAGTCAGGTAAATGGTATAAAGATGCTACTTCTTCTGTGTTTAGTATTGTTGATATTTTTTTACCCATATATCTATCTACAAATTGTCTATATATGGTATGTCCCTTATCTTTAGATTTTTTTACGTCAAAAGAATTTAAGTGAGGGTAGTTATATTGGTTGAATGCTGCTTGTATATGAGATATAGTGTTTTTGGGCTCATAGCTTTCATTTGATAAAGAAATAATTCTGATTATAACTGCATATCCTACTTTTGTTATTTTCTTCTCTATTTCTGATAGAGCTCCTTCCTCTAAACTTGATAAAGCAGGTTTTACTTGTTGTGTAGTTTTATTTTTGCTTGATACTATTTCACTAGTGAAAAGCTTTAATAATGATGTAGTCATGTTAGATCCAAGATCTCCACCTTTACCTTTTTTACTATTAATATATTTTTTTGCTTTATTATGCCAATTCCCATTAATAGGCCTTAATAATATTTGACAAGATGAAATATTATCAGAATTATCTTTGATCATAGCATTGGTTAAAGCTGATAATGGGTCAACATCAAAGTTTGCGAAAGTTTTGATAGGTAGTATAAAATTTTTCTTTAAAGATATTTCTGATATTGCAAAATATTTAAAATGTTTAAAAGTTTCAGTATAATCACTCACTTCATCTATTTCTGCATGAGGGTATTGTGCATATATTTGACCTATTACAAAATCTTTATAATTTTTTGATGTTACGGCAAAGAATAGAATTCCATTTTTTGATGATACTATTTCAAACCCTATATGTTCTATTGATCTTTTACTATCGCCAATAATTCCGTGTAATGATGCAAACATTTGCTCTGCAGCTAAAGGTGTCTTATCATTGTTCTTTGGAACTGCAATTTTGAGTACAACTTTATCTGTTATTATCTCATTTATTTTCATAAAGTATTTGTCCCTTCAAATGATAACCGTAGATCTTTTTTACCTTTACCAAGATATCTTAAAAGTATAGAGGCTATTGTTATAGCAGTCTCTTTTTCGGGTTCTATTACATATTCTACTCCTGATTGGAGAAGTATATCCTTGTGATGAGGTAGGTGAGAACGTGCAATAATTTTAATAGTTGGATTAGTACTTTTTGATATTTGAGCTATTTTGTAGTTAATTTCTATATCTGGGGTAGTTATTATCATTATTTTTGCATGTGCAATGTCCGCTACTTTTAATATATCTATACTATCTGCGTTTCCATATATAAAATTCACACCATGACTATTATGTTCTTCCATTATACTTTTATTAAAATCTATGACACTGCATTCTACATTATTTTTCTTTAAAATATCTACTATTTGTCTTCCCACTCTACCATACCCTGCAATAATAATCTCTTTATGTCTCTTTTTTTTAATACTATCTTTAATCGCACGATCAAACAGTTTACTATGTAAAAAATGAAAATGTTTATCAATAAATAAGTTTAATTTATCATATATATTTATATTTCTTTTAATCATAACTGGGGTTAATATCATGGTTAATATTGTCACTGATAGTAGAAGATGGTATAAGAATGCTGATATTATATGTCCTTGGTATGCTACTGTGCCTATAACAAAAGAAAATTCGCCGGCTTGGAACATATTTAATGCCACAGCAAAGGATGTCATAGAATGAAATTTATATATTTTTAATTCTGTATAAGTTATGGCTATCTTTATGAAGATGATTAATAATGCAGCAAGCAGTATTATGAATAGATTCCCTATTATAAATGAAAGGGGTGTTACTGCTCCTATAAGTACAAAAAAGAATACTGAGAATAAATCTTTGAAGGGCTTTATTTCTGATGCTATTTGGTGGTTCATCATACCTTTTGATATTATTAATCCTGCCATAAAGGCTGCAATAATAGGTGATATTCCAAAGTATGATGAGATTACTATAATTATAAGCAATATTGATATTACTGCTAATATAAGGAGCTCTCTTATTTCTGTTTGAGCTATCTTAGATAGAATATAAGGAATTATTATTAAACCTAAATAATACAATATCAAAAAAATAAGTATGCTTTTTAAAATAGCTATTAGTATTGGTATTAGAACATTTCCACCAGATATACTTAGATTAGTTAAAAAAACAAGTAATGGAATAGTCAGAATATCCTGTACCATAAGCCATGAGAAAGTTATTTCTCCCTCTTGTGAATAATTTCTATCAAGATCTTTTAAAACTTTCGTCACTATTATTGTTGAGCTCATTGCAAAAGCTGACCCAATAACAAATGCAGGAATTATAGCAAGTCCAAAAAACAAAAATATAATGGTAAGAATTAATGAAGTTAGAAGCGTTTGCAATATTGTTCCTGTAATTATTATTTTTTTATAATTCAGGATTTTAGAAAGAGAGAATTCTGTACCATTTGAGAATACTAATAAAGCTACACCAACATATGCAAGGCTATTTAGATAGTTTTGTGAACTATGAGATGATATTACAAACGAACCCAAGATTAATCCTATTATTATATACCCAACAATAATGTATTGATTAAATCTAGATGCAATATATCCCCCTATAAGTGCAGAAGCAAGTATTATTGTTGTGTATGTAATAAGAATACTCATTGATTATACCTTTATTTCCACAATTCTATATGAAATTATAATCTTTATCAATAAATAAATATTATGATTGTGATTTTCTTGGGATACAGGTTCCTGACTTTCTAAATATCTAGGTATCGAGATACCTTTGTATTTCTTCAACAACCTGGGTTGGTAATAACTCTGATTTGATTAAGTACCCATCTGCTCCATTTTTATATGCATCATTTACTACTGCAGGGATATCAACATTTGTAAGCATTACAACTTTCTGTTTTTTATTTTTTTCTTTTGTTTGTTTAAGTATATCTATCCCAGACATATCTGGAAGCATAATATCTAATATAATAAGATCAAAAGAATCTTTTTCAATCATACTTACACCTATTGCTCCAGTTTCTGCCGTGGCCACATCATATTTGTTGTATTCTAACTCTTTTTTATAGATATTAAGTATATCTTTATTGTCTTCTACGATTAATATCTTACTCATATAGGGATATAAATTCTAAACGTTGTGCCTACTCCTTCAACTGATACAATTTCCATGTGTCCTTTGTGTGATTCTATTATAACATTAGATATATATAAACCAATACCATTTTTCTGTAGAGATTTCATAGTATCAAACATATCTTTATTTTTGTTAAAAATATCGTTAATCTCTTTTTTTGAAATACCGTGTCCATCATCTTTAATTACTATAGTCCAGTATTGTTGTTCAATATTGGATTTAAAAGAAACCTCTTTTCTAGCGTTAGATATAGCTTTGTGTAATATATTTGTAATTGAAATCTTAAGTTTGTCATTATCAAATATAGCCATTTTTTTTGTGGGAATATTAAATTTTGTATCCAAGTTAACCCCTTTAATTTTAAAAGTCCATTTAAAATCGAATGCAATGTTATTGAGGAAGTCATATATTATATTTGAAGATGGGGTTACAGTCACTTGGTTATCTTGTAAGGATATCATGTTAAGTAAATCCTCACTAGAGGTTTGTAATAATTCAATATTTGTCTCTATATTTAGAAGGTAATCTTTTTGTTTATCATTTATTGGTCCCACTCTATGATTTAGAATAAGTTCTATATATCCTTTCATTACGCTTAGTGGTGTTCTTAAATTGTGTGAAGCTACTCCAATAAATTCATCCTTCATTCTATTTAAACTCTCTTCCTTTGTTGTCCTCTCAAGAGTATTCTCTAATACTATTTGTGTAGATTTTAGATTTTCAGAAAGCCATCCTGTGATTAGAGATAATGTTATTATAAAAACCACTTTAACTAGTATAAATAAAGGATTTATAGTCATTGTTAGGAAGGCAAAAGATGCGTATGAAAAACCAGCAGTCACTCCCTCTGCAAATGCTGCTACAAGACCATATTGTATTGTATCAAAAGCAATCGAAATTAAGATAAAAAGATACAAATCTGTACCTAATAGTTTTGTATAGTATAAAAGTACTACTAGTAATGCTCCATCTATGGCTGAAACAATACCACCTACAGCCTCTTCAGGTAGTTTCCCCAACGAAACTAATATAGTTCCAAGATTTCTATATACTTCAGATATTAGGAATATAAGGACAATTAAGAATATATCAACTATGCTAACTCTGAAATATAGTGCAGATACAAAAATTATTATCTTAACAAAAATTCTTATAAATATTACATATGCTACAGGAGTAGAGATTCTAGAGTCACTTTGAAATTTGAAAAACCCTTTTTTTAACATACTTAATAATAATTTATATCAAATATAAAAATAAGTAAAGAAATAATACCTCGAATCTGGATCCTAAAAATTATTCCTATCTAGTGACTGTAAAATATCATTTATTGGAAACCTTAAAATAAATTCTGTACCTTTACTTTTCTCTGATCTAACT
Organism: bacterium; assembly: GCA_027371855.1. GTDB lineage: Bacteria > Patescibacteriota > Dojkabacteria > JAKAPS01 > JAJZLI01 > JAJZKG01. The sequence continues at coordinate 8,567 of DAHXLB010000013.1, forward strand.
TCTATTTTGCCCATTTCAATATCGAGTAAATTTTTCACTAAGTATAACCCTAGACCCATACCTTCAAAATTTGTATCCATTATATCTGATGTTTTGTGATATTTATTAAAGATATTCTTTAATTGTTCAGGATCTATTCCTACACCGTAATCTTGTATACTTATAATTAAATCAGTTACATCTGATTTTACATTTATATCTATATTCGCATTATTATACGAATATTTTATAGCATTATCTATTATGTTCTTTAATATTATTTTTATCCTATATTCATTTAGGTTAACATCAGGAACTCCTTCATCATAATGGAGATTAATATGTATATTTTTTGGTCTTACTTGTTCTCTAAATCCTTCTATTAGTTCTGTTAGTATTATTCGTATATTAATTTTATTGTCTGATGTTTGTTCACCTATGGTAAGCATACCTACTATTTCTTCAATTATGTTTGATAATTTATCCACATTAATTTTTAAAAGATTTAGGTAATTTTTCCTTGTTTCATCGTCATCTGTTCCGTCAAGTAGTTGAAGATAACCTCTTAGTGCAGCTAAAGGTGTTCTTAAGTTATGAGATGCTATTATTGTAAATTCGTCTTTTACATCTTCAGCACTTTTAGAATCTTTAATAGTAGATTTTTTTAAAACCATATTTTCTAATTTTATAAATTTTTGTTGTATAAGAAAGTTAAATATTCCTATAGATATTATAAATAATGATTGTAAAAAATAATAAATTAAGTTTGTCGTGGAGTATTTTTCAAAATTAATAAAAAAATATGCAACTCCTATAATAAATGCTTCAACAATAATTGATTCACTTTGGAAAAATAATGCATTTGAAAGAATTGATAAAGTAAGAAGAATATCTCCTACAAAAAATAATATACCAAGATAATTTAATATAAATATAACTATTAATCCTTCAATAACAGAAAAGATCATTCCTACAATTAAGTTGTCAACATTAAATCTATATATTAATACTGAAGATAAAAATTTTAATACTTCATTTATAAAAATAGCAATAATTACTAAATATATAAGTGAAGGTGTGCCAATTTTGGATAAATACAAATAAAGAGGATAAAGCAATATTATTAAAAAAACAACTCTAATAACGTGTATTAAAAGTATATTATTTGGAATTTTGAGTTTCATAGGAGGCGCCCATAGATTACTTATCTTAAATATTTTAGTATTTTTTTGGCTGTTTTAGTCCAGCTAAACCTTTCTAAGTTTCTTTTAGCTTCTATAACAAGATCATCTCTTTTTGTATTATCACTGTATAATAAATTTAGTCTTTTAGCAACAGGCCTTACCCTATATGGATCTACAAATATTGCTCCATTGTCCCCAATAATTTCTCTAAATACTGGGATATCGCTACAAATAACAGGACACCCAGCGGATGTTGCCTCTAAAATAGGTAATCCAAAGCCTTCATCAAAAGATAGTGTAACAAATGCTATAGCATTTTCTAGAAGTGAAAATTTTTCAGATTCAGAAACATATCCTAACGCTTTTATATAACTTTTATTCCTTTTTTTAATATAGTTATTATCTTTAGGTACTCCACAAAGTATTAAATTAGCTCCATTCTTGTATTTTTTCTTAAAACTTATAAATGTTTTTACCAGACCTTCTATATTTTTGTGTGGTCTATCATTTCCAACATATATAAAATAAGGGTTTTTGATTTCATATTTTTTAGATATACTTTCAAATGTTTCAGTATCTGAGGCAGAATTTAATGATGATCTTAATCTTGTTAAACCCTCTCCTGTGACTTTTATTCTCTTGGATCCAGATCCATTTTGATTCTTTCTAATTTTTAAGTATTTTATTACATCATCTTTTACAGCTTTAGTAGGTACAAGAACAAAAGATGCATGTTTCACAGTCCATTTTAGATGTAATGCATTATATATTCTGTATTTCAGACTTACAAAGTCTTTTCTTTTTACTCCTATAATGTCATGTAGGGATAAAACATAATGAACACCAGGGTAATATACACTTCCCCATATATCGGTCCAAAACAGATCTAATTTTAATTTTTTCAGTTCAAAAGGTAATGTTATTTCTGATAGAGGACTTTGTTTTTTTGAGAATATATATACCACTTTTACATTTTTATACTTTACATATTTTTCCTTGTACTTTAGATATATATTATTATTGTTAAAAATTAGGTAATATATATTATTTTTATCTTCTTTGACGATTTCAGATACCAAGCTTTTTGTATAGTTTCCTATACCAGTTTGTGTATCTGTTATCTCTCTACAGTCTATACCTATGTATTTCATTTATATTAAGTTCTTTTTCAAAAATAATAGTGAGTATACAAGGTCTACGAGTATACTATAAAAATAATATATTACAAAACGCTATACAAAACCATTAGGATTATTTTTATGCCACTCCCAGGCACTCTTTATTATCTCTTCTATAGAAAATTGTGGAGTCCATTTTAATTTCTTTTGTATTTTTAAGGATGATGCAATTAAAATATCTGGGTCACCTTCTCTTTTACCTTCTATGTCAACCTTAAAATCAATACCAGTTATTTTTTTCGATAGTTGAATAATCTCTTTTACAGAGTGACCAGACCCATTACCTAGATTAAAATAGTCACTATCTCCTTGATTGAGTAGATATTCTAAGGCTAATATATGAGCTTGAGCTAAATCATCAACATGTATATAGTCTCTTATACATGTACCATCCAATGTTTTATATGTATCCCCATATATTTTTATTGATTTCCTTTGACCCAATGCTGTTTTCAAAATCAAAGGAATTAGGTGTGTTTCATCTTTGTGATCTTCCCCGATATTATTTTTTAAGGATGCACCTGCTGCATTAAAATATCTTAATGATACAGATTTTATACCAAATATTTGATCATAGAATTTAAGAATATTTTCATATGCAGCCTTTGAGAACCCATAAACATTTATTGGGTCTTTTTTATCATCCTCTTTAATTGGAATCTTATTTGGTACACCATATACAGCCGCTGAAGAGGAGAAAACAATTTTATTAATTTTTTCATTTTTCATAAAATCTAGTACATCCACTCCACTAAAGAGATTGTTATGTAGATACAATGATGGATCTATCATGGACTCTCCGACTGCTATGGATCCAGCAAAATATATGATCCCATCTATTTTATGTTTTTTTGCTATCTTCTCTAGATTTTCTTTAGATATTTTATCAATATACAAAGTAGCGTTAGTATTATTTAGAGATTGTTCGTGTCCAGAAGATAAGTCATCTAAAACTATAACGTGATATCCTATACTATCGAGCATCAATACAGTATGAGAACCTATATATCCAGCACCACCAAGAACTAATATATTTTCCATATTATTTAATTTATTCCTAAACTAATAGTAAAGTCAACAATGTTAATTGATACATGTTAAATGGGGAATCAATATAATAGTTTCTTATCTATAATTTCAATAAATTTTGTGGGGTTTATTATTTTTACACTTTTAATCTCTTCTAGTTTTAATATTTCTTTATCACCAGTTATCAGATAATCAACTTTTGCATCTATGGCTGTTGCTAAAATAAAGTTATCTTTCTTATTGGGAGCATAACCATAGTCTTGGACTAATTTTTAGTACTTATTTTTGTATGGATATGCTGAAGGATAGAATATTTTCTAATAAGTTTTAAGTAATTATTTATATTATCCATAGTTAACCTAGTAGAAAAATATTCCGTTTTTGTTAATGTTCTTTCAAGTTCCTATAAAATTGGTTCGGATGTTACAACATCAAAAAAATCTATAGACCATAGTTCTATAATTTTTGATAAATTACTTCTAATTTTAGCTACGGCAACTGATGCAAATACATTAGTATCAAGTACTATCTTCATGATTAATTAATATTTTTACTGATTTTGCCCCTGACTTTGTTGAGAGCATCAACTGAATTTTTTAAAATGACTTCTTCTGATTCATTCGAAAATCTTTTTTTCATGCCATCTGTTATTTTTGTAAATTCTTTATTTCTTTTATCAAGCCTATTTAGCCTTATTAAATCGGATGTACTTACTATGGCTCCAACAACTATACCACTCTTCTATTTTGATTTTTATATACGTCCATAAACACCTGGCCGATTTTTTGTCTTGCATCTGAAATATTCATTGTTTGATTTTGTGTAAATTTTTGCATTTTTATAATAAATAATAAAATTGTCAAATTTATAGCTATACATAAAAAAATATCTGATGATATAATATAAGTATGAAATATCAAAATATGAATATTGCTCTAGCACATGATGATCTATGTCAATTTGGAGGGGCTGAAAGGGTAGTTTTAGAGTTATCTTCTATGTATAATAAACCTCCCTTATATACAGCACTATCTAGTGATACTGTAATATCAAAATTTCATGATCAAATCGGAGATTTACAAACATCTTTTTTAAACAATTATAAAATTATAAAAAAGCATCCCAAAAGTTTTTTCTTTCTAAATCCTTTAGCCTTTGAAAGTTTTAATTTTGATGAGTATGATGTTGTAATTTCTTCATCAACCAGATTCTCGCATGGGATAATAACTGGACCTGAGACTCTACACATATGTTATATGCACTCTCCTTCACGGTATATATGGGACTATCATGAGTATATTAAAATGTATAATATCAAAGGGATAAAGAAGAAAATACTACCTTTGATGGTGTCATATTTAAGAGTATGGGACTATCAAGCATCAAAAAGACCGGATTTTTTTATTGCAAACTCAGAATATACAAGGGGAAGAATAAAAAAATTCTATAACGAAGACAGTGTTGTGATTAATCCCCCGGTAAATGTTGATAGATTTATAAGTGGGAAAATTGAAGACCAAGGATATTATTTATACATAGGTAGAATTGTTCCATGGAAAAGAGTAGATATTCTCATTGATGCTTTTAAAACATTGAAATATCCTTTGCATATTGTAGGTGTTGGAGAATTGTCATATATAAGAACACTAAAAGATGGCGCAACAGATAATATTCAATTTTATGAAGGGCTTAATGATCAAGAAGTAGAGGCTCAATTATTAAGATGTAAAGGTTTGTTATTCCCATCTAAAGAAGATTTTGGAATAGTTCCTGTTGAAGCTCAAGCTTCTGGTAAAGGTGTAATAGCCTACAAAGAAGGAGGGGTAAAAGATACAATTGAGGATCAAAAGACGGGAGTATTTTTTAAAAAGCAAGACAAAGAAAGTTTTATTGATGGAGTTTTGAGGTTTGAAAAACTAAATTTTGATATAGATTATTTAAGAAAGAATTCTCTTAAATTTAGAAAAGAAATATTTGATGAGAAAATTGATAATTTTGTAAAATTAAAATGGAAACAAAAATGATGGATTTAGATACAAATGATCTAGATCCAAAGGGTTTAGACCCAAAGGACCTTGGTCTGAAGGTCGCCATAGTATGTGATTTTCTTAAAATATATGGAGGTGCAGAAAGACATCTTGAGGCTATAATGGAAATATTCCCTGATGCTCCAATCTTTACAACCATATATTTGAAGGATAAACTTCCTGATAAGTTTAGAAAATATCATGTGATAGAGAGTAAGTATAAAAAACTTTTTAAATATTTTGGACCTTTTATGACACCTTTATACCCATTGGCTTTTGAAGAATTCAATTTTGATGAATATGATGTTGTATTATCGCTTACAGCCGGATTTGCAAAATCTATAATTGTACCTGATCATACGGTACACATATCATATATATTGACCCCCCCCAGATTTTTATGGGGATTGCCAAACTCTAGACAAGATTCAATTTCTGGTATAAAAAAAATACCTTTATATTTTATAAATAATTATCTAAGACTTGTTGATTTTTCATCTGCTCAAAGGGTTGATTATATTTTGACAATATCAAAAGCAGTGTCAAAAAGAGTGAAGAAATTATATAGAAGAGATAGTGTCGTTATATACCCATATGTTGATACAGATAAATTTATACAAAATGATAAATTTAAAGATGGAGACTATTTTTTAATCGTATCAAGACTTGAAAGATACAAAAATATCGATATTGCAATAAGAGCTTGTAATAAACTTAAATACAAATTAAAAATCATAGGAGATGGTAGTTACAAAGATAAATTAAAAAGTATATCTTTATCAAATGTTGAATTTTTGGGAAATATCAAAGATGATGAAATGATTGATATAATAAATGGGTCTAAGGCTGTTATTTTCCCTGGAGCAGAAGATTTTGGACTTGTTCCTATTGAGGCTCAAGCTTGTGGAAAAGGTGTTTTAGCATTCGCTAAAGATGGTGCGTTGGAAAGTATTAAAGATGGTGTTACAGGATATTTCTTTAATGATAATGATACACTTGAATCTAGATCTGGACCCAGATCCCTTGGAGCTAGCTCCCTTGAAAAAACATTGAATAAGATTTATGATAATCCAGCTAATCCTATAGAGTGTGTAAACAATGCAAGAAGATTTTCTAAGGACAAGTTTAAGGAGAATCTAGAGAATAAAATTAACAATATAATAAAAAAAGATGATATATGAAATAATAACAAGAATAATTGATATAATTGTTTCAATTTTCGCAATAATAATTTTTTCTCCAGTCATGCTTATTACAGCTATACTTATAATGATAGATTCTAAAGGCCCAATACTTGCAGATGTTCCAGAAAGAGTTGGAAAAAATTATCAACCATTTAAGTTTTATAAATTCAGATCTATGATTGTTGCTGCACATACAATATTAAAAGAGGATCCAAAGTATTCTAAACTATATAGAGAATATAAGAAGAATAGTTATAAATTAAAGAATGATCCTAGAGTAACTAAGGTGGGGAAATCTATAAGAAAATACTCTATAGATGAATTCCCTCAATTTTTTAATATATTAAAAGGAGATATGTCGTTAGTAGGGCCTAGAGCTTATTATTTTGATGAACTAGAATATTACATATCTCAAAATCCTGAAGTTGAGGAAGATATTGCAATAATAACTAGTATTAAACCGGGATTGACTGGTGTGTGGCAAATTTCCGGACGTTCTGAAATATCTTTTGACAAGAGGATCAAAATTGATCTAGAATATGCTAAGATGAGATCTATAAAAAAGAATGTAGTTATTTTATTTAAGACTCCGTTCGCAGTTTTCTCTAGAAGAGGAGCATACTAAATCATTATGACAGTTATAAGTTTAGCTCAATATCAGCAAAAGTCTCGATGGGCCTTTTTTAAGACCAGATGGTTCATAGCGAGTGCTATAGCTTTTGTAATTATAGTTATACTTTTAATTTTTTTTCTAGTTCTCCCTCTTTTATCATTAAAAAATAACTTTGATACCTTATATTCCAGTATAGAGAAAGCAAAAGCATATCAAAAATCAAAAGATTTTGTTGGGATTTCTACTGAAGTTCCAATAATACAGGCTAATATAGTATCTATGAAAAAAAATCTATCGACTTTGGCATATCTTTCTATTGTTCCTATTGCTGGTGGTTATTATAATAATGCATCTGATCTATTGAATGGAGGGTACTACGCTGTTGCAGGATTGCAAACTTTAATGCCATCACTATCAACTGTTGCAACATTAGATGGTTATCAAACAAGCACACAAAAATCAGCTCAGGTTCTCTTAGGAAAACAAAAAATAGCTGCATTTGTTCATTCTTTGCCACAACTTGGACCAGCATTAGATAAAGCAGATCCATATTTTACAAAAGCAAACACATATATACAAGAAATAAATCCTAAGTATTTTCCAGAATCACTTTTAAAATCTCATGGGATAACAGTATCATCACTAAAAAGTATTTTTTCTGGTATATCTCAAAATCTTCCTATATTTGATAAGTCAGTTAATATTATTGAGAATGTGCTAGGAGTTCCTACTCCAACAAAATATCTATTAATGTTCCAAAATTCAGGTGAAATTAGACCCACAGGAGGTTTTATGACTGCCTTTGGATTTATTAATTTTAACAATGGAAATCTAGGACAACTATCAGCTCAAAATATTTATGCTCTATCAACTGTGGTTAATTACAATCCTATTGCACCAAAACCTTTATATGTATATAACGGTACTTACCATTGGCATTTGAGGGATGCAAATACTTCTCCAAATGTTCCAACATCTGTTGCTAATATATACAAATTTTATAACTCTATACCTAGGGCTCCCAAAATTAACGGGGTTATTTTTATCAATACTTGGTTTGTTGATTCTATGATACAGGCAGTTGGGAATATTACTATGCCAAGTTTATATGGAAATAACCTTGTTTTAACAGCTAATAATGCTAATTACTATATGGAATATATGGCTGAGAAATCAAATCTTCCTCAGAATGAGAGAAAAGATTTTATTTCAGTGATGATGCATGAACTTATAACAAAAGTATTTCACTCTACTGGAAATACATTAACTAATGTTATAAAAGTAGGATTTCAATCATTAGATCAAAAACAAGTATTGTTATATTTCAATAATCCAAAAGCTGAAAATTTAGTTAATCATTATAACTGGGGAGGTATAATTCCTACTAAAGTTAAAGGTGATTATCTTCAAGTTGTGGAGGCTAACCTTGCAGGAGCTAAAGATAACTATTTTATGGGTGAAACTGTTACATCCAATATTAAAAAAGCTTCAAATGGGAGATATGAACAAAGCGTAAGTATAACCTGGACAAACTCGGCAATCTATGATAATTGGTTAGTAGGTCCATATATGGCATGGGTAAGGATTTATGTCCCACTAGGATCTACATTAATATCGATGAAAGGTGTTAATGGATTTACACAGAATTATAATAACTATACTGTATCAAAAACAGTTTTTGGTAACCATATAAGAATACCACCACGTCTTTCAAAATCAGATCCTCCAGCTGTTGGGACTATGACAGTTACATATTATCTACCTTCGGGAATTAATATGACTCATTATCTAATTCAAAAGCAACCAGGAATTAAAGGGGAGTGGGAAAAAATCAATTTTGGTACATTTACTAAATCATTCTATATAACAAAAGATTTATCAATAAATATGTAGTATGCAAAATCTAGATGAGGGTTTTATTATAAAGCAGGTTGATTTTAGAGATAATGATAAAATTCTTACAATTTTTACAAAAAAAGGGAAAATTAGTGTAATAGTAAAAGGTGCAAAGTCAGGTAAGAGAGCTACACTTTTAGATCTATCTAATTATATAGAATTTCAGACTATAAAAAGTAAAGGTAGCTTGGATATTGTAACAACAATATCTATGAAAAACTCTTTTCAGCTTTCAAAAGATAAATTTTCATTATACATTTTTTATCCTTTGGAAGTTATATCTAAAATTGATAGGATAGATCAAGATGAGAATCAATTATTTAATCTTTTAAATTTCACACTCTCCAATCTTTATAAAAACCCAGATTTATATATATCATTGTTTAATATAAAAACGCTTTTATATGAAGGATTGTTATCTGATTTTACAAATTGTTTTATATGCTCTAAACCCTTAGTTCCGTCTATCCAAAATATAGCATCCATATCGGGGATATCTCATCTAGAATGTGATTTAAGAGAATATAACGTTAGAGGTTATCCAATTTTAGTTGATACAATAAAACTGATTCGATATGTAAAAGATATAGATTTAAAAACATCTAGTTTAGAATTTAATATTCCAGAAAAAGCTTTAAAAGAAGTTTTATTATTTTCTACAAATCTTTTAGAATCATCATTTGATGTAACTCTACTGTCAAAAAAATATATTTTATAATTTTTATCTCTATAATGGGGATTTATTGTTTATTATTACGTCATTTGTTATAATAATAGTATGATTCTGGAAGAATTTAAAAAGTATTTATGGGATAACAGGGTTGAAGATATGGATATGCAAACTTATAAATATCTTATAATATCTAGAGTTTTAGAACACGGGAATCTTACAGATGTAAAAAAGATAATTTCTCTGTATCCTAGTAAAGATATAATCGAGACTATAGAGAATTCAACAGAAATATCAAGAAGAACTGGTTATTTTTGGAAATATTATTATAATATTCAAGACCCAATAAAATGTTTGACAATGCAATCGACGAAAAAGCAAAAAGAGCTCTGGTCTTATTAAAAGAAATTCCAGAGATTAATAAATTTTATCTTGCTGGGGGTACTGCTTTAGCTTGGCAGATTGGGCATAGAATATCATACGATCTAGATTTTTTTATACAAGAAAATTTTGTTCCTTCAGATTTACTTCAAATTCTTAAAGAAAAAGGTATGGACTTGACCAATATTTCAACTAGTACATTTACTTTGAGAGGTTTTTACAATGGTTGTGAGATAAGTTTTATTAAGTTTCCATATATTTTAGTGGATGAATTAAAAAAAGAAAATGGTATTAATCTTCTTGGATTGAAAGATATAGGTTTAATGAAGATTCTTGCAATAGCAGATAGAGGATTAAAGAAAGACTTTATAGATCTTTACTTCATCGCTAAATTTCATACATCTTTGCAAGAATTATTTAGGATTTTCCCTATTAAATATGGTCTTGACAACCTTAATATATATCACTACATTAAAAGTCTTACATTCTTTGAAAATACAAATAAGCCATCAAAACTAAGATTACTGGAACCACTGGATTGGGAAGAGATAAAAAGTTTTATGATTAATGAATCTATAAAAATTCCAAAATTCTAATTTTCATATAGTATTATCTGGACTATATAGTATAGATTGTGTACAATCTGTAGCATATGGATAATATAGTATCTTTAGCAAAAAGAAGAGGTTTTCTGTTTCCATCATCAGAGATATATGGAGGTCTTGCAAATTCTTGGGACTATGGACCTTTGGGTGCAATACTCAAGAATAACATAAAGAATGAGTGGATAAAATTTTTTGTAACATCAAGAGAAGACATTGTTCTTTTAGATTCATCAATTCTGCAAAACTTTAAAGTATGGAAAGCTTCAGGTCATATTGAGCACTTTCATGACCCACTTATTGATTGTTTAAAATGTAAAAGAAGATTTAGAGCTGATCAGTTATTGGAAGAAAAATTAAGTATTAAGGCTGAAGGTCTAAAAAATGAAGATATGGATAAGCTCATAAAAGAGAATAATCTTAAATGTACTGTGTGTGGAGGAACTTTCACAAATGTGAGAAATTTCAATATGATGTTTAAAACAACTCTAGGTTCTATTGAAGATAGTGGTGAAACAGTTTTTCTAAGACCAGAAACTGCACAAGGGATTTTTATTAATTTTGACAATATCATAAAAAGTAATAGAATAAAAATGCCTTTTGGAGTAGCACAGATTGGTAAGGTTTTTAGGAATGAAATCACAGCAGGTAATTTTATATTTAGAACATTGGAATTTGAACAGTTAGAAATTGAATATTTTGTCAATCCAAAAGATGCAGATAAATATTTTGATGAACTTTTTAAATATACTGAAGACTGGTATAAATATATAGGGATAGATAAACAGAATCTAAAATATATTGAACTTACAAAGAAAGAGAGAGCTCACTATTCTAAAAAGACGATAGATATATACTTTAAGTTTCCTTTTGGATTTAAAGAACTTGAATCTTTTGCAAATAGAGGGGATTATGATTTAACTAAGCATTCTCAGGCTTCAGGGAAGAACTTAAGTTATAACGATCAAGATCAAAAGGAAAGTTTTATTCCATTTGTAATTGAACCTTCAATCGGACTAGATAGATTAATTCTAGCATTACTTTCAAATGGTTACTCTGAAGAAGAAGTGAATGGTAGAAAGAGGGTGTTTTTAAAACTATCACACAGAATATCTCCATATCAAGTAGGAATATTTCCTCTGCTAAAGGATGGAAAAATAGACAAGTTAGCCTTAGAACTCTATAACCAATTGCGTTTTAAATATAGGGTTTCTTATGATGATTCAGGATCCATTGGGAAAAAATATAGGAGACAGGATGAGATAGGAACACCAAAATGTATAACATTTGATGTAGAGACTCTAAATGATGATATGGTAACGATAAGAGATAGAGATACAACGGTACAAGAAAGAATAAAAATAGAAGATATAGATTCATACTTAAATTCATGTTTTACGTAATTCCTACACCAATTGGTAATTTAAAAGATATAACAGATAGGTCAAAAGAAATACTTGGGTCTTTAGATATCCTCTATTGTGAAAATCCACAAAGAACCAATCTTATGCTAAAAGGTTATGGTATCAGTATAGATAAGTTAAGACGGTATACAGAGCATAACGAAGAGAGACTTATTCAAGATATCATAGGAGAGGTTAAACTTTTGAAAAATGTAGGTATTGTGTCAGATGCTGGTATGCCAGTAATTTCAGATCCTGGTTATAAGCTTATACGAGAACTTAAGAAACAGGATATAAAATATGAAGTTTTACCTGGGGCATCAAGTATATTACCAGCATTAATTTATTCTGGCCTTCCTACTGACAAATTTATATTTTTAGGATTCCTGTCAAAAAAAGAAAGTAAATTGATTAACCTTATTAATCAATACAAAGGTATTACATGTATATGTTTTGAATCTCCCTATAGAATATTAAAAACATTAAATATTCTGGAAAAAAATTTCCCTAATCTGAAAATTACAATAGCTAGAGAGATTTCTAAAATACATGAAGATATAAAGAGTGGAGATATTAATCAAGTATATGAATACTATAAAAAAAAGACTTCTGTAAAGGGAGAAATAACGATGGTGTTTTATATAGAATGACCTTAGTAGAATGATTAGAGGGAGAATAAATTAGATTAATTACACAAAATGTTAATGATAAAATTTCAATAAACATTAAAATATGCAATTGTGAAAAATTGTAGTAAATAAATAATACCAAAAGTTTATATAAAAGCGTCTTGGCTAATTGAATAATGGCAGTGTAGGAGTGAATTGTATTGTTTAGTATATACTTTCCAATATGAGTGATACAAGTTTAATTCAGATAAACACTGATAAACAATTTAAACAAAAACTGAAGAAAGTAGCTTTAGAGTATGATTTGCCAGTTTCTTCATTCATTAAAGTAGTAGTTGGGGATTTTATGAGAAATAAGAGAAGTCATCTTCTTACTGAAAATAGTTTTACAATAGAAGAGGAAAAATAGAATCATTCAAGGTATAAAAGAAATAAATAAGTTAATAGAGTCCAAAAAAATTAATACAGTAAATGCAAAAGACTTTATTACATCATTAAATGATTAAAAAAGTTCTCTATTCAAATAATTTTAAAAAATCATTAAAAGATTTTAAGCAAAAATGGGAACTTTTTATAAATAATCCCAATGATCCAAGACTGAAGAATCATAGATTGTCTGGAAAGTTAAATTAAATGGGTACAATGCTATTTCAATTCAATATAATCTACGACTTATCTACAAAGATATAGATACCAAGACTATCGTAGTCTATGATATTGGAATCCATGAAGCAGTTTATAAATAAATCTTGGATTATTTTGTATTCTGACAGAAAAGAGCAATAAGGGGGTGATTATTGTTTACAATGCCCCAGCC
>DAHXLB010000019.1:0-2698 GCA_027371855.1 bacterium
TATTTTAAAACCCTTTAATTATCAAGAAAATATGATTATTGGGTAAAGATTTCGATATAGTTTTTCCTGAGTTGTTCAATATAGTAAACCCAAATTAGATTTTCAACAGGGCTGAATAAATTTCTAGGTTTGTTAACTCCGATAAATTGATGCAGTACATCTCCTTCCATCAGGCCCTCCTGTATAAATCTCTGTATAATCGCTAATAAATCTGAATTTATGATCTTTTAAAAAAGCGATAAACCCAAAATGTTTGATATACCTTATACTTTTTTTAGAAAGTGTGAAAATTCTCAGCATAGATTCTACTATTATATTTTAAAACCCTTTAATTATCAAGAAAATATGATTATTGGGTAAAGATTTCGATATAGTTTTTCCTGAGTTGTTCAATATAGTAAACCCAAATTAGATTTTCAACAGGGCTGAATAAATTTCTAGGTTTGTTAACTCCATTCGTTTAGTAAATTGATACAAATACTGTTAATATATGTGCAGTAATCATTGAATTATCAAGAAAACTTCAATATTCCATTGATTGACAAAATATTATAGGTCTTATATAATAAACTCATTAATTTTGATATTTCTAGTATGTCCGATTTAGGTGAAACATTTTATAGTGAAATAGATGATATAGAATATGGAATACCTTCATTTCCTCGTCAAGATATAGAAGCCCCAGAGATACCTGTAGACAAATTTGAGAACAAGCAGCCTAATTTAGCCAAGATACTAAGTGTTATCTCTGATTCTTCTAATAAAGATACCTCCGCAATGGATAGGCAAAAGCAATTCAGACAAGGAGCTCTAACCATATATGCAGATATGCAAGAATTGGTCTTGGAACAAGGAATAACATTGCCACAGTTATCAAGTTCTAGTTTCGAAAAGATCATAAATTCAGATTTATTAGCGATTATACAGGGATTTATACAGGAGGGCCTGATGGAAGGAGATGTACTGCATCAATTTATCGGAGATATTCATCATAGACATCCTCATGATTTTGAATATATTAAAAGGAAGTATCCTCACAACCTTTATTCCCCTGAAACGTTGGGAGCTTTATTTATATTCTCTGCATTAAAATTAGATGGAGAAAAAGATCCTTATTTAAAAGGTAGTGATAATCAAGATAATCCTCTCACATATAATCCTCTTTATTATAGCTCAAAAAGATGGAAGAGTGCCATTATTGGTAAAATCACTGAATTACGTAATGGAGATACTATTACTCAGGCAGAACAAGTGACAATTTGGAGGCTACTTTACCTTAGGTTGTCCACTATTGAAAAATATAAAGGTAATATTGATGGAATATCAGGATTCATTATAAAAAAAATAAATAAAGCAGTACCATCAAAATATGAACATGGAGTTACTCATGATTTTTTTGATATGGTAGTACGATCAATAAGCAAAAAAAGCAGGTAGTATTATTCTTTCTAGGTTTCACACTTATATAAATTTAAAAGATTATAAAGTGACATATTTATCGAGAATAACCATTGTCTATACTTAAAAATTCTGCTGGCTTTATAATATTGATACATTTCCAGAAGATAAAAGGTCATTCCAACGTTTACGTATATCTAAATTTATAATAGCTAGTCTTCTAAAGTACTTACTCCTACTTCCTAGATCCTGTTTTACTGCTTGATCCATTTCTCTAAGTAGCTTTTCATCAATTGTAATATCAACTGTTTGTGTACTCATAATTTTATCTTCCTTGGACCTAGGTCCTTAGATCTTGAGCCTTGTATTAATATTGTATATTGTATGATTTTGCCAATATAGGATTCTTGACAAATTACTCTACAGATATATTATAAAATTGTGGATACAGTAGAGCAAATATTGGTAAGGAGAGATCAAAGGATTCAAGGTCCAGATATAAAAAGATCTCCAGAGTTTCCATCTCTTTTTGAACTTGATTATAAACCAGAAGGAATAACTAGAGAAGAATTTGAAAGAACCCAACCTCATTTAGTAAAAATTTTAGATCTAATAACAAGACGTGTAGGAGGAGTTCCTATTGATACAGAACATGGGGAGAGGAAGGATGATTTATTCAGGAGAGGATCTTTTGGTATTTATTCAGATATTAGGGCATTACATCAAAAATTTGAATTACCCCTACCAAAAGTTCAAGAAAGTCTTCTTCACAAAATTAGAGGTTCTGATCTTTTAGTGGATATAAGAAGGGTAGCAATCATAATTGGGAATAAAGATATAGGTTGTAGTATAGAAGAACTTTTAGATCAGGTAAATACAGAATATCCTCAAGATCTTGAATATATAAAAGATAAGTATCATGGATCCCTATCCATTGGATCTAGACCCCTTAGATCCAGATCTCCTTGTTTTTTAGGAGCAGTGTTAACATTTGCAACTTTAAGTATAAATGATTTTCATTGTATACATTACTCATATTAATAGATCTTGAATCTAGTACTTGACTAAAAATGCACAATATTATAAGTTATATCTAATGAAAGTTTTAAAATCTCTTATATTTTTATTTGTTATAGCTACTCTATTTACTCTTGTAGCCCATAAATCCTTTGCTGCATCAGCACAATTATCTCCATATTCTTGGGACCCAGGTCTATATGCAACTACTTCAACATATGGAAGTACTGTTCATGCATGGGGTCAAAGACAAAATCAAGGAGCTTGGGGAACAGGTCCTGTA
>DAHXLB010000021.1:0-8032 GCA_027371855.1 bacterium
TATATACTAAGGTTACATAAAAAATATGAGTAGTATTTCTAACAGTAAAACAAAATTTATATTCCCTGTACTAATGATAATTCTTTTTGTAGCAACACTGGGTTATGTAAAATATACACAAAACAATTCTCATATAACCAATAAAAAAATACCTATACACAAAAACCCTATAAAAAAGACTCCCCAAATTAAAACTGTAGTAGCAGGCCCATTAGGGCAGAACATTTATATATGTGATTCAAAGAATAATCGAATTATAGAGGTTAACCCACAAAAACAAATAGTGTGGCAAATGGATAATATAAAGGATCCAGATGATGTACAGGTTTATAAACCTAATAGACTCATTGTAAACGAGGAAGATTATAACAGGGTAGTAGAAATAAATACACAAACTAAACAAATAGTATGGAGTTATGGTCATCTCGGTGTACCTGGTTCAACTGCCGGATATCTAGGTCAATATGTGGATGATTCATTTAGGCTACCTTCAGGAAATACTCTAATAACAGACGATGTAAACATGAGAGTTATAGCTATTAGTAGAACTGGACAAATTGTTTGGCAATACGGTGTTACTGGGGTCAGATCCAATGCTCCAGGATATCTAAATGCCCCTAATGACGCTATGCCAATTCCAGGAGGGAGTATCCTTATTACAAACATTGGTAACCACATGGCGATAGATGTTAATATCAATACGAAACAGATACTGTGGCAATTAAATATACCTCAAACATATCCTTCCGATGCAGTACCACTCCCTAATGGAAATATTATATCTACAGATTGGGTTTATCCTGGAAAAATACAAGAGATTACAAGAGGTGGACAAGTAGTGTGGACGTATCAACCTCAAGGTGCAAACGCTCTCAATCATCCATCTTCCACACAATTATTACCAAATGGTAACTATCTAGTGGTTGATGATCATAATAATAGAGTATTTGTACTAAACCCAAAAACAAAACAAATAGTATGGCAATATGGTATTACTGGACAAGCTGGATCTGGTACTAATATGCTAAATGATCCTTCTGGGGTTGCTTTATCTACTCCAATGGAATCTCCTGCTTTTGTAAATTAACAACATCGACTACACCTAAATCATCACTCCAAGCAGGATCATAGTATGACACTTCATCTATTATATATTGACTATCAACTATTAAGAATTTTTCACCCAATGAAAGATCCAACATGTTACTGCCAGGAGGTTCACTATAACGAATTACCAGTATTTCACCAATTAAAGGATTATTAAAAAATCCTTTCCTGTTATCAAAAATATATTGCCAGGCTATCTCTGAAAGAATAAGATAATGTATTATATCTGAAGTATTAGCTAAATTATGAACCCTAACTAAACTGCCTATATCAACCTTTCCATCTTCAAGTTCTCTATTATATTTATATGTATCACTAACGTCTTGCAGAATATTTTCAAATCTAGTTTCTTCGAACTCACATAACAATCGGGATCCCCTAGATAAAGCATTCTTTGTTTCTAAAGAAAATTTATCTTTTAAACGAGGCAGAGTACTGGCACTCAGTGTCTCCATGTCTTAATTATATATCCAAATAAGTACTAAAACAAATTTTATATATTTTTTTCTACCTCAACGAATATTTCTTTATAATAATCTTTGAGTTTACTATCACTCCATACTCTTAGAATCTTACTACTATTACTTATTAAAAATGTAGTCCTTTTAATGTTATTATCTTTGTTTAATACTTTATATTCTGAAGAGACCTTTTTATCATCATCAGATAAAATAGGAAAAGGAATTGCATATTTTAAGGAAAATTGTCTCTCTGAATAATTTGTCCCATCACTTATGGCAAGAAGCATAATATCGTGTTCTTGGAAAAACTTATATTTATCTCTAAATAATTTTATTTCACTAAGAGATCTGTTCATATCATCACTTGGATAAAAGTATAGAACAACAAAGCTCCCCCTATAATTATAGATTCCTCTAAAACTACTATCACTGGATAATAAATTAAAATTAGGGGATAAAACTCCAACAGAAAGTACTCCAAGTGTATATTTACCAGGTAAACCTATCATAATAATATTTATACTAAGCTAGTCTAGCATTAACTAATGAATATAATATTAAACTCCATACCCCTGAAAATATATGATTTTCCCGTATATCCTAAACTTCTTCAAAGATAAGTCTATATTTTTATCCTGCAACTCTTGTATAGAAGAAACTAACATTTCTTTATCATTGATAAGCCTATAATTCCTTAAGATGAATTTATTTTTATTATCATATGCTAAAACCAAATCTCCATTACTTGGTTTTTTTGACGCAACAATAATCACCCCCAGTAAAGGAAGATTAGAATCATTAGTCTCTAGATCTTTTACTTTTATAGCTATAATAGAATCATAGAGTTCTATTGCATTAAATGGCACCGAAACAGTAGTTTTGGATGTATACATAGTATCTAGAAGGTTATCCGGATATATTTTTTTTACCAATGGAATATTCGTATAAGAGACACCCTTATCATATTTCCATTTTTGGATTATATCCGTCATTAGATCTTTATTTTCTGTATAAAAATAAAGTATACTTTTTTCAAGTACTCTTGAAAGCTCTTGCATCCTATAAACTGATATCCTCCTTGTGCCTTCTTCATATAAAGCAACCTCTTTTTTATAAACACCAAGCCTCCTTCCAAGTTCAGATTTAGTTACACCTAATTCTTCTCTAGCTCTTTTCAGTTTCTGCCCCAGTTGTATTTGGAATATGGTAGGATTTTTTGTTCTCATTATATATATCCTTATTAAAATTTTTCTGTATATATGTTTTCTATATCTATTCTTTTATAGTTTAAAACTATAAATTTTTTTATACTTTCTACATTGTCCGGATGACCAGATATATAGAAAGATATTAATTTATTCTTATTAGTAATTAAAAAATCACCAATAAGACTCTGTATATACATTTGATCTTTTGAAAATGTATATTTAAATCTATCACCAAGTGAATCAAAATTAAATATCAAATCTAAATTATCCTTTACTCCCCAAAAAAGATAGACATCATCTTTTTTGGTTAAACTCTCTATGATACTTTTTATAGGAGTAATACCTATACCAGTTGCTATAAACACATCTTTGGGTCCAGACCCTTTGGATCTAGATCTTTTGAGGCCAGCCTCTTTCTGGTTTTTTTTATCATATGTAAATTTACCAAAAGGGCCTAATATTGTTATTTCATCCCCCAATACAATATCATGTAAAATTGCTTGTGCACCTAGACCATCATCTATCTTTATCCCAAAAGAGAGATTTCTATCATCTTCACTGGACAATATAGAATATGTTCTTTGGATCCAGATCCTTTGTAATTTATCTTCAAATTTTGAAATTAAGTATTGCCCAGCTTTAAAAGTAAAATTTTTTGGCCTTGATAAAGTAAGAATTATATACCTATCATTTATTATATCCTTACCTATTATTTTAACATTATTAGGTATCATTGGCTTAAAACAACAAGCACTAATGGGTTTTTACCATATTTTTCAACCAACATATTCGATACAGACTTTGCAATTGCATTTCTCATATCTTGAGGGTCTGGTATCTTCTCATAGATTTTATCTTTAAACATAAAATCTATATTTTCTTCTATATATCTGATCAACTTATAGTTCTCTTTTGAGAATATAAAGCCTCTAGATATTATGTTAGATGTCCCAATTATTCTCTTTTGAGCATCAATATTTATATTTATAAGCAATATACCGTTCTCAGATAATTGTTCTCTCTCTTTCATAACCTTATTACCTATATCTCCTAATAAATTATTAGATATTCTTACAGGTACATGAGTAATTCTTTCCCCTTGAACAAAACCTTTGCCTTCTTGATATTCAAATACACTTCCATCCTTAGGCATTAAAATTTTATTATCATTAATTCCTACAGATTTTGCAGTTTTTTTATGAGAATCAAGGAAAGATTGATATCCTTCTATAGGCATAAAATATCTTGGTTTGATTAAATTTAATAAAAGCTTATGGTCTTCTTGATGAGCATGTCCACCAGCATGTACATCCATAATACTTTGATGAATAACATTTGCTCCAGAACCTACTATATAATCAAGAAGTTTCTGTACTAAAGATGCGTTAGTAGGGATTACTGAGGAAGATAATATTACAGTATCCTCCTTTTTTATTGATATTTGAGCATGATCTCCTAATATCATTTTCATTAAACCTGCGTTCTCTTCTCCCTGAGCTCCAGTTGTTATTATAAGGATTTCTTTATCTGGATATTTAGAAGTATCTGAAATTTTTATAAATGTATCCTTAGGAACATCTAAATAACCAAGGTTTTTAGCAATTTTAATAGTCTTCTCCATAGATAATCCTGAGATTGCAACCTTCCTTCCATATTTATGTGACAGAGATACTAATTGGTTTACTCTTGTTAATAACGATGAAAATGTTGCAGCAATAATTCTTCCCTCCGAATGTATAATAATATTCTCCAAAATTGGTGTTATGGCACTTTCAGAGACAGACATACCCGATTTATTAGCATTTGTACTATCTGACATCAAAAGTAGAACACCTTCCTCTCCCACCTTTGTTATTTTATGATACTGTGTAACAGGTTCTTCAAATGGAGTATTGTCAAATTTAAAATCCCCAGTATGTACAAGATTTCCAAACTTTGTACCAACTATAATCCCAACTGAATCTGGGATATTATGGTTAACTCTAAAAAAGCTCATGTTAAAAGCTCCTAAATTGAACTTGTCTTCCGGAGAAAATTCTATTATCCTGGCCTTATTTTTTAACCCAATAGATTTATCGGCCAATTTCTCTTTAATGATTTCAACTGTCATCTTTGTCCCATAAATAGGCGGATTTCCAAGTTTATCAAGAACATATGCCAATCCCCCTATATGATCCAAATGTCCATGAGTTATAACAAAACCTCTTATTTTATCTCTGTTATTTTGTAGATATTCAAAATTTGGTATTAGAAAATCAATACCATATAAATTATCTTCTGAAAACCCAAGTCCAAAATCAATAACGATTATATCGTTACCTAGTTCTATAATAGTAGAATTAATACCTACCTCTTCTACACCTCCCAGTGTAATAACCTTTAATTTATCATCCATATTTTTATTTTCCCATTGGATCAAGATCCTTGGACCTAGATCCTTATTTTATAAAATTATTATAATAAGCAAGCCTCCTTGCTTTTTTATATATATATGAGTACCTTTTTTAGAAAGTACACTTTTGTTTTCAATTTTACCAGATAAGCTCTTAATAATTGCATGTTTAGATAACTTCAAAGAAAATATATCTCCGTTAAGGGTAGATACTTTAAGTATATTATTCTTAAAAGATTCAATTTTTCCTAAAACAGTTATGTTCTCTTGATGAGGCCCTTGGCTTTGACGATAACCATAAAATCTTAAATGAGAACCAAATACTGCTCCCAAAGAAAAAGATAAAAATAGTAATACAGCAAAAACAATCCCAGCAGAAAGAGAGATTATAACAAACTTACTTTTCTCCATATATCCTTAATTTGAAATAATACTACCATAAAAATTATAACAGAAAAAGCCAATACTAATACTGCTATACTTGTTTGGTATAATAGCTGAAAAACAGATATTATACCTACCATCATTGAAAAGATCAATAGAAATCCGAATATGAACGGGTAGTACAATATATAAAGTTTCCTTTTCCTATTGATCTTTTCTATAAGATCCTGGTTAAAATTTTTACTTACTTTGAAAGTCTGTAAATTGTTAAATATAGCCATTAAGTTCATTTTTAATTGCCCCCTTTGCTCTTTTAATTCTAGTTTTTACTGTACCAAGTGGAAGGTTTAAAATTTCAGATATTTCATTGTATGAGAACCCTTCCATATAATACATCAATAATACTATTTTATATTTTTTTCCTATTTTATTCAATGCAGTTTGTACTAAATTCTCCCTCTCATATGTATCTTCTTCTTTGTGAGGATCAGTTATTTCAAAATCTAAACTAGATAATTTTCTTTCTCTAAATTTGTTATATATAGTATTTTTAGATACTCTATAGATCCACGTTTTAAAAGAAGCTTTTGTCTCATCATATTTATCTAGTTTAAAATACACCTTAACAAATATATTCTGCACTATATCCTCACTGTCTTCTCTGTGTGATAGATATCTTAGGGTAAAATTATAGATATTATCTTTATACCTATCTACTAGTTCCTCAAAAAACTTTATGTCTCCAGTATGTCTAAAATTGGTGACTAACTCTTCATCTGTTATTATAACCATTCACCTATATATGTATACAAAAATTATTTCTCATTTGTTTCATTATGTCCATATATTTATAGATTATCTTCTATAAATTTTTTCCCTTATACTCTTTATTATCAATGACGGTTTTGATATATTTTTCTTCTCATAATAAAAAATCCCCATGAAAATAAGAAGTAGTGCTACTATAAAAGATAGTATAGACACTGAAAGTAACATAATTACTGTAGCGACAACACCAAAAAGTGGGAATACCTCTCCCCCTAGTCTTTTAAAAGTTTTCTCGCTTATTATATCACGAAATCTAATATGGACCATAACTGCAGCAAAATTAATAAGTATGAATATAAACATTACTATTGTTGCAGCAACTTCAACAAGAAAATTTATATTATTAACTAGCAAAAACAGTGTTGTAACTAAAAATATAAAGATCAATGAGTTTCTTGGTACATCATATTTATTTAATTTAACAAATTTTGAAGAGATCTGACCCTCTAAGGCCATACTAGATATTGTTCTAGTGGTTGATATT
This sequence comes from bacterium, assembly GCA_027371855.1. Lineage (GTDB taxonomy): Bacteria > Patescibacteriota > Dojkabacteria > JAKAPS01 > JAJZLI01 > JAJZKG01. The sequence continues at coordinate 6,865 of DAHXLB010000021.1, forward strand.
ATATTTGAATTGGCAGATGATAGCGTAGCGAATAGTGCAGCCAGTGGAATTAAAAATCCAAGAGTTCCCATGGATTTCTCAGCTGCCAATCCCACCGAAGCTACATTAAAATTTGCCCCAAGAACAGATACTGTTGCAATAACAACAAAAAGATAAATTATAAGAACAAATATCAAAGAGAGAATAATAGCCCTAGGTATGTTTTTTTTAGGATCCTTAGTTTCTACTTCCATATTAGATATAACCTGAAACCCCATAAATGAAATAAATAAAATACCTATTACTTTGAATACACCCCCACCCCCATATGGAAAAAAATTAGAAAAATGAGAAGGATTAAAATGTGACACCCCAAATAAGCCAAATAAAAATAATATGAATATTGTTACAATTACCAACACACCTTCAAACCATTTAGTATCAGATAAATCAAGATATGCTAGACACATCAAAAATATCAATGCTATAAAAGAAAAATATATTGGGTGTATGCTATGAATAAAAAAAGTAGACATGTAATCTCCAAAAACAGAAAGTACAAAAGCTATAAATATAGCTCCACTTATATATATAGCCCATCCTGATATAAATCCCAGGAAATTACCCAAAAGTTTTTTTATAAATAAATATCCTCCTCCGTCTGAAATATATAAAGCTGAAAGCTGTGCATATGATATTGCAGAGATTAAGATAATTAAAAAAGCAATAATATATGAAACTATTACTCCTGGGCCAGCAATATTAAGTGAAATACCTGTAAGGGCAAATATACCGCCACCTATAATAGATCCTATTGAGAAGGTTATAGCTCCAAACAACCCTTGTTCTTTTTTCCTATTGAAAGAGATAGGGTATAATCTTTTGTTACCTTTAAATAAAGACATAGTTTAACCAGAAAAATATACTTAATTATAACTTTTGCTTTGATAGAATACTATTATTTCCATTTTTTTAATGATGATTACTATATGTGTAGTAATTTTAAAAAAAAATTTCAGATATTAAATGTATATATAGTATACAAAAAATGAATAAGTTACGAAACATATGAGACTCTTAGATTAGTAAGGAGAGTCATGAGAGAGCATACAGGAGTGTCAATGAGTTACGGTAATATTTGGTATAATACTCCATTAATTTATACAAGGAATATAATGGAGTTTAAGAA
>DAHXLB010000022.1:0-8909 GCA_027371855.1 bacterium
AACATATATTGTACAGTAGCATCAGAACCCAGTGGAATTCCAGCATTGTGTCTTCGTATAAATATATTTGCAACTAATGGTTTATCTTGATTATACAAAGTTTCTCTTCGTACAATTGAAGCAATTATGATATTTTGATAAAAATTGAGAGTATCCGTATTTGTAATCTGGGACTTTGTGTATGGGATATATACATTATTTTCAAAACTATTTAATTCTTTATTGATAATATACTTTGCATTAGCATTCTTTGGAACTTCATATGTTCCAGGATACAAAAACCCTTCTAATGAATTACCTGGAATTTGGTTCAAGAATGCATAGCTGAATGAATGTGCATCATTGTGTGCAATGTATCTAAAATTTGTTATAGAAAAACTATATGAAGGATTATTTACTGATAATTCATTTCTTATCATATTTGCAACCTCTGCTATTCTTAACCCAGATGGTAGAGTAATTGTAGTGTAAGAAGGACCTTTGTTAAAACTATCAATCAGAGTTTTTAAATTCTCCCCATTATATATCCTATATAATCCTTTTTGAAATACAAAAAATGGGTTAGATGTATCTATATATATTTTTGTTGCAAGAACTGATTTGATTACATGATTGGCTTTTAGAGCATTTAAAATACTATTTTGAGCTTCACTAGGTTCAACTAAAAATTTTATATAACCACGGGTTTTACTTACATTACTTTTAAAATTAATATCAGATGTATAGGTAGTATATAAAAAAAGTATTATACCTAAAAATACAACTACGATTATTCCAATTACAGTTAATTTTCTATTCATAAATTACAATCCTAGGCTCCAGAGTCTTGACTTTAGAGTCTTGACTCTAGAGTCTTGAGTTAAGAGTCCAAATATTCTTGAAGTATTATTTGTGCTGCTATATCATCTACCCTTTCTTTTTTTCCTCTACCAGTTTTTTTTAAAATTAATCCTGCATCATATGTTGTAAGAGTTTCATTCCAGTATACAACTTCTATGTTACCTATATCTAAAGTTCGTACAAAATCCTTCACTTTTTTTGAAGATACTCCCTCTTTGCCATTCTCATTCAGTGGTAATCCTACAACTATTTTCTCTATTTTATATGATATTATAATATTATTAAAATTATCTATAAAAGATTTATTATTTTGTAGGATTTTATACCTAGATGCAATGATAGCATTTTCATCAGATATTGCTATTCCTATCCTCTTTTCTCCATAATCTATGCCTAAAATCCTCATATTACTAATTTTTAGATAATTCTGCTCTTATTCTACGTATACCTTTTCCAGCACTTTCTTGTTTTGTAATTTTAAATTTACCAAAATCTTTTGTATTGCCAAAATGTGTTCCTCCACACAATTCCATTGAAAAATCTCCTATTTCAATAACCCTTACACGAGTTTCATATTTACCTTTAAAAATAAGCTCTACTCCAAGTTTTTCTGCCTCTTCCAGAGTCATTTCCTTAACCTTCACATCAAGATTTTTACCAATCTCTTTATTTATTAAATCTTCTACTTTTTTTATCTCATCATCAGTTAATTGTCTATCAAAGTTAAAATCAAATCTTATTCTTTGATCATCAATATATGCACCTTTTTGAGAGATATCATTACCTAATATAACCTTTAATGCTTTATTTAAAAGATGTACAGTTGAATGATTATATGATGTTTTAAGACGTGATTCTTGATCAACAAAACAATCAACTATGTCTCCTTCACTAATTGAATCTTTTTTTCCAAGGGTATGTATATCCATATATTCTCCAATATGTAGATATACGCCTTTTTTTGTTTTCCTTACATTTTTAACTTTAATTTTAAAATCTTTACCTACTACCTCACCCATATCACCCTTTTGACCTCCACCTTCAGCAAAAAATGGTGTTTTATCTAATACAAATTGTATTTCATTACCTAGATCAAGTACATATAAAACTTTAGAACCTTTAAGATTTAAGTCTTTATATCCTATAAACTCAGTATCTTGTATATTTTGAAGTTCTATTTCCATATTTTTCCCTAAAGTAAATGTTGATCCAGTTCTTGACTTATCTTGTTGTATTTTATACAAGTTGTCAAACTCTACTTCGTCAAAACTTATATTTTTTAAATTTAGAATATCTTTTATTATTTCAATATTAAGACCGTATGTATCATGAAGTTTGAACACCTCTTCTCCTTTTAGGTGTTTATCAGTACCTAGTTGCTCAACCATAGAATCAAGCCTCTTTATACCTTTCTCTAAAACAGTTTTGAACTTCAATTCTTCTTCATCTATTTCTTGTATTATTTTATTTCTATTCTCCAAAAGTTCTGGATAAAAATCAGAATATTTTGAAATTACCGATTCTGCGATATTGGATAAAAATGGAAATTCACCTCCAATTTGCATGACTTGTACCATAGCTCTTCTGAGTAACCTACGCAAGACATAACCTCTATATTCATTTGAAGGAGCAAGACCATCAGCAATTAAAAATGTAATTCCTCTTATGTGATCAGCTATTATATTCACAGATCTTTCACTCCTTATATCAGTACTATTATACATTGGAACTTTACTTTTTATTTTATCCACAATAGGAATAAATAGGTCTGTTTTAAATACAGAATCAACATTCTGCAATACAGCAGTAAGTCTTTCAAGTCCTGCCCCTGTATCTACATTTGTATATGGAAGCCTGGAGAATTTAGAACTTTCATCTTTATAATATTCCATAAAAACACCAGCGTTCCAAATTTCTACAAATCTATCACAAGAACACCCAGGTTTACATGTTGTCTTCCCACATCCTCTCTCTTCCCCATTATCATAGTATATCTCTGTAGAAGGTCCACAAGGACCTGTGAGTCCAGGTGGTCCCCAGAAATTATCTTTAAATGGTAATGCAACAATTCTTGATATTGGTATTCCAACTTCCACCCAAAAATTTTCAGATTCAATGTCTCTTGGAATAACATTATCACCCTTGATCCCCTCAAAAATACTCACCCATAACCTATTTTTATCAATCATAAAATGATTTACCAAAAGATCATATGCAAGAGTAATAGCTTCTTTTTTATAATAATCACCAAACGACCAAGAACCAAGCATCTCAAAAAAAGTTAGGTGTGTTCCATCACTACCTATATTATCAATATCTACAGTCCTAAAACTTTTTTGTACTGAACATACTTTGGAATTTTCAATCTCCTTCTCACGCATTAAATAAGGCATCATCTGTACCATACCAGCTGTTGTAAAAAGGATACTCTCATCCTCAGGAATTAACCCTGATGATTTGTATAACTTATGGTTATGATCAGTAAAAAATTTTATGAATTTTTCTCTCACTACTTTTCCTTCCATATTTATTTCTCTATTGCTAAAAATTAGACGACGATGGGATTCGAACCCACGTACGCGGTTTTGCAGACCGCTTCCTGGACCAACTCGGATACGTCGCCAATATATTGGAATTATACCAAATTTAAAAGATTCAAGGTAATATTACCAAGGTAATCCTATTATGATAATTTATTAGCTAACATACCAAAGAATATAAATGGGTATTTCTCTCCTTGATAAGCTTTATACATCAGTAGTATGCTCAATAATACCCATACTATAAATAACACTACATTGGCAATAAGAAATGCTAAGGACAATGATCCACGAGATAATGATGTGAAAACTAGAAATATAATGATAAATACAAGGTTAAACCCTATACTTTGGACAGAATGAAATTTCAAAAATTTATCATTCCTTAGATATGAGTATATAAGCATAAGTATATTTAATCCGATTACATAAGATACAACGCCAAATATATCTTCACTTCTATCTGTAGGGGTATCAGCGTTTTGGGTTTGACCTTGAACCTGGGCTCCTTGGGTTTGATCGTTTGTTGGTGCAGAGTTTGCCTGGGAAGTTGCATATGGATTTATAAATGTACCTTCAGACATTTGACTAAAACCCCCTTGTTGAGGATTTTGATTTGGAATTGGGGGTAAATTAGTATCATTACTTGGATTGACAAAATCAGGATTCTGATATGTATTTCCACTTATTGTAGCTGATTGAGAAGGTGTCTCTGAATTTACTGTAGTATATGAGGGGGTTATACTTTGACTCCCATCAGGATTTGGATCTGTTACATTAGTATATGGATCTGGTACTTCTTGGTGCTCCATTGGCTTATTTAAATTTTTAAAATTATCCATAGATAAAGCAGAATTCAAAACATCATTTATCTCAGCCTTGTTCTTCTCAATATCATCACTCCCTACACTAGATAAAGGAGCATTATTTGTAGTAACGTTATCTGATGTAGCAGTACCTTGAGAATAATCAAGACTCCCTAAGGTACTTGGCCCTGAAGACTCTTTGTTTTGCACAGAATCAGTAGGTATATTTGGAAGACCAGTAGGTGCACTACTCGATTGGGTATTGTCTGTTGATATGCTACTTGAATCATTTACTAATGGTGGTAATTCACTAGTATTATCTAGAGGTTTTGATTGTAAAGGATTATCTGTAGGCGTTACTTGAGCCACATTAGGTTCAGGAGTGGTAGGATTTTTATTACCCAAAACAAAATCATATGGATCATTGATTCTTATTGGTTCACTATCTGTTGGAGGTACTGGAGTTTGAGTATTAGTTGAACCCTGCTGAGATGAATCATCATTATTAATATTTTGTGTAGCATTGCTATCTTGAGCACCTTGAGTTGCATTAACTGCTTGATTATCCACAGTTGCTGGAGGTATTTGAAAATCTTGATTAGGTTTTATAACATTATCATCATCCATGGTGTATTATAATAATATAACTATAATTAATTATAGCATTTCATATTAAAAAAGAACAAAGTGAATAAAAACTATATATACTTTGACAATTCAGCTACAACAAAAATTGATCAGAGAGTGATTAATGAAATGATTCCTCATATAGAAACCTTGTATGGAAATCCATCAAGTTTACATATGGAAGGCCAGAGAGCCAGAAGAGTTATTGATAAATCAAGAGAAACAATTGCTTCATATATAGGGTCAGATATACAAGAGGTTATTTTTACATCTGGAGGAACCGAAAGTAATAACACTGTAATGAATGGGGTAGCTCAGGCATTAAAGAAGAAAGGGAAACATATAATAACAACCTCTATAGAACATGATTCAATACTAAACCCTCTAGAGAACTTGGAAGGATTTGACATAACATATTTAAAACCATCAATTACAGGACATATATCTTTAGAGGATCTAAAGTCTAAAATCAGAGATGATACTATCCTTATATCAATAGCATATGCTAATTCAGAAATAGGATCAATTCAAGATATTCAAAAAATAGCAGAAATAGCTCATGAAAAAGGAGTTCTGATACATACAGATGCAATGCAAGCAGCAAAATATAAAGATATAAATGTAAAAAATATTGGTGTCGATCTTATGACTTTTGGTGCACATAAAATAAATGGACCTAAAGGAATTGGAGCTTTATTTATAAAAAGAGGTACTATGATAAAACCACTATTGTATGGAGGATCTCAGGAATATAGGTTTAGAGGAGGAACTGAAAATACAGCATTAATTGCAGGATTTGCTAAAGCAGTAGAAATCCTACAAAATGAAAAAGATGATAGATCAAAATATGTAAAATCATTGAGAGATTTATTTGAGTCTAGTTTGCAGAATCATTTAAAAGATATAAAAATAAATGGATCAAAATCCAATGGATCTGGATCCAATGGATCAAAATCCAATGGTGGAGGAGAAAGATTAGAAAGCATATCTAATATATATTTTAAAAATGTATCTACTGAAACTATGATCATAAATTTAGACATGAAAGGTATAGCTGCATCAGCAGGATCAGCATGCTCTTCTTTATCTATAGAACCTTCACATGTTTTAACATCTATAGGGTTAAGTATTGAAGAAGCTAAACATTCTGTAAGATTTAGTTTTGGTCATGAAAATACAGAATCTGAAATAGAGAGTAGTATAAAGATAATAAGAGACATATATGGAAGTCAATTATAACGAAGAAAAAGATATAAGAATATCAAAACGTATTGAAGCTATTGCCTATATTTTTATAGTTTTCTACCTACTTTTCTATAACTACTTCAACATTCATCAAAACAATAGAGAATCATTGATATTAAATAATATTTTAGCAGTTATTTTTATCATAATTATACTTTCTATTAATCATATAGCTAAAATAAAACTGCTATCCAAAAAAATTTTTACAGAAGTTATATTATTAACTTTGTGGATTTTTATAGAAATATTATTTTTTACTACAAAAAATAGTCCAGTATTTTTTATATTACCAATTTTAATAATAACAACGGTTATGTCATATGATAATATTAAAAATGTCATTATATATATATCTATACTTACTCTTGGACTTATATCTTTATTTTTTATTCCTTATTACAACAGCGCTAATGAAATCAGTCTTACTATAATAAAATTTTGGATCATATTTTTCATTACAACAGCAAGTTTTTCATATTTATATGTATATAGACAGATGACAGAAAAATATCAAGAAGAAAAGGAACTTGCAAAACACAATGAAGCTTTAACTAAAGAGAAAAATTCTTTTGTAAGAATTCTTTCTACAGAATTAAAAGATCCTATTAAAAATACCGAAATGCAATTACAGGAAATTCTGGATAAGAATAAATATGTATTTAACTCTAATATGAAAGATATTCTAGAAAAAACACTGACAAATGCTAAAACATTGGACAATCTATCTCAAAATATATTAACAATGGATAATTCGAATATAGATAGTATAACATTTGCCCTCCAGAAAATAGATCTTGGAAGTATGTTATCAGAAGTATTAAATACACTTGATTTGAAGGCTAAAGAGAGGAATATATCTATTGTGTCTCAAGATATAAAAAATATATATGTTAATGCTGACTATAATAGACTAGGAGAAATTTTACGTAATGTTATAGATAATTCAATTAAATACACAGATGAGGGAGGAAATGTTTCTATTTTTGTATCTAAAGAAGATAGCAATATATATATAAAAATCCAGGATACTGGTATAGGTATACCAGCAGATGATATTGACAAACTTTTTACAAAATTCTATAGAGCATCAAATGTAGAAAAAAATACAAAACAAGGTACTGGACTAGGTCTATATCTTGTAAAACAGTATATAGAGAAAATGAATGGCGAAATAAAAATAGAAAGTGTTCTTGGTAAGGGAACAACAATTACATTAATTATACCTCAATATGGAAACTGATATACAAAAATCTATAGAATTAGAGAAAAATCAAAAATTATCAATAATGATAAGAAACACTATTGGTGTGTTTGCCATTATTATGGGTATACTTTTATTTAATCTTTCTTTCTTTGACATAACCCATTTACAATCAATATTTATAATATCAGCATCTGGTGGATCTATATTTATTGTTCTTATATTAAATTATCTTGTGAGATCACCAAGTGCAAATAAAAATAGATTAGAGCTTTTTTTATTTTTTATAATTGTATCACCTCTTGTAATATTATTTGGAGGTCCAAAAAGCCCATTTGTAATTGTCTATATGATCATATTATTTCAAGCCATAATAATTGATGAAGATAATTTCAATTTTGTGATTGCTAACATACTTCCTATATTTATAAACATAATATACATAATAATAACAAAGGCTATTGGTTTAGAAATAATAGTATTTATTATAATGGAAATTCTAATAAATATATTTCTGTCAATAGAATCTAAAGACCTACTTTATATTACTCATACTATTTTAAATAAATATAAAGATGAGAAAAAAACTACGGAAATGATGGAAACTGTTAATAAGGAGAAGGATGAATTTATATCTACCGCATCGCATGAATTACGTTCACCAATATCAGCAGTCAGGGGTTACTTACAATTACTTACAATTGATGAAGATTATCAGAAACTTCCAAGAGATACTTACAATGATTTAAAAAGACTTACTGCATCAGCTGAAGATCTAAATAAGGTGGTAGACAATCTATTAAATACTTCCAGAATAGATTTAAACAGGATATATATAAATAAAGTTGATACAAATCTAAATTTACAGATATTTAAATCTTTTGCAAAAATTGTACAGAAAGCAGAGTTAAAAAAGATTAAATTAATATTCAAGCCTTATACAGAAAATACTATCGTCAATACAGATTCTGAAAAATTATCTGACGTTATAGTAAATATCATTGATAATTCAATAGAAAACTCTCCTGAAGGAGCAGAAATCATTATAACCACAGAAAAGAGAGATAACACTAATCTTATAATAATAAGAGATTTTGGATATGGTATACCACAAGATATACTTCCACATATTTTTGAAAAATTTTATATAACATCAAATAAGAACAAAAGAACAGGACTCGGTCTATACCTTTCTTATAATTTTATGAGAATGATAGGTGGTAGTTTAAAAATTGAAAGCATTGAGAATACAGGAACAACAGCTATTATTGAAATTTAAAGCATTTATGACTATAATAAACATTGTTTTATATTCCTCGGTAGCTCAACGGTAGAGCGGCTCGCTGTTAACGAGAAGGTTCTAGGTTCGAATCCTAGCCGGGGAGCTGTTTAATACTTATTCGAACTGATTCTTTAACAAAAACGTTAGGCATAGCATCTTTTGTTAATTCATATTTTACTATATTTTTATCTACACCTGAGTGTCATTTCCATATACCTATTGATAATATGAATAAGTTACGAAACATATGAGACTCTTAGATTAGTAAGGAGAGTCATGAGAGAGCATACAGGAGTGTCAATGAGTTACGGTAATATTTGGTATAATACTCCATTAATTTATACAAGGAATATAATGGAGTTTAAGAA
>DAHXLB010000032.1:0-76129 GCA_027371855.1 bacterium
GCAAGAAAAAAATTACCTTAGATGGTTAGAGAATATAGAAGATTGGTGTATTTCAAGACAACTTTGGTGGGGACAAAGAATCCCTGTATATTATTGTGGAGGTAAAAAGACAGAAATAGATGAGAATGGAGATTTAAAAGAAGTCATTCTTGGCTGTGGGAAGATTATTGCATCCATAGATAAACCTAAAGAGTGCCCTCAATGCAAGAGTACTAAGCTAATACAAGAAGAAGATATATTTGATACTTGGTTTTCCTCAACGCAGTGGCCATATACAACACTTGGAGGACTGGAAGGAACGGATTTTAAAACTTTTTATCCAACCAATGTTCTTGAGACAGGAAGAGACATCCTGTTTTTCTGGGTAGCAAGGATGGTTATGATGGGTCTCTACAAGACCTCCAGGGTACCATTTTCTGACATATACCTGCATGGCCTAGTTCTAGACAAGGATGGATTAAAACAGTCAAAATCTAAGGGTAATGGAGTGAATCCTATGGAGATAATTGATAAGTTTGGGACTGACTCTTTAAGATTGGCATTAGTGTCAGGAGTTGCTCCTGACCAAGATATGAAGTTATATGATGATAAGATAAAAGGTTTCAGAAATTTTATAAACAAAGTATATAACTCCTCTCGTTTTATATTCTTAAAAGTGGAGGATTTATCATCAGATAATAAAAAATTCATACGGGAACATACTGGTCTTTATGCTGCAAAAACCAATATTCATATGAATAAGGAACTTCCAGATATTGTAAAAACAGTAAATAGAAATTTTACAAATTTCGAATTTGGACTGGCAGCCTTTAATCTTCAAAACTTTTATCATCATACATTTTGTGATTCCTACCTTGAGGATATGAAAAATCCAGAGAATGAAAGTATAGAATCTTATGCAGAACTTGTACACACATTCTATACTCTGATAAGACTTATGCACCCATTTATTCCTTTTATAACAGAAGCGCTATTTCAAACACTAAAAGAAAAAGATTTGATTGAGACCAAAGAAATAAGTATAATGTATGAGGAATTTCCACAAAATTAAATCAAGATTCAAGAATCAAGATTCAAGAATCCAAAAGTATAACAAAGCTATAGATAGCTAACTATGGATATAGACAAATTATTCAAGAAAAATTATAAAAGTGACCTGGATCTCTACAAAGAGTTCAATTTTGATAACCTCCCTTTAGATTACCAAGAAAACCTTTTATTGGAGTTAAGAAGACTCTTTATAAAATACTATCTTTTTAATATTAAGAGTTCTGTAGGGGAAGAGAATAAAAATTCTGTACCAGAAGATGATTTTCATAAATTAGTATTATTTGCAAAGGATAACATTGAGAATTATGATATTTTTTTTGAAGAATTAGTTAGGGTATTTAAAATTAATATCACAAAAGCAAGGGATAGTATTGTGGAAAACAATTCAATTGATTGAAAATTTACCTATAATTATGCTATTATCTTTCCCGTATGCAAAAAATCAAACTCAAAGCACAAGATAGAACTCTTACAAAAAAAACAACTAAAGATTTAAGGAAGAAAGATCTTATACCTAGTGCTATATTTGGTATATCTGGAAATACCAATATTGAAATTGATAAAAAGGAGTTTATAAAAACTTACAGAGAAGCTCATTACACAGGAATAATCGAGTTAGAACTTCCAGGTAAAACCCATAATGTGTTAATACAAGAAGTTCAAACTCACCCACTATCGTCTGAACTTTTAAGTGTATCTTTCCATGAAGTTTCACTAACAGAGAGAATAAATGCTAACGTTCCTTTTGAAATTGTAGGTGAGGCTCCTGCCGTAAAAATATATGGAGGAGTACCATTTGAAAATATACAAGAAATTGAAATAATATCTCTCCCTCAAGATATCCCTAATTCCATAATTGTAGATGTATCTGGATTAGTTGAAATTGGAGACTCTATCCTTTTAAAAGATATTAAGTTACCAGAAGGGGTTGAATTTGCATCTATGGAGGAAGGTGGGTTGGAAGGATCAATTATTACAATATCTCCACCTCAAGAAGAGGAAGTTGAAGAAGAGGTTGAGGAAGTATCCCCTGAAGATGTGGAAGTCATAAATGAGAAGAAGGAGGGAGAGGGCGAGGGAGGAGAAGACAGTAAAGATTCTGAAAAGTCTTAGCTCTAAGGAACCATATTCTAGAATGTATACACTATCTTTTTTGAATTAGGGTCTATCCCATATTTTAACAGTATTGCCTTAGCTTGGGATATATATGTATCTTCCTGCTTAATAACACCTGAAGGATTTGCAAAATTTATATTCTTTATATGAATATATACAGTATTCCCTTGTAAATTTCCAAAAGCCTGATTTTGGGGGACATATTTAATACTAAAGTTTGTAGAATTATAATTCAATACCTTATTGTTAAAATTATTTTTATTAACCATTGGAACCCCTTTAGGTATAACATTGGTGGTATTTGCTGGTTTAGATACAACAAAAATCAAAAATACAACCACTATTACTATAAGTATTAAAACTATATATCTTGCATTGTTTTTTATTAAAGTTAAGTTTATATTCATAGTTTATCCCGTAACAATTGCCTGAGACCCTAGAAAAGTACTTAGAAAAAAGTGTAGGCTAGATCTAGTTGCTGAATTTCCAAAGCTTCCATTTATGGGAGTGTATTCCTCCATCATATACGTAAAAATATCCGTGGTCTTACATGCAGCCGATGTTCCTGCTCCAGCCACAGATATATTTTGATTTTTCATTTCAGATGTAAAAGTATTGTAATAAGTCATTAACGAATTTATTGCACATGTAAGTTCTGGACCAAAAGATTGAGCTTCCCCGCCAAAACAATTAAAGCTCTCGCTTGCCCCTCCTCCAGTAGAGAAACTGCTTTCTTGTCCCCATATAGCAGCAAGAAATCTTGGATCACATTTATACAAACCTGGAGATATCTGGCAAGCCGATACAATCTGATTAGCTTTTGTAACAGTTGTATTTCCAAAGCTTTGAAGATAACTAAACATTGCCGTAAAGTCTGATTGTTGCAATGGAATTCCTTGAGGAGAAATAAGTGTTACATTTACAGTAAACGGTTCTGGGCAATAACCTGCAGGGACAGGAATGGGAGCCCCAGATATTGTACCTACCCCAGAATTGCCTCCTGAGTATAGATTTAAAGGGTATCCTTGATTTTGAGGAGGAATCTCATAGGAACTTGCATGGACATAAACTGTCGCAAAACTAATCATTATAATATCTACAAAAATAGCGAGCACTAAAAGGTTTATTCTTTTCATAATATTTTAACACCGGTTATCTTCCAACTCCCAGATGTATTGTTTAATATTATATCAATGTTCTTATTTAAATACTCTAGCCCTCCTTGCCCCAAAAGAGGAGTAAGTCTATACTTATACTCCACAATATACCGCTCTTTAGGTACATAATTTTTTATATTAATCGAATCTAGAGTTGGAGATGCTGAATAAAAATCTTTAAGGTTCAATGAAAGATAGGAATATATTTTTTTTGACATTAAAAAAGAAGGTATTGAATTAAAATGATTTAATAAAAAAGAATTATAGTTTAAATTACCTTGATCCAGTGGTGGAACAGAGATATTAAATATGTTATATGATAAAGAATAACCAAGATATATTGGATTATTTTGATAATTTTCAAGGAGACTTCCTTTATTTATAAAATATCCTGTTGTATTTCCAGATAAAACCTTAAAATATCTAATTTCTCCACTTGTAACCTTTGAATAAAATGTTGCATTCGAAAAGGAGTCTATTTGATAGCCCAATGGCGTGTATGCTCCAGATTCAGGGCCTATCTTTTGATAATTAAGATTTGTATTGAAATTAAACAAAGGAGTAGACTTATTGACTAAAATTATTATAAGAAATATAAAAAACAGCAAGGCTATAAATAAGAGCCCGTATTTTCGTATATATGTTGTTAAGCTATTTAAATTCATAGTTTAGTTAAATTGTCCAGCTTTTGGACTTGCAAAACCCATTATACAACTACTATTACCCCCTGGAGACACCGCACCTCCTGGCAAGGTAAGGCACAAAGGTGCACCTTTAGCATAATTATCGTTAACAACTCCATTCCCAGGATATGTTGCCTGGACAGTATCGAAATTATTTGGTCCATTCCATCTTGTTATTAATGCAACATGTTGAGGTGGAGCTTGCGGATAATCAGCCTGTTCATAAAAATATATAAGGTCTCCGGCAGCAACATTATTCAAATTTGTAAAGATATTTAATGCTTGTTGACTATACGAATATTGTGTTTCTGTAGTAGAATTTTGAGCAAGTGGGATCCCCATGTCTTTATACAAAGTTGCAACAAAAGAAGAACAGTCTATCCCTGGATAGACTCCCGGTGCAGCATTAGGGTAGCATTTCGAAAAGTCTCTATTTTCAGAATAATTAGCCCCAATAAAATCATTTGCATATTGAAGCAATTGGGACAATGAAAGGTTTATACTAGAAGGACGTGCCATAGTCAGAGCCTGATCACAAGCTTGCTGATTATATTTACCTGAAGTATTAGTTGGTCCTCCGCCATACCCTCCCCCAGAACCTCCTCCAGTTGAACTTTGTAAGATAGTGTTTATGGGATAAGACCCCAAGTCTGCCTGCACAACAGGGTCTGTTGGAGATAAGGCCCCTACGTATAAAAGATACAGTAGTAATGGATCGGGATAATTTGAAGTATTTTGTATATAATATTCTCCTTGAGCAAGCTTAGGGAGATTACTAGATACGCCGTTTTGAAAATATGGTTGAAAGTTATGTATGGCAAGATTTTGTTGTATTTGAAGTGCTTCTCCTATCCATGGAAAGTAGAAATTTGCTGTAGATCCAGTTCCTCCATTAACTGAGATGTTTGCTGAAATTTTCTCTCCTATGCCTGAGAATAAAGCATTTGTGATTGTAGAATACTGTGGGTTAGAGGGACCTTGATTTAAAACTTGCAAGACTGATGGGTAAAGTTCATATGTTTGTTGATCTACATATTGATTCCAAGCAGCAAGGTTAGTGTGACCTATGGGAGGGCCTCCATCCAAGGCTGCTTCTGCGTACCACTCATCTGCAAGAATTCTATTTAATCCCTGTAAATATAGATTTGAGTTAAAGTTGGCGGGGATCCCGCTCACCAAAAACCCTGAGAGGGTAGACTTACAATTATTTAACGTGGCTTCAGCCGCTATAAGTTCGTTATTCAATGCTAGGGTTTGCTGTGAGTTATTAGGATTTGTAGCATTTAAATCTGATTCTAGTACTGTAACTGGCTGAACATCCTGTTGACAAGAATATGCCACTTGGATACTAAAACCGGTAATAGGACAATAAGGGTCTGTAGTACTGGTATTTGTAGAAGTTGAAGCAGTTCTATTTACCTGAGATATATATTTACTACAGTAAGGAGGAATGTTGCTACTTCCAGAAATAGGACAATTAATATTTAATGTATTACAACCAACACTTGAAACAAAGCCTGTAAACCACCCTATTATATCAGTTCCCCACGTTCCTAGGGTGGAAATTGGGCTATTTTGAGAAATATTATATGGATTCCCACCATAGGGAGTTGTTAATTTGTAAGCTAGGGGAGTTTCTCCATTAACACAACCATTGGCACTCCCCGTACACGTAGCAACGGGATTCTGTGGGGTACTTGATAAAAAACTAGGGTTTGGGAGACTATTAACACTTTGACTATATGGAGATCCAGATATTGTAAATATATTACCTACTGTGAATAAATCGATGGCCTTCCCTATTCCTGGGACTGCAAAATATGCATATTGGCTCGCCCCTGAAGTAGAGAGAACACTGCAGGTTACACCTTGGGCTGACGAACAATTAGATGGCACATCTATCGCTCCAGTCCCATTTGAATTAGAGGGGATATTAAAATTTATATTTGGATTAGTATTAGTTTTCTCTACAAAATAGCCATAGGGTTGATATAGATTGTCAAAAGAAGAATTTAAAGAGTTTTGAGTTCCAACAGAAGATACAGAATTAAAAAACTGGAACAATGGTATATTTGTAAATTGAACACTAAGAGATGCACTCCCCGATACAGAAAGTCCTCCGCTTCCAGGAACAACACTAACTGGAACATTAAAGTTCAACGACGTTTGATTACAAGACACAGCCATGTGCTGAGGAATATTGGCTACCCCATTTCCACAAGACGTGCTTGCAGCATAGGCATTTTCCCCTAAAGCTATGAAAAGAGAAAGTGTGAAAAAAAGTATTACTAATTTATATGGTTTTAACTTCCGGAACATAAAGTGTAAAATTTTTAATACCTAAATTTATTATATCAGCATTCCCATAAATTATGTAAATAGGAACGATCACCTTATTTTGTGGATCAAAAAAATATCCAGAGTCTTCAGATGTAATAGCAATATTAGAGATTGCTCCAGATGTATTCACATATAATCCTAAGGGTTTTAGAGTTTTATTATTTAGGCTTGTAATACTTAATGTTTGGCCTTTCTTTGTAGTAAGAGAAAGTGGATAAATACTAAAACTTTTTATAGAATCATTCAAATAAAAAGAAAATGTATAGAAAAATTTATTATCATCGGTGAGATATATATACTGATTAGTTATTTTTGGATAGACATAAACAATGATTTCATTTTGTGTTATATCCGTAACTTCCTTATAACCAACACCCTGGGGGGTTATTTGGGATAAAACATTCTTTATATATGTTGATGCGGTTCCCCGAGACCCTTTTGTTGCAGAATAAAAAAAAGAGCCGTTCGAATATATGAGGGAGTTTGTTGATGAAGACCAAGAGATCTGTCCATTTTTAGATGACGTTGGAGGGTATGATATACCAAGGTTCGTGGCTACGGTATAAGGATTCTTTGGACTCGTATAATAAAAATTTTTATTATTGTTTGGATTTACAATAGAGAGAGACTGTGATTTTTGTATTGTAATTCCAGTGTTTGAATAAAAAGATAGTTTCGGTATCACTATCACAGCACTATTTTTAGGTTTTGGAGGAGTAATTTTAGAATTATTTGGGTGGAAATTCATATATAAATAAACCAGCCCTATTAATATGATGATTGGGATTATTATTTTTAGTATCTTCATTACAATCTTCATTGTGCGGAGTTTCCAATAAACTGATCTTTCACAACCGTTTCTCCGCTATACAAATATGGATTATTCACATTGCCAATCTCTACTATTTGACCACCTTGTGTTTTTATATACACTGTATCAGATACTACAACGCCAGAAGATTGATCTATTTTAAATATAGTCCCTTGTGCTGGAGAAATTATTATGTTATCTGACACTCCGGACGCCTGAGTATTATTAGTAGTCGCAACATTTGATGTATTATTATTGCTAGAACCCGAAAATACTCCTGATCCAAAAACTCCTCCTGCTATTAGTGACCAAGAGAAAACCATTATAAATATGGTTTTTAGAAAATCATCAATATCAAAATCAAACCTTGAAAGTAAAAATATAAGTCCTATTATTATATCTAAGCCCAATGAGGCAAAGGCTGACCCTGCTGCCCCAAAAAAGAAACCTGCTACATCTTTTAACCCAGCTCCAACATAAAAAAGAAGGCCATGTGAAGTTCCCGTTATAAGCCAAGAAAGTATTCTTGTTGCAACATCTGCCGTTATAACAACGGCTGCACCTATAAGAACTGCAGGGAAAAAAGCCACGGCTGCAGCACCTACTACGAATGTTATTATGGCTCCCCCTAGGGCCGCAAATCCTGCAATACCAAATCCAACCGTTGCCCAAGCTCCAAGTGCAGACAATATTCCATTTTGGAACAATAGACTTGGTATAAAAGATTTAAGATGGAATAATTGATCTACAAGACTAAATGACATTACAACATTTAAACTTTCATTCCCAACTTTCATAACAACGGCCCCAAAGTTAGTTACACCTCCGATAAGCTTCTCTGGCCCCACTAAGTATTTGTATGCCATCAATCCACCCAGTGCACCACCTCCTATTAAGGCTCCTATTACTGGGCCAAACAAAACTGTCCCTCCTATGAATCCTATTATTCCAATATTTAGAGATCCTTCAAGTGATTTTGCAAAAATCTTATATTGAGTAAGTGTGGTTAATCTACTTGCAGCAATGTCCAACTTACTTAATGGATATCTAGCAACAAATTCACTAATCAAACCTTTTCCAACAACCACAGTTCCAGTTATTGCTATAGCTGGAAGTATTGGAATCCCTAAAATAGCGACTCCAATCCATGTCCACAGCCCCGTCATCCCAACACTTTCAATCCCTGACAAATTTAAATGTCCTATAATTTTAAAATCTGGAGCAAATGGTAATCTTCCAAATTCTGCAATTTTCCCAAGAGAAAAGGGCATCTCTTTTATTTTGTCTCCAATTATCCCTCTTAGTTCTGGGTTCATCAAAAAATCTCCCTGAACCCTATTCATTAAATCTCCCCAACCTAAAGAAACTGATAATGTCGAAGTTGGGTCTGCAACAAATCTCATATATTCAGAGACGTTCATACTTAACAAATCTGGAAGATTTTCTGGGAATTCTATATACTTACCAAATAATTCTCCCATCGTTATTTTAGTCCCCTCTAAGGCTCTAAAAAACTCACTTCTTTCACTCAATGCAGATACAATATTAATATTATCCCTTAACAAAATATCTCTTAGATCCCCATACTTAATAGTTTCAATATTAATTTGATATATAGACCTTAAATGTTCTACCAAATCTGCCTCATTTATATTTAAAAGCTTAGCAAGTTCTCCTCTACCTATAAAATCGAAAACTTTTCCTCCTTTAAGAAGATCGGACATCTTAAGATATGATCTTAGTTCTAAGTTTATGGGGCGCAAACTCCTAAGCATTCCATCGTTAGATTCTTTAAATAACTTACCTATATCTGCCTGAGACAACGAAAATTTATCTCTCAAACTATTCCTTAAAGCAGTTTCTATGCCGTTCCTGACTTGAAATATATCATTGCCTTCCAGCCCTCTAATAAAATTAGGGTCACTACGTAGCAGATCTGCAGCTCTTTGATCTAACCCAAATCTTGTCGCAAATTCTCCTGTAGAAAGATGCCTTATTTCTTCTAGAGAATTTAGATCTCTTATGTCATAAAAATTCCTAAAATTTTTCGCAATATCTCCTAACAAGGTCTGTCTTGCAAAGAAATCACTTTCTAAAGATCTTTTAAGTAAATCTTTAGTATAATCTCCTTGGAGTACAATATCCGATTTTAAGGATTCTCCTATCCCCCCAAGATCCTTTAATAAAAATCTGTCTAATAAAATTCGCTCGACAACATCAGAGGGCAATCCTACCTTTAAAAGTATATCCCTCACTCCCTCCACAGAAGATGCTGCAACCAAGTCTCTTATATTCTCTGGTGAAATTTTTGATATTTGTGATAATACAGAGGGGTCAATTTTTCCAACCGTTATGGTTGCAAACCTTCTTTGAATTATCGTTGTGGCTAAACTTATGGCCATCCCTGTTCCTGCAAAGGCTATGGCCCCAGGAAGCCCAAAAAATGCAAAACCTAAAAGACCAAGCCCTGCTCCAAAACCAACGGCTATGTGGCCTGCATCCGAAATAAGTGTAGCCGTAGGAGTTACATGCACAATCGATTCTTCAAATATGGCATTTTTGAAAAAGTCGGCTACAGCACCACTAATAAATCCGGCACTTGTAAATCCAAGTATAAAAATTGGGTTTCCTCCGAAAGCTAAGGTCAAAAGACCTCCAGTAACTAACCCTCCTGCCCCAAATTCCCCTAGGTATTGGCTCTTATATCTTAATATATCAAAGAGTGAGGCGTCTAGCTTAGAAGCTTCAAGATAGGAAGGTACAAACCTCCCTGCCACGAAAGTACTTATTGCCTTATATCCTCCCGCTACAGCAAAAGCTCCTACAAAAACCAGTGGAGCAGAAGCTCCGAACAAAAGAGATAGTGGGATTGAAAGAACCCCTGCTTCTAAGCCAAAGATGGAAGATTTAAGAATAATCTCGCTACCAGAAAGTGCTCCTTGTGTCATCCCTCCGACAATTTTTTTAATAATATCTACTGTTAAAGGGTTTTGCGCATCGAATAGAGGAAGGAAATCTTTGAAAAATTTAAGTCCAAAGAATGGCACACCTACAGCTAAAGCTATTGGAATAGAACTCGACAAAACTCCTACTAACAATGCAGGTATAGCTATCTCAGCTCCATCCTTTATTATTAATTTAAATGCGTTAAAAGAAAATTTAACTCCATCAAATGACAACATCAACTTGTCTGTTAGAGTGCCTCCTTCAATGTGCCCAATAAAAGCCTTGGTTAATCTCCCTCCTAGAAAAGCTCTATCTGCAATATTTATAAGCCTTGTTTCTAAGAAGCTAATAGACAAAGAGGCCAATGCTGGTATTGCAGCAACAAAATTTAAAAATGTCAATATTCTCTTCCTCTTATGTTTATATCTAGTCCATAACGATTTTCTTACATTTTCAATTTCATTTCCTCTCCCTACTAT
The DNA here is from genome assembly GCA_027371855.1 of bacterium. GTDB lineage: Bacteria > Patescibacteriota > Dojkabacteria > JAKAPS01 > JAJZLI01 > JAJZKG01. Next base: position 10,583 of record DAHXLB010000032.1, read on the forward strand.
CCTTGTTTTCCTGAAAAAAGGAATAAGACTTCTTTTCTTCTTTTCACTAAGTGCATACTCTATATTTTCTCCAGCCGTTTGATCTTTAAAATATTTTATATAATCTTCATACTGTAGTCCTCCTCTTTTCTGATTAAACAAAGATCTGTTTGTATTTCTGACATATAACCCTTGTGAATATTTAGAACCCCTTATTCTTTTATTCTCTTCTGGTAGGAAAAAACTCTTTATAGCGGCAATATATTTGTCTGTATCCTCATCTGTTATCTTCTTTAAAAAAGGGTTCCTTTCTAAAAACCTAGTATATTGATTAACTTCTGGGTCCTTTGAAAAAAATCCAAGGCCCATGAGTAACCCAACATCTCTTCCCATAACCCAAGTTTTTGGAAGAGAAAATATTTTTCTCTTATTCCTTTTTTTATCATCATTAAGGATGTATTGGAGAAAATATCTTGCATGAAAACTCCCATCGTTAACAATGGGCGTAACCCTTGCTCTTCCATTATTATCCTCTAGTATGTCTACTGCAGTTGTTTTTTCAAGAATCCTTGAATATACATCTTGCGCTATATTCTCAGGATATTGATATCTTCTAATAATTGCTTTTATAGCAGCCTCTTTTGATAATCCCCTTACAAGAGAGTATGCTTCTTCTAGACTTACCGTTTCCCATACATTTAATCTTTTTCTTGTTTTTAATTGAGGATTATCTCCTTCTCTTCTTCTTAATGCCACGAAAGAAAGATTGACTCTTCTAACCTCAAGCTTTTCATCTAAAGCGGGCATATAACCTTGGGTTCTATATGTATAAAGTTGTCTTTCAATAACATCAATATATTTCTTATTTTGAAACCTTTCTATCATCAATTTAACTGTGGCTATATCCCCTACCGTTCCAGCATATGGGCCCATTTGTGAAGGAAGGAAATATTGAGCTATTGACAGAGCCAAGGATTTGGCAAGAAGCCTAGCTTCTCTATCTTTGTACTTTCTCTTATAGGATTTAGACTCAGTAATAGAGAACCTTTTGTATAGATTTTCTTCTACTGCTACATTTACATATCTTCTATATTGGCCTTCTAGAACTTTATCTCTAAAGGTAAATTTTCTTTTTTTATCTAAAACTTCTCCAACTAATCCACTAGGCAGTCCATTTAAATCACAGTTTCTTTGGTCTACAAAATCTTGAATATATCTACTAAGATCAATTCTGGCCACGGATAGATCTCTGTTTAGGTCCTCTTCTGTGTATATAAGGTCACAATAGGACCGATATAGAGCATTTTTTAATTCTTGTATTTTATCCATAACTAAAGTTGTACATTTAAGTCTAAATTAAAATCAAAAATGTCTTCATATTTTGATATACTAGAAATCACCAGATCTTTATCAGAGAGCCTCAGAATTCCTACAGACAAAATGCTCCAAAGTTTTTTTATAAAAAGATTTTCATCTGCATTATTAAGATAAGCAAAAGATCCTCCATATTCCAAAAATTTTCGTATGATAAAAAAAGTCTTTGTTTCCTTTAAATACTTAATTTTCACAATATCTTCATCGTGATCAATAAAATAAAAGTAGTTTGGATCAAGAATATGTGGGGAGAAAGACAAGTCTTCATAATTTTCCTCCCCTATCAAAGCATCATTTTTTATTGAGACCTCCTCTCCTTTTTCATTCTTTAGTCCTTCATAAAAAAGGAAATCTCTCCCTTTTTGAGAAGAAAAAAACTCTATAAAATCTTTGTCTATGACCCTATAAAGAAATTTCAGGTCTGGAATAACAGGCGTTTTTAATAACTCATACAAAGAGGAATATAAGTAATCATAAAGGGGCAGAGTTCTGTCATCGCAATATTCGTCAAAAATTTTAATATCCAGAGTCAAAAAATTATCTACATCACTACTATAAGAGAATTTTCTTATAAACTCCTCATACAATGAAAAATCGTCCTTATATTTGTCATAGTAAAATTGTCTTAAATCCATATGTTTTATCTTGCCAGCCCAGTAAGATTCCTTGCTCCTCTTCTAAGGCTAGCCCAAGGTCCAGCAACATTCTTTTTAAGTTCTGTTCCATAATCTCCAAAATCCCTTGATATAGCATTTTGCACATCACTAACAAGTTTTGGTATCAAAACAAAAAGTCCTACTGCTATAAATGCCGCAATTACTGAGGTGGATCCGGCGCTAGAGATGCTTTGAAATCCTATTAAGGGAAGAGCGTTGCCGTTTCCAAAAGATATAGGGAGTCCTCCGTTACCATACTCTAGATAATACATTATCAGGAAAATCACATACACTACGACAAATGCCATAATAGCCTTAAACATTCCTATGAAAAACTTCCAATAAAATTTGCCCTGACCAGGAAATGCCCCAAATAAGAACATAAACGGTGCCGCAACAGGAAGAAAAATAAGAATAATGTAAGAAGCTAACAGTTTCATAAAAATCTTTATAGCGGTAAAAAGTAAGATAATGGCAATAATAAAGGCAATTATGGAAGAAAATGGTCCTTTCAGAAGATGTCCAAGCATACTAAGCAAGGTTCCATAAATCCCTGGGTGAGAGCTTGATATTGGTCCAAGTACTGTGTTGGCACCCTTTAGTGCCGATTGTAAATTTCCTTGTATGGTACCAAAAACATTAAAAATATACATGTTGCTAGAGAAGGCTGACGAGAAGCTTTTCCCTCCCAAGTTTGGTCCTAAATAATTAAATGTAAAGAATACAAAAGAAAGTAATATATTCATGAGGTCTATCATAAATCCCGCCAAGGCATAAGAAAATTCAATCAGTATTACTGCTGCAACAATATTAGGCAATGCAGACATAAATGTAATAGGTATTTGCCCTCCAATTTTTCCACCTATTATTATCATAATTCCTGTCATTATTATTATTAGAATAAGAAGGAAATATGCCACATTTCTAGTTAATGCCCACAAGGGTTCAATGGGAGAAAGAAAGGAAAATCCATAAATTGGCCCTCCAGAATTTGATGTTGTTGCTGCATAGGTATTATTTATAAATCCAGCCTTCTCTCCTAAATATGCAAAATATCCAACCCCCGATTCTGGCCTTGCTGCATACATACTTCCCATAAGTGATGCCATAGTCCCCATTGCTCCATATCCTCCAGTATATTTAAAATTCTGGGCTGTAGTATTTGAATATTGAGTATAGTTCCCAAGTATTGCTATAGCGCCAGATTGAAAAATGGAAGGAGTAAACCCACAAGAATTCCAAGTTGAAAGACCAGACCCATTAACTGGAGCACACTGACTTAAGGTTGAGGTAGAAGAAGGAATGGTTTGCGCAAAAACATACCCTCCAGATAATACTCCAAAAACCAAAAGTAAGGCAAAAATATTTTTTATATTTATTGAACTTTTTTGTTTTAGGTTTGCATTTGTAGTTCTCTCCACAAGGTCAACCAAATCTCTTTTATACGAAAAAATGTGTCTTAAAAAAATTCTTACCTTCAACAATAAAATTTGCGTCTTTAATTTTTTTTCTTTGAAAGGTAATACTGTGTGTCTTTCTATAAAATGCATATTTAAAAAAATATAGTATATAAACATATTATCTTATCACATCCCTATATTTTTACAATAAAAAAGACTCTATATTAAATCTGGCCTATTTTTATGTGTTTTTTCAATACTTTTTTTCCTCCTCCATTCTTTTATTTTTTCATGATTTCCGGACAACAATACTTTTGGAACGCTAAAACCATTAAACTCTTCTGGTCTTGTATATTGGGGATGCTCTAATAAGCTCCTTCCCCTTTCAACTCCTTCAAGAAAAGACCTAGGTCCAAAAGATTCCTCTTTTAAAGACTCATTGTTTCCCAAAACGTTTGGTAGGAGTCTTGATATTGAATCAATAATAACTAGGGCTGCTGGTTCCCCACCAGAGAGAACAAAGTCCCCTATTGAAAGCTCTATGTTCGTGTAATTTACAATTCTCTCATCAAAACCTTCGTATCTTGAGCATATAATTGTAATTTCTTTTAGATTTGCTAAAAATTCTGCCACACTTTGAGTATACTTCTCTCCGGAGGCAGACAGCATTACAGAATAACTATCGGGGCTAGATGTTTTTTTTGTTGACTCCAAAGCCTTATACAAAACATCCGCTCTTAATATCATGCCCGCTCCCCCTCCATAAGGGGAATCATCTACTGATCCTCGTTTGTCATATGCAAAATCTCTTAGATTTATAATATTTAAAGAGAAAGCCTTTATATCTAAAGCTTTTTTTATAGCACCAAAAAGGATATTTGATCTAAAATACTCAGGATAGAGGGTAATTATATTAATTTTCATTAATTTTTTATAAAAGAGAATCTATCTGATTTGAAAAATCAGTTTTAGGTCTGACACCTATTAGCCTTGCAACTTCTTTTCCACCTTTAAAAAATAACACAGCAGGGATACTCATAATCTCATATTTTGCTGCAATATCAGGATTTTCGTCAGTATTAAGTTTACCAACCTTTATCTTGTCCTTGTAATCCTCTCCAATCTCTTCGATTACAGGAGATAACATATGGCAAGGCATACACCAGTCTGCCCAGAAATCTACTATATAAAGCATCTCTGACTTTAAAACTTCTTGGTCAAAATTTGAGGATGTTATTTCTTGGTGAGCCATAACATTAATAATTAACAAATATTAGTACTCTGAGTATACCACCAACCTTTGGGGACGACAACATAAAAATATTCGTCGTCGCCCCACAACATTACCTATTAGTTATAACTCCATACTACTGGATAACCTTTAGCATCAACAGTTACGCCTTGTTGCATTCCTGTTGCGAAAACAACAAATCTTGTTCCTGTTGAATTTTCTGCCATATAGATGTTACCTGAAGGGAAAGAACTTAGATATTGTGAAAGTTCATTACCAACGGCAGATCCTTGTGTTAATAGTATACAAGACGAGGATACTGTAACTGTAGCTGAAGGTACTGTTCCTGTCCCTGTAACACAATTAGGAACTCCAATTGAAGATCCTGTTAGTGAATATCCGTAAGCTGCAGCCGTGTTTATCAATGGAGATGTAAGCTGTGTCAAACCACCTGGGTATTGACCTTGGTGATCGTTAGTATACATCAAAATTGCATGTGCAACTTGCTGAACATCTGTCTGCCTAGTAGAGTTATTTGCATCTGCAATTCTCCCTACTGGGTTAATTGCTACAAACACAACAAGTGCAAGTATTGCAATAATAACTATAACTATTAATATTTCAATCAAAGTGAAACCTTTGGAGCTGGCTCCTTTAGATCTAGATAAAGCTTTTGCTTCTTTGGGGCTAGCCCCTTTAAAATTAGTTTTTATCATAATTCTCTTTCACCCCCTTTATCTGACTTATTATCAATTTATATTAGTATAAAATTTTTGTCAATCGTGATTGTCAAGCGTGATTATAAACCCGAAACCTTTTTACCTGAATGCGTACAGCATATATGAAACTCCGTACCCCTTTGTGTCTGTTGTGATTCCTTGTTTTAGTCCCACAGCAAAAACAACAATATTGCTACCACTGCTATCTTGTCCCACATAATAAGGGCCTCCAGATGGAGCAGATGATAGATATGCTTGGATTTCGTTATATAATAAACTGCCTGAGGATACCTGAGCGCAGGTTCCAGCCGATGCTCCAGCCTGAACACAGTCAGGCAACCCTGGATTTCCATTTTCTATGTTATAGCCGGATCCTATGCCAGAACTCGAAACATTTGTCGTTATTAGAGGGGGAGGTAAAACTGGAATAGAAAGAGGAATTGTTCCATTGTGATCAATTGTATATATCTCTAAGGCGTGAACTATAGCTTTTACATTTTTCAAGCTTGTGGTGTTTTGGGAATCACTTATTCTACCTGCAGGGTTTATAGCAATAAACACAACAAGTGCAAGTATTGCAATAATAACTATAACTATTAATATTTCAATCAAAGTGAAACCAGAATATCCACTAGTGTATTTTTTTAAATACTTAGTACTTTTCATTTGCATATAATTAATAATACATTAACATTGTTTTTTTTAAAATACCAAAGGCTTATTATTTTTATAGATTAAAATATCACTATAAAACTAGGGGTTTATTTAGTTGCTTGAAAAGTTATCCACAATTTGATACCCTTACATGTTACCGGCCCCTTAAAGGATTACCGTCCTTGAATTTTATTTTTTATGCCTAATATACTTAGACTTTTTATTTTTAACTATGCATAAAAATTTAGAGAAGATTCAAGATTCAAATTCAAAAGACCACAAAAATGGCTTAAATTCAAAAGATTCACTTCCTGGAGTTTGGAAGGTTGCTGTTTCTCAAATAAGATTAAATATCTCTGAAAAAAATTATCATATTTGGTTTTCAAAAACAAAACTACTTCAAATAAAAGACGGTATAGCAAAAATATCTTGCCCAAATTCTTTTACTTTAGATTATATTAATCTAAATTATCTAAACATTACAAGAAAGGTCTTATCTGAGGCTTATGGGAGCCCGGTGGATATAACATTGTTTGTAAAAAAGAGTGACTTTGTTGAAAACACACCTTTGTTTAATTCAATGAACGAACAAACATCAAAAGAAGTTTTGAAAAAAAATCTTGATGCAGAGAAAAATTCTTCTTTAATAAAGGCCGGTCTAAACCCTAAATATTCACTAGAAAATTTTATTGTGGGCTCGTCTAATAGGCTTGCACATGCTGCTGCATGCGCGATTATAGATAAACCAGGAGAAATATATAATCCATTTTTTGTATTTGGAGGAGTAGGCCTTGGAAAAACACATCTTATGCAGGCAATAGGAAATTCTATACTAGAAAAGAATCCTGACTATAAGGTTGCTTACGTAAGCAGCGAAACATTTCTAAATGAACTTATTAATTCTATAAAAAAAGGTAAATCTGAAAACTTCAGAAAACAATATAGAGAAAATGATGTCCTTATAATTGACGATATTCAGTTTATATCTGGAAGAAAAGGGACTCAGGAGGAATTTTTCCACACCTTCAATACACTTCATCAGGCAAACAAACAAATTATTTTAGCGTCTGATAGACATCCGCGGGATATAGAAAATTTAGAAGAAAGACTTGTATCTAGATTTGAAGGAGGGATGGTGGCAGATATTTCTCTTCCAGATGAAGAAACAAGGGTAGCAATTTTAAGAAAAAAATGCGAAGAACGTAATATAAAAATAAATGATGAGGTATTATCAATGATTGCAATTAGTATTGAGTCTAATATAAGGGAATTAGAGGGTGTTTTAACAAAGGTAATTGCTCTACAAACTTCACTAAATAAAGAGTTGACTCCAGAAGATATATCAAAATATATAGGAATATCTAGAAAAAAAAGACAGAAAAGGTTGAGACCAAAAGATGTTATAGATTCTATTTGTGAAAAATATGAAGTTTCAAGAAAAGATATATTTGGAGAAAGAAGAACTGTAAAAGTTGTACTCCCCAGACAAATTGCTATGTATATTCTACGTACAGATTTAAATCTTTCACTTGTAGAAGTTGCATCAATACTCAAAAGAAAAGACCACACAACAATAATGCACGGTGTGGATAAGATTGAGAATTTAATAGATATAGATTTACAAATTAAGGACCAAATAGCAGAGATAAGACATCAATTATAGCTCTTTTAAAGAATGTTTTTTATATGTGTATATTATGAATATTGTGTGTGTACAATATGTTCATAATTATTAAATTTTGTGTGTATTTTAGAAAAACGATAATTTAACAGTACACAAAGAATAAACATTTTATGTTAATTATACACATAAATAACTATTGGTTTTTATTGTGGTATGTATAAAAAATATGAGTGTTTTTGCAATTTATAAGATAATTTTATATTATAAACAGGAAATACACCAAGATTTAATTAGATAGAATATGTGTTTTATTAATTATATCTAACTTATAAACAATACCTAATAAGACTACTAAATTTATATATTATTAAAAGAAGAAGATAGGTCTATGGAAATAAACGTAGTTCGTGAAAATTTATTAGAATCTTTAAATTTTACAAGCAAGGTTCAAAACGTGAGATCTAGTATTCCAATACTATCTAATGTTCTTCTAAAAACAGAAGAAGGAAAAATTAAAATTTGTGCAACTGATATGGAGCAAACAATCGTCTCATATTGTGGAGTTGAAATTATAAAAGAAGGCTCTATTACAGTTAATTTAAAGAATTTATATGATTTTCTATCAAATCTTAAATCTGAGGCTATAAATATAAAGGTTGAAGATTTCAAACTTGTAATTTCAGATTTGAAGAATGAGATTTCTCTAAATACTATACCTTCAGATGAGTTTCCTGAGTTTAAGGATAAAAAGAATGACTATTTTATAAAAATAAATGCACTAGATTTTTCAAATGCTGCTGACAAAGTAACATTTGCTTCATCAACAGATCCAACTAAAACAATACTAAATGGTATCTTGTTTGAGACAGGTATATCATTAAAAGATGTAGACTCAAAATCTTTAGGTAAAGAAAAAAAAGATTCTTTAAAATTAATTGGAATAAATGGTTTTAGGTTTGCAAGTTATAAAATATCAGGGGTTGAGGTAAAAAAGGAAACTGATAGAGATATTATAATCCCAACAACCTCTGTTGACAGTATTTCTAAAATAATAAAAGAACTTAATGTAGATGAAGAAACATATATATACATCTCTGAGACTGAGAATAAAAACCAGTTAATATTTGAGATATTGAATGTAAAATTTATATCTAGAATTATTGATGGAAAATATCCAGATTATAAAAAAATATTTCCAGAATCTTTTGACAATAAATTTACTATTAATTTTGAAGAATTTAAAGACGTAGTTAAACTTTCTAATATTTTTAAATTCAAAGACATATCAAGGATATACTTAGATTTTAATCCTTCTAAAGATGAAATAAAAATATATTCTTCGCTTGCCGAGGTTGGTGAGAGTGTAAGTTTTATAAGTACTAAAATAAAAGGAGAAAAGGGTGTTATTTGTTTTAATTCTAAATACCTTATGGATTTTTTAAACCATGTTGAGGGTAATGAACTTCAAATACAAACAAATAACCCTCAAAAGAAGAAAGTCTCTCAATTTGAAGATACCTCAGACCCTAATTTTACATACCTTATGACCCCACTCCAAGAGAGATAGTATTAATCTGGGATTTTAATCCAAGGATTTAATTTTAACCCTTATATCTTTTACCTTGATAGTTTTATCTTTATTATTAACAAGTATGGCATTAATACTATCTATTATTAAATTCTTTTGAAGAATAATTTCTTGAGCAATAACAGAACTTGGCGTTACTATTATGATTTTACCTTTACGTATATATTTATATTCTAGATTGGGATTTTTATTATTAAGACCTAATTCTTTTTCAAATAAATCCATGAGTGTTTTTTCCACAGCATCTCTTAATTTTATACTTTTTTTTACAACAAGGATTTTTCTTTTAAAATTTATTTGCTCAAGCATTTAATGGTCAACCTATTTTTGATAATTCATCAATAAGATCTTTTGCTTTATTTATTTTTTTTGACTTTACACTTGAATATATATCCAAAATATCATCAGTATTAATACTTTTTGATCCAGCAAATTTTTTTATTTCATTTGATTCTAAGTCCACATTTATTACAGTTTTATTTATTACATTTAATGGTTTTATAACATACATAATATTTTTAGAAAGACAATTTTCACACATCATATATATTATTGTAAGGTTTTCGTTTTTATCGATTATCTCTATACTCTCTTTGTCGTGTAGTGCACCACATTTATCACAGTATAAAGGTATTGATCCTATAATATCATCTAATTTTAAGACATCTTTTTTTGAGATGGTTTCATTTTGCTCGGATTTTTTTGTTTTATTAATTTTTTCTTTCATACAATTATTATACAACATTGTCTTCTAGTCTCAAAACAACCACAAAATATCTAAGAGGAGTATTTTTTAGTCCTCATACTTATTGTAAAAATAAGGATAAATATTATAAGGGCAAATATTGCTAAGAATATAAGTTTATGGAAACCGGTTGCTATAAGAGCAATTATTCCTATAATTCCAGTGAAAGTATACTCAATAAGGGCTATTTTCTTTTGTGAATAACCAAGCTGTAACAACCTATGATGCAGATGCCTCTTGTCATTGATTTTCATTAAAGATAAAACCCCCTTAGGCCTCTCTTCTTTGATCCTTGTAAAAATGACCCACACAGCATCGATTATAGGGATAGATAACACCATAATAGTAGACCCTAATTTTGCTCCAGAATAAATAGCTAGTACTGCAATAATAAAACCATAAACACTTTTTCCTGAAGATCCCGAGAATATTTTTGAAGGGTAGAAGTTAAAAAATAAGAACCCTAACATTAGTCCTGCAAAAATAAAACCCATAACTGCAGTATCGTAGGTTTGAAATCGTATAGAAACAAGGGCTATTATAATTACAGCAATAGAAACATTTCCTTCTGCGAGTCCATCTGTACCAGCCATCCATTTTACTGCATTTATAATAAAAAGTATCCATATACAAGTAATTATGAATGATATTAGATATATTTTGGTACCTCCTACAGAGAATGGGATGAAGCTTAAAGAAGATATGCCCCCCAATGGTTTTGATACATAACTTATATCTATTCCTACCAGTGTTACACACAACGTTGCTATTATTTGCATTACAATTTGGAATTTTGCAGATATATCATAAAAATCATCAATTATTCCTGTTATAACTAAAATCAAGATGCCTAAAATAAAGACCAATAGTTGTTTTGTTATTGGAACATTTATCAAAGTTAATAGTACAAAAGGAAAAATAATTGCAGTTCCTCCAAGCTTTAATTTTTTAATGGCATGTATCCTTCTTGGTGCAGTAGGGTCAGTTCTTTCTGAAGGAGGATTGTCATAAACATGTAATTTTTCTGCAACCACCCTAACAATAGGAGTTAGAAAAAGTGAAATTAAAAAAGACTCTATAAAAAGGGGTAAATAAATAAGGTATTTTAAATATTCAAAAGGTACAGATATCATAGTGACATTTGCATAGTTTTATAAAAAGTTAAAAATAATAGAACACTAAATACCAAGTTTAATATGATAACAAGATATGCAATTTCTTTTATTCTATAATAAATTTTTAAATATATAAATATTGACACTAAGAAGAATAATATGTCGGCAAATATAAGAAAAAATAAAACATACTTAGATATTAGCTGTGGAACCCGATTAAAAAATAATACGGGAACCAAAGAGGGTACAGACAAAAAATATTTTACTATGAAAAATAGCAAAAGCAAGATTATATAGAAGCTAACTATGCTATAAAATAGGAATAAAGGTCTTTTCCATAGTAAAAGCCTTTTTTGCACTCTAATACCTTCCTTTATTTTTGAACCTAGGGACCCTGATCTTGGGTACCCGTATTTTAGGGATGTAAAAATATTATCTTTCACATTCCCAACCTCTAGTGGTATGGCCCCATATGAAGAATTTTGGTTTTTATTATCTTCCATAATGATTTGAGTATATCATAAGCTACTTTATAAGAAGGTTTATATACTGATACTTAGGGTTTGTTATATACAAGTTAAGGGTGTTATTTTTTATGTCTTGTCCAACAGTTTTAATTATAACAACTTTTTCTGTTTCATTGGAGTTTGTATATGCGCCAACAATGTTTTGTCCTAGAGGGGTAAGGTTATTTTGTGCATTTTTTGTTATGTATATAACGCCGGTATTATTTACTTTAAATGCTCTGTTAACGAGATTTGATATATTTGTTGATGTTACAGCTAAAGATGCACTTTTTGGTATTTGATTTAAATCACCTGCATTGTTTGGATTTATAACACTCATAATCTTTCCATCAGAAATTGTTACATACACATATTTTGTAATATTCCCTTGTATGTTAGACAGTGAGTTATTGTTAAGATAAATAAGAGTATAGGATTTACCCCCAGACAAGAGAGCGTAGTATGTTTGAGCCCTATTTTGGATATTTAAAAAACTGCTGTTTGCAAAACTAATTTCCAAAGACAGTCTTTGATACAAAGCAGACATTAACGAATGAGGACTTAACTCTAATGCTGCAGTCTTTGCCTGCATTGATCCAAAAGAAGGAGAAGAGAGTGTCTGCATGTTTGAAATGAAGGCAGAATTTGTAGTAGTTAAATTTAGGGTATTTATAGAATTTATACTTTTAGTTGCATTTATTAAATAATACATAGCATTATTAAGGTTTAAAGCAGAAAGGGTCGTTTGTTTGGTAGGGGTAAAAAGACCAAATATTGACAATACTGGAGCATACATCCCAACATACGTTTTAAGAGTAGATATGTTGGATTGGGCATTTTTGTTATATAACAATGCTTCGCTGTATTGTCTAGAAGATAAATATTGTTGTTGTAGGGAAAGATTTGACAAAAGAGATTCATAGTTTATATAGGAATCTATTAATGGTGCAAGAATAAAAATAACGATAAGTATTACTATTAGGTATTTTAGGCCCTTCTTCTTTCTCCTTGTTTTTGTTAATTGTTTTTTTCTCTCTGGAGTAAACACTCCTTGATTAATATATTCGTTTTTTAAATATTGCTCCTTTATTTTATCAAAGTTAGAAAGATTAACTTTTTTAAAGGATCTGGATCCGAATGGATTTTTTACCTCTTCGTTTTTTGGAATAACAGGTGCAGAATTTTCATCTTTAAATATAGAGGTAGGAACAATTTTACTAGTTACTTTTTCTCTTACGGTTTTTATTATTCCGTTCTCGAAACTAGTGTCGGGGGTCCAAGAGTCAAGGTTTCCAATGGTTGTTTTTATTCTATCCTCGGGCATATTTAACTCTTGGTCATTTTTTTCTTCTTCTTCAACTTTAAATCCGGTAAGGTCTGAAATTCTAAATGCCAGAGAAATATTAGACACATCTTCCTTGTTTGAAATCTTATATTCGCCCTCAAGGTCAGAGAACAAAACTTTAATAATTGCATTCACAGCATCATCTTCGTACAAATAGTGGTAAAATCTATTTCTATTTTTAACTTTTATGATTTTATCTTCATCTATGCTTTTCAATATTGAATTTATAGGATTATTCAAAAATGCATCCATTGTTTCCCCGTAAACTTCCCCCATCTCTACAAGGCTACCAGTGGCGAGAGTTCCATTTCCCTCCCGCATTTCTTTTCTAGTTTTTGTTTTCAAACCTTCCTCTACTTCGTTAAATTGTTCATCGTCTGTTTTATTTATATTTGTAACAACTAAATACCTGCTATGGTTTTTTAGGGCTATCTCAAAAAATAGATCTATGTTTTTAAGTATTCTTGCTGGAGTTATTCCATAAATGCTATTAAACCCTCCAAAAAAAATTGCAAAATTTATTTCCTCTAGTATTTCTACTAAGTCTGAGTTAGATGCTATGTCTAGTATTTTTATTTCTCCTTTACTATGTTTATCTTTTATTAGTTTTAATTTTCTTACGCTCTCTGAGTTGTTTTTTGAAAATTCGTCTAATATTATTACATTGCCTCCTTCTTCTACTATATTTTCGGCCAATTTAATTGCGCAAAAATTTCCGCCATTGAATATCAGCGTGGTAGGAAGTTTTTTTGCAAATGTAATTTTTGTAGTCATAATTATGAATTTGTAGATGTTAACCTCCCAGAGGCTGACCTCCAGAGGTTGGTCTCCAGAGGCTAGCCTCCCGAGGCCAGTCTTAAAGGTATTTCAAAAAGTTGAACCTTAACATAAACATCATACCCTTCTTTGAGATTAACTTCTATACTCTTTTGAATATACCCTGGAGAGGCCAATGTTATATTATAAGCTCCAGGAGGTAATATTTTTTCTAGGAAAGAAGAGGTTTTTATATATTTTTTATTAATAAAAATTTCAGACTTTGTATTCACACTAAGATTTATTGAGGATGAACTAGAAAAGTTATTTTTAAAATAGAATATTGCACCAGAAGAAAAATTTGATGAAGGACCCATGTTCCATTCAATTATTGTCGCGTTGTTCCCTTCAAAAGGGATTGTCTCTAGAAATGGAGAGTAAAAATTTGAGGTAGATGCTAATCTTATTATTTTTACAGAGTGTACCCCAGAACTTATATTGTGTACGGACAAAGGAGTTGTTCCATAATATTTGTTGTCAATATATACTTTTCCTTCTCCGCTTTTCAGGGTTACCACCAAAGAAGAAGTTCCTCCTTTTCGGTATATATTAAATATTTGTTTTGTTACTGTTGGCTCAATTATTATAACAATTAGGGCCAAAAGGAGGACTAACATTATTTCGGGCAGTTTTCTTTTCATTTGTCTAAATTATACTTTCTCTTTAGGTTCTTGACAAGACGTAGGAGGAGTGATAAGATATTGGCAGTTAATATTAAGCTTTGCTAAAAACATATGACTCCAAGGCAAGAAAGAATATTGGAATGTATAATCTTGGAGTTTATGCAGACAGCACAAGCCGTAGGATCGGTTTCTGTTGCAGATAAGTATAATATAAAAGCTTCTCCTGCAACTATTAGGAATGAAATGGCCGACCTTATAGGGCTTGGGTTCATTGAAAAAGAACATTTTTCTGCTGGTAGAGTTCCTACTTCCGTAGGATTTCGATACTACATAGAACATATGTTAAAAGAAGACGAAATGGGCTATGTGCAGGAGATGAATATAAAGGAAGGCTTCCATGATGCTAGATTTCAAAGAGACAAACTTTTAAGGACTGCGGTGGAAACGTTGTCTTCAAGTCTGAAATATGCAGCAGTGGCTCTGTTTGAGGATGCACTTTTTTACTCAGGTATTTCCGAAATTTTGGATTATCCTGAATTTGAAGATATCTCTGTTTTAAAAAATGTTGTTTCAGTGTTAGAGAATTATAATATCTTGGAGTCTATTTTTGAAAAAGGGGTCGCATATGAGGCAGACGTGAAGGTTTTAATAGGAGAGGAATCTGGATTTAATAGTTTTAAAAATTCAGCAATTGTCTTCTCTGGGTTTAGACTTCACAGAGGAGAGCAGGGGTACATAGCAGTGATAGGGCCTTATAGGATGGATTACAAAAGGGTGTTTCCTGTTTTAAGATTTGTTACTGATTCCCTAGAAGAAGTAACCGCAGGATGGTAACCGTCTAGACGGGGACCTTTCAGGCGGAGGGCATCTTGGTGGTAATAAAAAATTAATTTAAACATAAAATTTTAATAAAAAACATTATGACAGAGAAAAAACAAAAAAAAGACCTAGGTCAAAAAGATTTAGATCCAAAGGGTCTGGACCCAAAAGTAGGAGATGTAACAGAAGAAGTTCTTGAGGAGATTGACAAAAGAGATGGAGAAATAAAATCTTTAAAAGAGGAACTGGAAAAAACAACAAATTTACTAAAGAGTGCATTGTCTGATTATCAGAATTTAAAAAAGAGAACGGAAACGGAGAAGGATAATATGGTTGGGATAACGAATAGTTTGCTACTTCGTCAATTTTTAGAAATATCTGATGATATTTATACATACATTTCTCATCTTGAAAAGAGTGAGAAAGATGGGAATGAAAAAGTTAGTATCTCTGAAATAAAAAATGGAATAAAGCTTATTTTTGATAAATGTAATGATATTGTCAAAAGTCAGGGGGCTCAGATTATGGAAGTTGCAGAAGGAGATACGTTCTCTCCTTTGCATCATGAAGTAATAGGGACAGTAAATGTTGAAGACCCAGAGAAAGAGAACAAGGTAATCCAAGTAGTAAGGGTTGGGTATGAGCAGAACGGAAAAGTTATAAGGGCAGCAAGAATAATTGTTGGAAAAAAAGAATCTTGATTCAAGAATCTTGATTCAAGAATCTTGATTTAGAAATTAGTTTAGAAATTTAATTTAGTTAATATATCGTTATGGCAAAAATATTAGGAATAGATTTAGGGACAACAAATTCAGCAATGGCTGTTATGGAAGGAGGGACACCTACTATAATAGAAAATAGCGAGGGTGCACGTACAACCCCTTCTGTTATAGCAATATTAAATGATAAATCTAGGGCAGTAGGTGTTACGGCAAAAAATCAGATGGTTCTAAATCCGAAGAATACTTTTTATTCTATAAAAAGACTTATAGGAAGAACATTTGACGACCCAGAGGTTCAGAGAGATGTAAAATTACTCCCATTTGAGATAAGAAAATCCGGAGGTGGAGGGATAGAAATTAAATTTGGAGATGAATGGTTGGCTCCAGAGGCAATTTCAGCAATGGTTTTGTCTAAACTAAAACAGGACGCAGAAAGTTTTCTTGGAGAAAAAATAACAGAAGCTGTAATTACAGTTCCTGCATACTTTGACGATTCTCAAAGGCAGGCAACCAAAAATGCCGGCAAAATAGCAGGCTTGGATGTAAAGAGAATAGTAAATGAACCTACTGCCGCAGCATTAGCTTATGGTTTTGATAAAAAAGGGGAACAGACAATTGCAGTATATGACCTTGGTGGAGGAACTTTTGATATTTCAATATTAGAACTTGGAGATGGAGTTTTTGAGGTTATATCAACGAATGGGGATACCCATCTTGGAGGAGATGATTTTGACAGAAAAATAATTGATTACTTGGCTGAAGATTTTAAAAAAACTAACGGCGTTGATCTAAGGAAAGACTCTTCTGCGCTACAAAGACTTAAAGAGGCTGCTGAAAAAGCAAAGATAGAACTTTCTTCTACGGCTCAAACACAAATAAATATTCCTTTCATAACCGCAGACGCATCTGGCCCAAAACATTTAAACATAACTATGACAAGAGCTCAGCTTGAGAATCTGGTGGGCGACTTAGTAAAAGAAACTATGGAGCCAGTAAAAAAAGCCTTGGCTGATGCAAAAAAGACTCCTTCTGACATTGATGAAATTATTCTTGTAGGAGGGATGACTAGAATGCCAGCGATAGTTGATGCAGTAAAAGAATTTTTTAAGAAGGAGCCAAATAAAAGCGTGAACCCAGACGAAGTTGTTGCTGTTGGAGCAGCAGTTCAAGCTGGAGTCCTAGCAGGAGATGTTAGAGATGTAACATTACTTGACGTAACACCCCTATCTTTAGGACTTGAAACGTTGGGAGGTGTATCCACAAGACTTATAGAAAGGAATTCTACAATCCCTATTCAAAAAAAACAGGTATTTACTACTGCCGCAGATAGCCAGACTTCCGTTGAGATACATATATTGCAAGGAGAAAGGGAGATGGCAGCAGATAACAAAACATTGGGGAGATTTATTCTTGACGGTATTGCTCCCGCTCCAAGAGGTATTCCTCAAGTAGAGGTGGCCTTTGATATAGATGCAAACGGTATATTAAAAGTATATGCTTCTGATAAGGCTACTGGTAAAAGTCAGCATATTACTGTAACGGCAAATACTGCTTTATCAGACGAAGAGGTTGAGAAACTCCTTAAAGAAGCAAAGGAACATGAAGAAGAAGACAGGGCAAAGAAAGAGGGTGTTGAGATTAAAAATACTGCAGAAACGGTAATATTTTCATCTGAAAAATTTGTAGATGAAAACAAAGATAAAATTCCGGAAGATAAAAAAACTCAACTAGCCGATAAAATTGCAAATCTAAAAGAAGTTTCTTCAAAAGAACCGGTGTCAAAGGAAGAAATTCAAACTGCAATAAATGAGCTTGAAACTTTGATGCAAGAGATTGGAAGTTCTATGTATCAACAGTCTGAGCCTCAAGGAGGAGAGCCTCAAGGAGGCGAACCACAGGGTGGAGAGCATCAGGAAGGTGACCCAGAATCAGGATCTTCAGAAGGGGGGCAAACTCCGGGGGAGCAAACTCCACCAGAAGATGGAGGAGAACCTGTTGCTAAAGAAGGAGAGGTGCTTTAGGAAAATAGGAAAATAAAAAAAGGGGGAATAAACTCCCCCTTTTTAGGTCTTGGTAGTTATAAGGACTCTCTTTTTAAAAATGCATTGAGTTTTATCGCCACATTTTCTGTTAGAGGTTTAACTTTTTTTGTATTTTTTTGCTGTATAACCATTACAGAGAATTGATCATCTTCAAATGATAACAAAGATAGATCGTTTACAAAATTATCTTTTTCATTTTCGGGCATTACATCTTCTAGTCCTAATTGTGAAATTATATTTTTATCTCTCATTGAATCAAGATCCTATTAATTTATAAAATAAATGCAATATTATCTATGTTAATTATATAACATTAAAGTTACATTATATAATATACTAATAAACAAATGTTACACAATGAGTATATTAGAATTCATTAGTATTAACAACCTTTAGCAAAATCACCTAAGGGTTATATAATTGAGTGTTATGCATATAATCATTTGCAATAGACACATTTAAGGGGTATAGTTATAACATGAAAATCTTTGATGTATCTCAACTTTTAGATGACAATACTCCCATCTATCCAGGGAACCCAATATTTGATACGACCTTCCAGTCAACTTTAACTACAGGAAAATCTAATGTTTCAAAGATCACAATGGGATCTCATTTTGGTACACACATAGACGCTCCTTTGCATATGAAAGATAAAGGATTGTCTATTTCTGATATTCCCCTAGATACCTTCATAGGAAAATGTACAGTTCTTGATTTAACTGATGTTGAAATCTCAATAACAGAAGATGACATTAAAATGGCTAGTCCTGAGAATACAGAGCCTAATAAAATATTAGTTCTAAAGACTAAAAATTCTATTAGAGGGTTTGAGGAGTTTCATCCTGATTTTATATACCTAGAGCCTAGTGCGGCAGAATATATTGTACAGAAAAAAATAAAACTTCTGGCTACAGATGGCCCATCAGTAAAAAAATTTCATAGTGAAGATTTAATACATAAATTTTTGTTTGATCACAATGTTATTATTGCAGAAGGATTGGTGTTGCAAAATGTAGAAAATGGAGAGTATACTTTTATTGGAGCACCATTAAAATTTGAAGGCCTTGATGCTTCGCCTTGTAGGATTTTTTTAATTAAAGAATGATTTTGAAATATTTAGACAAAAAAAGGACCTAATGGATAAACATGAAATAGCAATAATTGGACTTGGAAAAATGGGATTAAATCTAGCCTTGAATCTTCAGGATAAGGGGATGTATGTTTACGGTTATAATAGAAGTGAAGATGGTCGGGTTGAGGCATCAAAAAATGGTATAAAGACAGCTACTTCAACAGAAGAGCTAATTTCTTTTTTTGAAGGGAGAAAAAAGGTTATCTGGATAATGGTTCCTCAGGGAGCGCCTGTAGAGGCAGTTTTATTTGATGACAATGAGGGTATAGTTAAACAACTAAAAACCGAAGATTTAATAATTGATGGGGGAAACTCATATTTTAGAGATTCAATTTCAAGGCATGAAAAACTTGAAGCTGCAGGTATTGATTTTTTAGATTGTGGAACTAGTGGTGGAATGCTTGGAGCAAGATCAGGTGCATGTTTGATGATTGGGGGAGACCAAAATGTTTTTGATAGTCACAAATGGATTTTTGAGGCAGTTGCAGAGAAAAATGGATATTTATATATTGGACCTGCCGGGTCTGGACATTATGTTAAGATGATCCACAACGCTATAGAGTATGGGATGATGCAGTCAATAGCAGAAGGACTTAATCTTATAAAAAATGGGGAGTACAAAGATATAGACATAAAAAATCTCTTAGGCGTATGGAATCATGGCAGTATTATAGAATCATATCTAACAAAGATTACTCAAGAACAGATGGGTCAATATTCTCCAAATTTGGATGAAATTGAAGGCATAGTAGAGGACAATGGAGAGGGGGCATGGACGTTGAAAGAGGCCATTGATAAAAGGGTGCCTTTTGAGACAGTATCTCACGCATTGTTTTCTAGATTTTCATCAAAAGGGAATAGTCTTTATGCAAATAAAGTTTTGGCTCTAATGAGAAATGGCTTTGGGGGGCATAGGCTGATCAAAGAGAATAATGGTTCTCCCGTCTTAGGTCCAATAGACCAAGATCCAAAGGACCAAGAACTAAGAGTCTAGGCTCAAAGGACCTAGGCCCAAGGATCTAGATCCAAGGGGTCTGGACCTAAGCATCTATATGCAAAATTAATTTTATTAAAAAAAGTATTATGAAAATTTTTATTGATAGTGCAGATACAAAAGAGATAAAGAAACTTGTAGCTTTAAAGGTTATAGATGGGTTAACCACTAATCCTACATTGGCATCAAAAAGTGGGAAGAAATACGCTGATCTTGTAAATGAAATATTTGGAATTATGCCGGAAGACAGTATTATAAACTTAGAGGTTATAAATACAGACTATGAAGGCATTTTATCCCAAGCAAGACTTCTTGCATCCCTAGATAAAAGAGTTGTGGTAAAAATACCATGTATACCCGAGGGATTAAAAGCTTGTAAAACTTTATCTTCTGAGGGTATACGTGTGAATATAACCTTAGTTTTCTCTTCTATGCAGGCATTGCTCGTAGCAAAGGCTGGAGCATATTTTGTTTCCCCTTTTGTAGGGAGATTAGACGATATATCTGAAGATGGAGTTGGTGCTGTAGAAGACATGGTTCAAGTTTATGATAATTATGATTTCAAGACACAAATACTTTTTGCATCTATAAGATCAGTAGAACACATAAGACAAGCTTGTCTTATGGGGGTTGACGCTATAACATCTCCCTACCAGTTTATTATGGAGATGTATAATCACCCCTTAACAGACAAAGGCTTAAAACAGTTCCTTGATGACTGGCACAATTCTGGAGAAGAATTTATAACAAAATAAAATCATGATTAAATACGATTACACCAATATGCTTTATCCTAAGGTACAGGATAAGGCTATAAAAAAAGAAGATCTCTTTGATTTTGTATCACCCACATTTAGAAAGGAGGACCTTACATTTAGGGACTTGATATATAAAGATACTGCAGATATTAAGGCTCTTGGGGAGCATATAAAAGAAAAATTTAAAAAATATGTAGTTGTAGGAATTGGAGGGTCAGATTTAGGGTCAAGGGCAATAGTTGGGGCCTTAAAACAAAAAAGTGATACTAAGGTTGATTTTATAGGTGCAAATACGGATCCTGATCAGGTTTCGGATTTTTTTAATAATCTTGATGATCTAGATAAAACAGTTTTTAATATTATCTCTAAGTCCGGAGAGACAGTGGAAGTAATAGCTATATTTTTATATATTATAAATTTCATTAAAGAGAAATTGGGTGCTCAATATGTGAGCAAAAATATTTATGTAACAACAAGTTCTCCCACTGGAGGGGCCAAAGAAAGTTCTCTTTATAAAGTTGCACAAAAAGAAGGCATTAATATAATAGAAGGTGTTTCTGATGTAGGAGACAGATTTTCTGTATTATCAGTCATAGGGATGTTAACAGCCGAAGTGATGGGTCTAGATTCAGAAGAATTCCTTTCTGGTGCAAGAGAAGTTGATGATAAATGTTCAAGTTTAAGTCCATATTCCAATGATGCATTGATGTTTGCAGAGCTTAATTTTTTATCTCATAAATTATATGGTAAAAATATAGGCGTAGTTATGCCATATGCTGAAAAGCTAAGGAGTTTTGCTTTTTGGTATAGGCAACTTTGGGCAGAAAGTTTGGGGAAGAAACTTGATATAAACGGGAGTATTGTAAATACTGGAATAACCCCAATAGCATCGCTCGGGTCGACAGACCAACACTCTCAATTACAATTGTACAATGAAGGACCAAATGATTTAATAGTAACCTTTATTTTTGGAGAAATCTTTGATACTGATCCACGAATAAAAACAGATATAAAAGAACTTGAATATCTTAATGGGAAAGGCTTCAGAGAATTAATTTCTATAGAAAGAGAGGCTACAGCATTGTCATTGCGCGAAAACCAAAGATCAAACGGAACAATTATCTTAGATAATATGTCTCCAAAGACTATGGGTAGACTTTTTTATTTTTTTGAACTTGCATGCTCGTATCTTGGGAGTATGTTGGAAATAGATACTTTCAATCAACCAGGGGTTGAGAAAGGAAAGGAATACATGTATGCCTTACTTTCAAAACCAGGATTTGAAGAAGAAAGGCAAGTTTTGGATAAGAATTTAAAAGATGATTAATAAGCACTGTAACAAAAACAAAAAAGAGTCTCTAGGTATTTTTGTTTTTGGCGCTACAGGGGATTTAGCACATAAAAAACTATTTCCTTCTCTCTTTAATCTCTATAAAAATATGATGATAAATCATGAAATAGAGATTTTTGCAATCGGGAGGAAAGATTTTTCTGATTCAAGTTTTAATTCTACGCTTAGGGGATACATAAAAGAAGCATTAATACATGATCATCTTAAAGAGGAGGATTTAGATAAATTTTTTTCAAAAATTCACTATATAAATCTTGATTTTCAGAATTTAGAAGATATAAAAAAACTCAAAGGAATATATCCCAATGATTGTTTTTCTAAAATTTTCTACTTAGCGGTACCACCCATATCTTATAAAATAATTAGTAAAAACCTTGAAGACTCGGGGCTAAACAAACAATGTAGCGACCATAATACATTTTCGAGGATAGTATTAGAAAAACCTTTTGGTACAGATCTAAAATCTGCAGAAGATCTTAATAAAACATTGGTATCTGGGTTTTCAGAAAAACAGATATACAGGATTGATCACTATCTTGGGAAAGAACCTGTACAAAATATATTTTCTTTTAGATTTGCAAATAATATTTTTGAGAACATATGGAATAATAAATACATAGATAGTATTCAGATACAATTATTAGAAGATATTGGGATTGGTGAAAGAGGAGCTTTTTATGATGCAACTGGGGTAATAATAGATGTTTTTCAGAATCATATTTTACAGATGTTAGCAATTTTAACTATGAATAAACCTAAGATTTTTGAAGAAGATCGTATTAGGTATGAGAAGAATTCCTTAATATCCAGAATCTTAATAACGGATGTTATTAAAGGACAATATGAAGGATATAGGGAAGAACAAAATGTTGACCCTCATTCAAAAAGAGATACTTTTGTTGCAATGAAGCTTAATATTCAAAGTAGAAGATGGGACGGAGTCCCTATCTATATAAAAACAGGCAAACTGTTAAACATAAAAAAAACCATTATCTCCGTAGTATTTAAAAATACGAAAAAAGAACTATTTAAGGGTCAATTTAAAGGGGATATACTTTCTTTTATAATTCAGCCAGATCTTGGAATAAAATTGAATTTTGCTGGCAAGGTGCCTGGAATGGACTACCAGATTACTGATATACAAATGGAGTATAAATATTCTGATTATTTTGGAGAGTTAAAAAGTGAGTATGAAAAATTATTAACAGACTGTATTCTTGGTAATCAAATGAATTTTACAAGAACTGACGAGATTGAAAATTCATGGAGAATTGTAGATAAAATTGAAAGAAATATTAAAGACCGAGAGCCTTTGGTATATACAAAGAACTCTGATGGGCCCAAAGAAGCCGATGATTTAATAGAAAAAGATCATAGATCTTGGATTTTATGAAATGCTGTTTAATGTAACTATTGCATCTTTAATATTTTGAGCTTTATATATTGATGAATTAGATACGGCATAGCTAGCTCCACTGTCCATTATCATTTTTATATTATCCTCTTTTACTCCCCCGTCTACTCCTATTGTTTTTACTAGTTCTTTCTTTAGAAAAGCAACCTTATCTAATGTAGGTTTATTAAATAATTGCCCAGAAAGTCCTATTTCAACTGACATTATTAAAAACCCATCTACTATAGGAATATATTTTTTTTGTTCTGTAATATCAGTGTTTAAATCTACTCCAGCAAAAATTTCCCAATTACCTTTCAATTTTGTGACTTCATTTTCAAAATCTGGAATTTCTACATGGACAATAATTGTTTGAGGGTTTAGTCTTTCAATATCTTCTTTATATAAAGAAGGATTATTGACCATTAAGTGTAGTTCTAGTTTAATACCTTTAATACTGGGTATTTCATTAAGATTCAGAGTTTTCTCTTTCGTTAATGTTCCATCCATTATATCTATATGTACCTTGCTTGATAAATTCTTGGCGAAAGATATTTCTTCTAAAAGTTCTAATTTTTTTGTTGTTAATATTGCAGGAATAACCATATTAGCTCATTTCCTTTACTCTTCTTCTATATCTTTTAATATTTTTGAAATTTGTATTTATAAATGTTTTTACAATATCTTTGTAATCTTCGCTGCTATCAAACATCATTGCGGAAAAAACAAGAACATTCGCGTCGTCTTCTTCTCTAGATAATTTTGCAAAAGTTTTGTTATTACATAAAGCTGCTCTTATCCACTTGAATCTATTTACTGCTATCTCCATTCCTTCTCCGGATCTACACACCAATATTCCCATACTGTCTTTTTCGGCTTTCATTCTTTCTGCAAGAGACTGAGCATATAATGGATAATCGTCTTCTTTTATAAATTCAAAAGGTCCAAGGTCAAAGTAGCTAATTTTCTCTAAATTGAGAAATGATATAATCTGTAGTTTTAAATGAAACCCTGCATGGTCTGATGATAAATAAATCATAGTTTTATTATATACTAAAATATACCAATACTTTAGTGAAAATACAAATTACAAAAGTTAGTAAATATTGATATAAAAGCTTTAAGATTAGTAAATTTGCTGATAACCTATTAATACTGTATAATTTACGAGTTATATAAAATATTATGAAAAGAACATACCAGCCAAAAAAACTTAAAACTCTAAGGAAATTTGGTTTTATGGCAAGAATGTCTACCCATGGTGGAAGAAATGTTATAAAGAGAAGAAAGCTAAAAGGAAGGACAGAACTTTCAATTTCTGATGTGTTCAGGAAAATTGGGAAAAAGCCTAGAAATAAGATAAGATAAAGGTGATATGTTACCTTCAAGAAACAGGCTCAGAAAGGGATTTTTAAGAATCTATAAAGACAAAAAAAAGGTTGTTAATCCAATGTTCCTGCTTTTTTATAAAGAAAATGAAAAAGGGTACCCTAGGGTTGGTTTTGTTATAAGAAAAAAATTAGGGAAGGCTCATTTAAGAAATAAAGTTAAGAGGGAGTTTAGATCTATTGTAAGAGAAAAACTTACAGATGATGATAATTTTAAAAGTATGGGATGTGACTTTATTTTTCTTGTGAATCATAACCTAACCAAGCTAGATTCAACTAAGAAGGAATCGTTTGAATGGGGAGATATAAAATACATAGATATAAAAACTAATATAATAAATGCATTCACGGAGGTATCCGTACAAATAGATAAAATATAATGGGATCATTTTTTATAACAATTTGGAGCAGCATTATTTCTTTTTGGAATGTTATATTTTTTCACCCAATTTTAAATATATTGGTTGGACTATATAAAGTTTCTGGAGGAAATTTTGGTATTGCTGTAATACTTCTTACTATAATACTAAGACTACTTTTGTGGCCACTTTTAAAAGCACAAATCCAGTCTGCCAAAAATATGGCAAAAATTCAGCCAAGAATTAAGGAGATACAAAAAAAATACAAGAATGATGTTTTAAAACTTCGAGAAGAGCAGATGAAGATATTTAAAGAAGAAGGAGTAAACCCTGCAGGGAGCTGTTTATCTGTTGTCGTACAATTTCCCTTTTTAATAGGTGTTTATGAAGCTATTATTATCATGAGTCATAATGGGGCTACGTATATAAATAAGTTAATGTATTTTCCGTTTTTACACTACCCTTCAAATTATCATTATAATTTAAGTTTTTTTGTAATAAATGTTGGAAAGGCTGCTGCAGATTTTTCAATTTCAAACATACAAATAGTCCCATACATTATTCTTGCTCTTTTAGTAGGGTATTCTCAATATCTATCTACTAAGGTTTCTCTGCCTATCACTGAAAATAAGATAGAGGAAGAGATTACCTCTCTAGAGATTAAGGATGCAAAAGGGGCCAAGGGGAAAGAGGCCAAGAAATCTGCGTTATCAATGGATCCTTCAGATATGGGAAATATGATGACTAAGCAAATGCTTTATATCATGCCTGTATTTACAGCTGTTATATCCCTAGGAATTCTTGGAAACATACCGTCTGCATTGTCTTTGTACTGGATGGTTCAAGCATTCTTTATTTTTTTCCAGTCAAAAATTATGACAATGGGACAGAAAAAGATACTATCCTCTACTCCTAAGCTAGAATAATTTAGTTACTCCCTTTGTACAAATCTTTCCACTCTTCAAATGATAATTGATGAGCTCTGTATTTAGAGTACTTCTCATCAATATCTGGAATTGAAGATTTAAGCATCTTTGGTGGATTTAAAAATCCTCTTCTAATGAAGTGTTCAAAGCTAGATTCATCCAAAGATTTGCCGTGTATATTAGATATATATACAATACCAGAATCAACTTTAGGAATAGGGGTAAATTTATCTTTTGTAATTATACCTCTAAACTCTATTTTGTCTGCATAGATACGTAATGTGTTATAGAGTAGATTTCCAGGAGTTGTGTATTTTAGTGCAACCTCTTTTTGTAGGATAACAGATATTGACTGGGGCCTTATTTCTCCTTTTAGAAAAAAAGATATTATATCCTTAGATATATAATAAGGAAGTGCTCCTATAAGCTTATAATCCTTAATTTTATTTTTAAATAAGTCTTTGAGATCTAGCGTTAATACATCCTGATTTATTATATCAATATTCTCATTTTTAAATTTCTCTTTCAATATATTAACTAACGATGAATCTATTTCTACAAGGGTTATATTTTTTGTTTTCAAAATAAGGGACGAGGTAATGAATCCCAAGCCTGGGCCAACCTCTATAACGGTATCAGCATTCTTGATATCGGACAAGAGTGTGGTGGCAGCAGTTTTGTCTAAAAGATAATTTTGACCTAGAGTTGAACGTGGTTTAGAACCTAAGGTCATATTTTTAAAAGCCATAATTTATGGTCCAAAAATATTAGGTAGAGAAGGAGGCACTGCATAGCTCGTACCTGAATAGAGCTGTTTATTTTTTATTATATTATCAAGTTTCACAAAAGATACTGTATTTATTGTAGGAGAGGAAGGAACTGTAAATGGTGTATTGTTGGGGTTGTTATAGATGGGAGATAGGATAATAAGATTTATTATGACAATTATTACCAGTGTTACTATTTTGATTATTGTAATTGTGTGGTTATTTAGATTTATAGATTTTTTTGTTTTCATTGGGTGTAGAGTATTAATGTTATAGAGGTATTAATTATGTTAGTGGCAGGCTGTTCATCAATACTAAATGCTGTAATATCAGTATAGAAGTATGAGTTTTGGAGTAATGTCATAAATTCTATAACATTTGGAAAAGGGCCTTGGAGGTTTATATTTACAGTAAGTGCTTGAGGTCCAGTTGTTACAGGAGCTATACCTCCAGAGACAGAAATTCCAGACTTTGAAATTATTGCAGATTGAAAGACAAGTTGATTCTTTAATCCTACAAGAGCTGCCATATTATCTTCTTGTTGAGCCCAAGTTATTATAGTATTGTTGGAAGGAAGAGTTCCTGCTAGATACTGTATTTTTTTCTTATAAGCAGTTTCATTTTTAAGCATCATAAGGTCTTGTGTATTTTTATTTTGTAGTGTTGAAACTTGATTTGCCAATGTAGTTTTCTGTGCAATTGAAGATGTATACATATTGTAAGAAAATTGTAAGAAATACAAAACCCCTACTGTGACTATCAGATAAAATAAATATTTTTTATATTGTAATATATTTATATTGTTCATGGTGAGACATTAAATACTATAGAAAAAGGAACGTTAAAGCTTTCTTGAAAATTGGATATAGGCATTTGAATATTAGAGAATAATGGTGCAAGACTTTGTATATTTGATGATAACAGTATTATTTGCTGTCTATTTACTGCAGTTCCAGACATAGTTATTTGCCATTGTGGGATGGATGTTTTGCTAGCATTTATGAGTTTTATATTGGAGACAACCATGTTAGCTGGGACAACTGAGGCCAGCTTTATTAGCGTAGGAGACCAAACATTTTGTGTTTGATATACCTTGGATACCGTGGATAATGTAGCGTTAAGGGTGTTAATGCTACTGGCAACTCCTTGATATTTTGGATTGTTAGTATAGGCAGTATATTGTGTAACTTGAGCTTTCTCAGAGTTTATAGTTTGCATATTTTGATAGTTTAATGCAAGAAAAAGCAAGGCAAGAAGAAAAAAATTGAAAAGCAATATTTTTAGTGCATTTATTGTATATTGTATAAAATATTGTCTTATTGCTTTTGAGTTTTGCTCTTTTGGAATTAGATTTATATATGCTATATTTTTTATTTTATTTGCAAGTTCAACTCCAATAATTGGTATATAAGGAGAGATTTTTTCATGCTTTTCCCATTGTAGTACAGGATATACTTTTATATCTATAGTAGCCTGCTCAACCTTGATTTTAGTATTCTTTTGTACATGTTCTAGTATTCCACGTATACTTGCTGCTTCACCATAAAGGTATACCTTTGATATTTTATCTTCACCATAAAAATTTACAGCCTTTTTAAGCTCAGTATCTAGTGTTTCAAATAGGGCATTAATATGGGTTTGCAGTTCAGGGTCTTTTTGCTCGGTCCCATCTTTTGTGATAAATTCTTTTACCTGATCGTCGTTGAGTTTTTTATATTCTCCTATTACTTTTGTAATTTGATTCATCCCAAAATAAAAAGATGAGGAAAATTGTATGGCATCTTTTTTTGTAATTGATATATTGGTTACACTTGTTCCTATATCAATAAGAAGAAATTCTGAATTCATATCTTTTTCTGCTCGTGACCCAGTTATGGCCCTTAGAGCAGACCTTGATCTACTTTCATACATTAGTGGTGTTAAATGAACAAGGTGCAGTGTTTCAGTTATAGAGTCAGTAGTTTCTTTTGTGACTGCTGTTATTACTATTTCGTAATTTTTATCATCTTCTTGCAATATATCAAAAGTCCAATAAATATCTTCTTCTTTCATTGGGACGAATGATGATAGTTGCAATGACAAAGCTCCTTTAATTTTTTTTCTATCTATTTTTGGAAGGTTTATTATCTGTGTGTATATTTGGTCATCTGGAAGTGTAACTACAGCGAACCTAGTCTTTATCCTTTTGGGGTTTTTTACCAGTAAAGCCTCTTTCAATTTGTTTGCAACTACATCTTTCTGTCTAATGACGCCTGCTACAAATGCTGTAGCAGGAAGTTCACTTTCACTTATTGAGATTAGAGAATAAAAATCTTTCTTCTTTTCAAATTGAACAACTTTTACAGAACCTGGGGATATATCAACTCCAACAACCTTTTTACGTTTTAAAATTTCTCTGAGCAGATTTTCCATATAATACATATTACAGTATTTTTTAGAAATTTAAAATTGTACTAAATATTTATATTTTTTGATTGAAAAAGTATTCTTAAAAGTATAAAATGGAGGTATGTATTATAATAGTTGTGGATACAATTTTATGGGACCAATAGAAGGTATTTTTATAGCCCTTGGGTGGGTTATTTTTGCTATTTTTATAATACTCATTTTTAGATATATAGGGAGAGGTTCAACGCATCGTCACGGTCATATGTTCGACCATGGTATCTCAGATTCATCTGACCCAAAGGATATCCTAAAAACAAGATATGCCAAAGGTGAGGTAACAAAAGATGAATACTTAGATATTTTAAAAACACTAGAATCAAAGTCTTAAGGATTAAGATTCTAGATAAATAGAAAATGCCAGTAAGAAACTTGAATGATAAAATAATTTTTGGTGTATGTTCTGGATTATCAGAATATTACAGTATCGATGTTGTAGTTTTAAGGCTTATATTTATTGTAGGATTCCTATTTATGGGGATTACAATAATTGTTTATCTGGTATTAGCTTTAATTATGCCTACAGAAATACAACATACCGTGGGAGACAAAAAATCTGATGATATATCATCTAAGGATAGTGCACTTAAAATATTAAAAGAGAGGTTGGCTCGTGGGGAGATAACAAAAGATGAATTTGAAGATATGAAAAAGACTTTAGGGTATTAGGTGAAATCTAATTTAGTGTTTGCCAGGACAGTATAGACATTTTTGTATTTGTAAGACTGAATCCTTCTGTATTTGTTATTATACTAGAGTTTATAGTAACACCTATATTTATATTCTGTTCATCATTTCCGCTATCACCAAGTTGTATCCTATTTCCTGACCAAATAGCCCCATTCACAGTTACATCTATAGTGGCTGATGGGTCATAACCTAGGATATTCACAGTTCCTGGAGAATATATGATTCCAGTAATGTTTATTCCAGACGGATTTTGAGTAACATCATTAGATATTGTTAGTCCTTGTTTTCCCGTAATGATCGCAGGCAAATACTTACCTGTCGATGGATCTGTGAAAGGATCTGTTTGTACCCATCCAGCATATGTTTTTAGTTCATTTTTTACAATTATGGTTGATCCGGTAAAATTATATGTTATTACATTTCCGGAGCTATCTTGATAAGGAAGCGTTTGTTGATTAGAGCTAGAATCAATGTAATACACTCCAGAGGGAGGAGACATTGTATCAATTCCTCCAGAGATAGATGAGTAATTTTCAAGATATGCATAAAATTGGGTAGCATTTGAGAAATAAGTCCCATTAGTTTGGGAATAGGATATCCAGGGAGAAGTATTAAATGTTGGCAAATTAATTTGTGGGGAGGGAGATACCTGGCTTTCTGATCCGATGGTATCATTAGATAGATAGCAGAGCGGGAAACCAAAGAAGCTTGTTCCGTAACCTAGTTCTCCAGAAATACTACTGTTGGTGATCCAACATGATAGAAAATTACCATTCAAATTGACAATTCCTCCTGTGTTAGAAATTGTCATACTATTAAAATAGTTACTCCAACCCCCTCCATTGCCGACTGCATTTATTGCCTGTGCAGTAATAGTCCCGTTAGTAAAATACAAAAGATTGTTAGATTGTATATCTCCTTGATCCTGGAAATAATTTCCATAAATAGAGTTGTTTGCAAACATTCCATAGTTATAAATACTAGGGTTTACTCCTAAAGATGTGACCACCTGTATTGTTTTTTCTGTTAAAATTGAGCCTGAAGGAGACGTTATTATAGCTTTAGATGTTATGGTGGCTTGATTGGGTGTAACATCTGTATTGTATGAAACAGTAACATTGTCAGTCCCATTTAAAGTAGTATTTATGGGTGATACAAATGATCCTCCTGTATAAGAATTAGAGCTTTCTCCTATCTGAAGTAATGCATTCTCAATTCCTGATTCTGCAAAATATTTTACCTGTCCAGATAAAATATCGTTTGATGATAAGATATATTCATTTACAGCAATTGAACTTATAGTCGTAATTGTTGCAAGAAGTATTGCAGATAGTATTATTACTGATATTAGGGCAGCTTGCCCTTTTTTATTTTCTTTGAGTTGCTGCAGTTTCATATGTTAATGATGTTTTAATACCTGTTGTTCCAACATTAGTTTCAGTTAAAGTTATAAACACAGTAGGTGAGATTCCAGTATTTGCTTCCTCAATAAATTGTAGGTTAAATGTGTAGACATTAGAAGAGGACAAAGCTAATGCTGGTTGATCATTTATTTGAGAATAAATAACTCCATTTTGTGAATAGAAGCTTATGGTATCTCCGCTTGAATCTGTTTGTACTGTAAGTTCAGAAGAGGTAACATTCCCAGAATTTGGAAGTGTTACCTGGTATCCATACTCAATATTTTGTGTCATTTCTTTCATTGCTATTCTTACTGTATCATTTGCATTAGCTGTAGTTGTTATAGTATTTTGGAATATAGATAGATTGAATAGTATTATTGTAACAGTAACTAATATTATTGATAGAAGTGTTATATATAACAATAGCTCTATTAGAGTATCACCTTGGGTCCAGATCCCTTCATTATTTTTTAATTGTTTTTTTAGATATGAAATCTTCATGTTAAAATTGTTGCCAATCTGTAAAATATTCACTTTCTTGGTAAGTATATGTTTGTCCCAAAGAGGTGAAAGATACAACTGCTGTTGCCTCTCTAGTATTAGGATCTTGTGGATATGTACTTGAAGAAGAAAGTGTATTTGTATTTACTCTATAAGCATAAGATACTGTTACATATTCTGTATATATACCGTAACTTGTTTGTCCTGGGTATAAAGCCCATCCTTGTGTTTGTAACGGAGGATTATTTGTTGCCGTATATGCAAGGTAATATTGTCCTGGGATAAAGTCAGACCAAGATTGATTCTGTAACGCATAAAGGTTTTCTAATTCTAGTGATAAAAGATATTTTGCCTCTAGTCTCTGATTTGATAATTCTATTGGTTTTTCTATCGGTGTTATTAAAAATAATGATGAAGTTAACAGTATGCCTATTATTGTTATAGATATTAGAAGTTCAATTAGAAGTTGTCCAGAATTGTTAGTATATTGCCCCATTTTGATTTATGCTAATTATTTTAGAAGAGAATGAATTTCCGAGGGTAAAACTTATTCCAGAATTTTGCAACATACCATTTTGTGCACTAAACACAATTGGGTTGTTATTTGAGGGTAAAATATTGGTTATATTAAGACTGAATGGAAGATAATATACTTGGTTTGAGGGATTAGAGCTTGAATATAAAGACCCAGGGAACAGTGTTACTGTAGTTTGAGTAAAGTAAACTCCATATGTAGAAACACCGCCAGTATTATTCATTGCATCATCTTGGGATTGTTTTACTATTGAAGAGATGGTTTGTGTTGCATTATTGGTATTAGTATCTGCAAGTAGTACAAAATAAGCAATGCTTGAGGCTGTTGCAAGAATAGCAGTTATAGTTATGGTTATGAGCAGTTCAATTAGAGTGAATCCAAGGGATCCGGATCCCTTTAAGTTTAGTTTGTTTGAGGTAGTTTTCATTGGTTTTAAATTATAAATATTACTAACCGCCTGATCCAGATCCGCTTGATTGAGTGGTTCCTGTTGTAGAATTAATAGATCCTGTCATTTGATAGATAGGCATTATTACCGATAAGGCTATAAGAAGGACTCCACCTCCCATAACAAGAAGCATTATAGGTTCTATTATTGTAGACAGATTGGAAAGTGTATCGTCTATTTGTTCTTGATAAAATTGAGCGACAGACAGTAGCATCTCTGATGTATTCCCAGTTTTATCTCCAACCGCTATCATTCTTACTGAAATCTTTGGAAACAAAAAAGGATATTTATCTAGAGTCTCAGCAATACCCCCTCCTTTTTCTACTTCTCTAGATAATTCATCAATGGCTGATTTGTAGGCTTCATTTTCAATTGTATCCCCGGTTATTTTTATAGCTTGATTTATTTGAATTCCACTCTTAATTAAATTTCCAAGGGTTCTTGTAAAGCTCGTGATATTGATTTTTTTTATTATTAACCCAAATATAGGTATACGTAAAGATATTTTATTCCAATACAATTTGAATTTTTTTAGTTTTAATAATCTTCTAAATGTAATTATTAGTGCTATAACAATAACTACAACTTCAGCTCCATAATGAGTTAGGACATAGGATATTCCAAGCATGATTTGTGTTGGTGGGGGTAAAGTCTCTTTTGATTGTTTAAACATTGCTCCAAGCTGTGGAAATATGAATATAATTAATCCAATACTTACAATTATCATGACTGAGAATATTACAGTAGGGTATAACATAGCACCCTTAACTTTTTTGTGTAATTCATAGGCTTTTTGAACTTGGTCCCTAATTAGTGCTGCATTTTCAGGTAAGGTTCCACTAGTTTCTCCGATTTCTATCATCTTCACAGCTAATGGAGAGAAGACATTTTCATATTTTGACATTCCTTTGGACAGAGAATTCCCAGTTTCTATTTCATATTTTAGATCTCCAATTATTTTTTTAAAATTTGGAGATTGTGCATCGTCAACAAGTACAGTAAGTGTATCTGATAATGATAATCCTGCGGTTATCATTTTTTCAAGATGATCAAAAAACACTAGTTTTTCAAGTATGCTGATTTTCTTTTTACTTATTTTGCCTTTTTGATCTTTTGGATCAGAAATATCTAGTACGGTTTTCCCCCCATCCTTAAGTATGTTTATAGCTTCTTCTCTTGAGGAGGCCGTTATTATGGCATTCTCAATAGTTCCATCTTCCTTTGTTGCTTCATATTTAAATTCGGACATATACTAAATATATAAAGAATCTGATATAAAGGCAATAGGATCAGATCTTGAGATTTTAATCCTAGGATTAAAATCATAGGGTTGCACTCCTAGGGTCTAGGTCATAGAGTGTGGATGTGTATATATTTAATGTTTTGATATAATAATCTTATGGAAGATAAAGTCGTAGCTCAAGAACATAAGGTTCAAGGGAAAACTGAATTATCGGAGCTTCAATATACAGTTGAGGCACTAAGAAGAGAAATTTCTTCGCTTAAAGAAGAAAACGAAAGGTTGCAAGAAGAATCAGTCACAGATGGTCTTACCGGGGCATATAATAAAAAGTTTTTACAAAGCCATGAACTTAAAAGAGAGTTAGATTCAAGATTTGAAAGGGGTGAGTTGTTTGCTATAGTTGTATCAGACCTAGATCATTTAAAAGCTGTTAATGATAGCATGGGGCATGAGGAAGGGGATTTATATATTAAAAAATTTACAGAACTTTTAAGGGGGGCTTCCCGTCCTTATGATAGAGTTATAAGAATGGGGGGGGATGAATTCGTTGTAATTTTGTATGGAGTTCCCAAAGATGATAACGAGATTGTAAAAATGCGTCAAAGGATAAGAGAGGTTGTAGAAAAAGGAGGGTGTGAAGCCTCTTTTGGAATTGCAATTGCAACAAAAGATGTTCATGATTTAGAGGAAATGATTAATATAGCAGATAAAAATATGTATGATGACAAAAACAGTAGGAGAAAATGAATCCGGTGTAAAAATTAGCAAAGTTGTAATTCTAGGTTCTGGATTTGGAGGTGTTAACGCTTATTTAAACCTACATAAATTAACTCACAAAAATAAATTAGTTGAATTTACCATAGTTTCTGATAAAAACTATTTTCTCTTTACTCCGTTGATCCATGAAGTTGCCACAGGAACCTTGGTCCCTGAAGATGTTATATCCCCAGTTAGAGGTAATATAGATTGTTGTTTGACCGATTTTATTCTTGATACTGTTAAATCTATTGATTTGCAAGAAAATAAGGTTATTCTTAAAAATGGAGAGATCAAATATGACTATCTTGTTATAGCAACAGGGGCTTCATCTAATTTTAGGAATATTCCTGGTGCAAAGGAGTTTACTTTGCCTTTAAAAACATTAGAAGATGCAGTTTTAATAAAGAATAAAATAATTGGGTTATTTGAAGAAAGAGAAGAGGAGGGAGAAAAAAAACAAATTAGGATTGCAATTGTGGGAGGAGGGCCTACTGGGATTGAAATTGCAACTGAAATATCTGAATTTACTGATACTTTAATACCAAATTATTCCATATTTAAAAATAAAAAAACGGATATAGATATAAGAATTTTAAATGCCTCAGAGAATTTCCTCCCTAATTTTCCTAAAAGATTAAAAAAAGAAGTATTTAATCTTTTTAGACTTGGAAAATCTCCTATATCTTTGATTTTGAATGCAAGGGCGAAAGAGGTTTTAGAAAATAAAATAATGTTAGAGGATCTAGATCCAGAGAATCTAGATTCAGAGCACCTAGGTGTAGAGAGCCTAGACAATAATATTTCTCAAAAAGAGAAAAGTGTTGATTTTGACATTGCTATTTGGGCAGCAGGTGTTAAGGCCAATGTTTCTATAATAGAGTCAAATCTTACTAAAACGGGAAGAATATTGGTGACGGACAATCTAAATATTAGAGGGTTTGATAATGTCTTTGCAATAGGGGATGTTGCAGATTTTGAAAGTACATCCTTGTCTCAGCTCGCACAGACAGCAGTTGACGAGTCTGAGGTTTGCGCTAGAAATATATATAATTTAATTACAGAAAAACCACTTTTACCTTTCGTATTTAAACAGAAAGGACTGATCTTATCATTGGGGCATAATAATGCAGCTATCAGTATTGGAAAGAGTGTGTTTATGGGGAAATTCGCATGGTTTTTATGGAGGTATTTTTATCTATCTCAAATGTTTGGGAGAGGTTCTAAAGCAAAAATTCTCAGTAACTGGATACTTAATGAGTTTTCTCCTAGAGATATATCCAAAATTTAATGTTTGAACATAAAAATATGTAAACATTTTTATGTGGTAGTATATAATTAAATGTATATATTTAAAACTTGCAATATTATATGGTTCTCTGTTAAATATGTTGTATGGCAAGTCTAGATTTAGAAGACCAGATAATAAGGAAAACTCTTGAGTTTTATAATCCTTGGTGGAAAAATAAAAACTCCTCACTAAATACTCCGCTGTTTAGAAGATTTGTATATGACGATATATTTACAAGTGTTACCTCATTAAGGCAGATAGTATCAATCACCGGACCAAGAAGAGTAGGGAAAACTACGATTATAAAACAACTTGTTTCTGATCTTGTAATTATTGAAAATGTCTCACCTTTGAATATAGTTTATCTTTCAATGGATGATCCTTACATATTTTCAAAAAGAGGAGATCCCATATTTTTTGATAAAATACTTTCAATTTATGAGAAATACTATCTTTTAAAAAAGATAACAGATGGGGCAACACAGATCTCTGATAAAGAAAAAGTTTATTTTTTAATAGACGAAATTCATAAATTTGAGGACTGGGAACTTTTTTTAAAGAAGTATTATGATAACGGATCCAGATCCAATAGATATAATATAAAATTTATAATATCAGGATCTGTTTCTTCTTCAATAGTATCAAAAAGTAAAGAATCTTTGGCTGGTAGAATAAAAAATTTTAAAATATACCCATTTTCTTTTTCTGAATTTGTATCATTTAAAATATCTTTTGATGATACTCTAGATATTGAGGTTAAAGAACAAATTTCAAAAAACCTTGTTTTGATACAAAAGTTTGGAGAAACTTTATTTAACCTACCATCATCTCAAATTTTAGATACATTTGAAAGAGTATCTCTGGCACTAGGCTTATTTTCCGATGAACTTTATATTCTATTTGAACAATATCTTATCATAGGAGGATTTATAGAAGGGTGGGAAATTGGTGATACTGCACTACAATATGAATATTTATATCAGACACAAATTGAAAAAGTATTGTTGGAGGATATCTACATTCTAGAGGATATAAAAAATACATCATCTTTAGCAAATTTATTTTTTCTTTTTGCATCCATGCCTTCAGAAGAATACTCTCTAAACGAGCTTGTAAGAGAAACTGGTCTTCATAGAGAAACATTGGAAAGATATATATCTCTCCTTAGAGAATCTAACTTAATATTAACTCTTTCAAAATATGGTGCAAACATAAATAAGGTATCAAATATAA
Organism: bacterium; assembly: GCA_027371855.1. Lineage (GTDB taxonomy): Bacteria > Patescibacteriota > Dojkabacteria > JAKAPS01 > JAJZLI01 > JAJZKG01. The sequence goes on from DAHXLB010000032.1 coordinate 48,157, forward strand.
AAGTATTTTTAATTGATATGGGAATAAGGAATAGTATCTTAAAGATAAAACTTGAAGAAATACTATCAAATCCAGATCTTTTTGATAAATATCTTGAGAATATTGTTCTTCTTTCTATGTTGCAAAAATCTGATGCTGTGTCTATAGAATATTTTAGAGATAGAGAAAAGGAAGTAGACTTTATCCTTTCATATTCTGTGGATAAAATAGGTATTAATGTAAAATATAAAAGAGCTTTTTTAACTCTTTCAAAAAAATTTGGATTTTCTAAACAAATAATTCTTACAAAAGATTTTGAACCTACAATAAAAGATGGTGTTTTGTATTTACCATACATACTATTCATTCTTGCCTTATAAAAAATAATTAATAAGACTGCTATTGTATTTTTCTTATTCATCATGAATAATGGAGTTAGTCATTATTAGTGGTGGGGTTGTTCTATGAATATAAAAAAATTTTTTTCATATATAAATATACAAAGTACTCTAAAAAAAAGGGTTTCAATATCAAAATGGGAAATGAATTTTATTATATTGGTAGCTATTATATTAGGAATGGTTTTTGGAGTATATATAACTTTATCAGGTTTGCTACCAAAAGCTTTTGCTACATCTCAGGGGGCTGTAACATATAATACTTCAAGTCAATTCCAAACAGGGACTTTATCTCAAACACAGATTGTAGGATCTGGAACTCCTTCAAGTATTGAACTTGCTGGTGGAAGTGCAGGTCCAGATGGAACACAGTATTATATCCCAATAACAATAAACAATACTGGAAATTCGAATACACTTACCAACTATCAAGTACTAGTTACTGTTAACACGGCATCCCTTATAACAGCTGGAAAATTACAATCTGACTGTAGAGATCTCAGGTTCAGAGATTCCAATCAGACAACAAATCTTACTAATTATTGGATTGAGAATTGTAACAATACTGGAACAAAAATATGGGTACAAGTTCCTTCCATCCCGGCATCTTCTACAAAAACTATTTATATGTATTATGGGGGACCATCAACAGACGTAGCTCAATCTTCAATAACCAATACTTTTTTGGGTGAAATATCGGGATTAATAGGTGATTGGCCTATGAATGAATCTTCTGGGCAGATAATAAATGATTATTCTGGTAACTCAAATACAGGGACTGCGTATGGTACAACCGTAGTTACAGGTAAATTTGGGAATGCGAGAAGCCTTAATGGTGGTAGTAGTGACTATATTGAAGCGCCTATAGGGACCTATTTTGGAGGGAATAATCCTCTTACTGCCAGTGCATGGGTCGATGTTACTTCAACTACTAATGGCCCAATAGTTGGAATTACAGCTTCTGACCCTCCTGGTAATTGGAATATGCCATTTTTAAGCATTAATGGCACTACAATCTATGGGTGGCTTTGGCAGGTTAACGGAAATATACCTTTGAGTTACACTACAACAACTGGTTGGCATTATTTAACTATTACATATACCCCAAGTGGCGGTGGAGAGGAAATTTTATATGTGGACGGAGTTGCTGTTGCCAGTGGAACAGGGCAATATTCGCCATCGGGTATCTATGATTATTGGTCAACATATATTCCTGGGGCAAGGCCAAATGGGGTTAATGCATATTTAACTGGAATAATTGAAGATGTAAGTGTTTACTCACAAGTACTTTCTCAGACACAAATATCTAATATTTATAACAATTATGGCTATGCCACTTTAAATTATCCGGGATATATACTTGTTCGTCAATACTCTTCTCCAGAACCTACGATAACCCTTGGAAGTGAGACACCAACGCTAGCTTCCTCCGGATCATGGACTTCCCCTTTGGGGAGCAGTGTAATAAATACGATATGGAATGGGGGATGGGGAGATGGCTCTACTTCAACTTCGACTGCATTTTCTGCTACAGTAGGATCTGTAGCAAGTGGTCAAACAATAACATTCCAGATAAGATCAGCTTCTACAGTATCTGCATTATCTTCAGCTTCATATTACACGCTTGGTACGGTATCTTCCGGAACCACGTTCTCAGCCACAATGTCACAATTAGATTCTTTAGGTGTACCTGCAGATCAGTATGTACAAGTTAATATAGAATTTTCTCAAAATACGGGAGTGACTCCAACGCTATCCAGCTTTACTGTCTATTATGCTCAAGATAATACTCCTCCTTCCCCGAATGCATCGGCTATAGTTATGTCTACGTCTCCAAGCGGTGGATACAATATAGCATCTGGAGGTTGGGATAATTCTGCAGGACCATACTTTTCATGGACACCAGGAGCAGATTCTCAATCTGGGATGAAAGGATATTGTCTGTATCTTGGGACTGATCCTAGTGGGAATCCATCTATTACAGAGGGACTTTTAGGGACTTCTCCTTTATCAACTACAGGCAATACTTGTCAATTCATAATATCTAGTTCATATATAGATCTCTCTTCGAGTGCATATCAAGGGTCTACCTGGTTAACATCATCTAACTCTCCATACTATTTTAGTATATCGGCAATAGATAACAACAATAATGTAGACACTACTCCAGTAACATTTAGTTTTTACTACGAGGGAACTCCTCCAGTAAATGTTTCATATATTTCATGTGCAGGAGGAAATTTTTCTAATATTCAAAATATGACATTCTCTTGGCCTACGACCGGGTCTAATGCATCCTCAGATTCGTACTCTGGAGTATTGGGGTGGCAGTATCAGATAAACTCATCTACGGGGGCTTGGGAGGGTACAACTACAGATAGTATAATAGGTGGTATTCCATATATACCTACAAGTCAATCATCGATGAGCCTTCCAACTTCAGATAGTTCTAATATTGTTATTGGATCCAATGTCATATATTTTAGAACCGTGAGTATTGCTGGAGGTGTGTCAACACCATCTACGTATCGTACGTGTAGTATAAATTATGGGGGTGCTGCACCAACATTTACTACTAACATTGGTGTTACAATAAACCCTACAACTAGTACAACAAACTACTTTTCTTTATCATGGTCAGGGGCTACTGCAGCAACGGGAAAGAGTGTTGCTGGTTACTACTATATGATAAATACTGTGCCTCCTCAGACCTTAGCTACCATGCAGAGCAACCCTGGGGAGTATATAAATAACGGAAATAGCACCAATGTATCCTCTACATCTTTTGCAAATGTGAGAAGAGGAGTAAATACAGTATATGTTGTGGCAATAGATAATTCTTCGCCACCCGACTATTCTCCTTCAAACTATATATCTGGTACTTTTACACTAAATTCAACTAATCCTGATCCGGTTGGTAATCTAATAGCTACAGATTCATCAATTAAAGCTCAGCAAAAGTGGAATGTCACTCTTACTTGGATTGCTCCAGTGTATCAGGGAGCTGGTAATCTACAATATCTAATTTACAGGTCTTCTAATAATGTGGATTTTACAGAAGTGGGATCGACCTTGGGTTTATCATATGTTGATAATACGCCTCAATCAGCGTTGTATTATTACTATGTGATTGCCGAGGATGGAGCGGGAGCATTCTCATCAGATTCTTACACAGTATCAATAACCCCAACAGGGAGATACACGACTCCTCCAATATTAGAAGCAGGACCAAATGTGTCAAATCTAACTGATCAATCTGCAACAATTTCTTGGTCTACCAATAGAGATGGTGATTCCAAGATACAATATGGCCTGTCTCCTACAAATTTTTATCAAACAGAACCTTCGGTTCCTACTCAAGTAACTTATCATAGTATAACCCTAACAAGTCTATCTCCCGGTACTACATACTATTATAAAGCTTTATGGACAGATACTGATGGAAACACTGGTACTTCCTATGAATCTTCATTTACCACTAGTCCTCCGCCTCAGGTTAGTAATGTTCATGTCACAAATGTATCTTTATATAGTGGGTATGTTACGTTCAGTATATCAAATGCCGTACAAGCAACTATTGAATACGGACCTACAACTTCATATGGAGGTACTGTGAGTGTTGCAACATCTCCTACAACCAGTACATATTCTGTACCTATAACAAATTTATCATCCGGAACTTCATATAACTATAGAATAGTTATGCAGGATTCAAGTGGAAATGTATTCTACAGTGATAATTATGCAGACTTAGTGACATTGCCGGCCCCAAAGATAACCAATGTTAGCTTGGCACAGGTTTCAGATACAGTGATTCCAACAGTAATGGTAACTTGGAATTCAAATACTCCAGTATCATCAATTATTACATATTGGCCATCAGGAAATACTTCTCAAACTCAAAATAAAATTAATATTACATTGCAAAGTGGAGCTCATCAGATGTTTTTACAGGGCTTAAATTCAAAAACAACATACAATCTAATTGTCAAAGGTGTTGATAAGATGGGGAATCAAGCATCTTCATATACTCAAACATTTACCACAGCTACAAATACTATGCCGCCACTAATAACGGGTTTAAATGTTCAAGGAGAAGTTTCGCAGTCATCATCATCCAATGACCAACTTGTTGTTTCGTGGACTACAGACACGCCATCGACATCTCAAGTAGAGTTTGGGGTTGGTGCTGGATCATCCTATTCTCAAAAGACTCAAGAATCTACTCGTTCAGTATTAAACCACTTAGTTGTAATATCAAATCTTATTCCTTCTCAGGTTTACCATCTAAAAGCTATATCTGTTGATCAATCTGGTAATAGAGGATACTCTATAGATACTGTAACAATTACACCTAAGGCAGCTCAAAGTGCCTTGACACTTGTTGTATCAAATCTGGGTCAGGCCTTCGGATTTTTAGGAGGATTATAAATGCAAAACAAAGAGTATATTATACGTGTTAAAAATATATCTAAAAGTTTTAATGTTTTAGAACAGGAGGTTTTTGTTTTAAAGAATATAAATTTTGAACTTTTTAAAGGTGAATTTGCAGTTATATTTGGCCCATCCGGATGTGGAAAATCTACTTTACTACATACGGTATTAGGATTAGAGGCCCCTACTTTTGGAGAAATTATTTTCCTTGATCAAAATCTATATAGTTTTGATTCTGAAGATAAAATATCAGAATTTAGGAAAATGAATATAGGCGTGGTTTACCAACAAGCAAATTGGATACAGTCATTGACCGTATTAGACAATATTATATTCCCCCTCCTACTCCTTGGTATTGATAAGGAAGATGCTTTAAAAAGAGGGATGGAAATTCTAAAAGATGTCCATATGGAAGAGTGGGCAAATTATAAACCAACAGAATTGTCTTCTGGACAACAGCAAAAAATAGCCTTAGTTAGAGCAATAATTACAGACCCAGAGGTTATTATCGCAGATGAGCCAACTGGAAATCTTGACTTTAAGGCAGGAGAAGAACTAATGGAACTTATGGGACTTCTAAATAAAAAAGGTAAGACCATAATTATGGTTACTCACGATTTAGAGTATGCAAAGTATGCAGGAGTCTCGATACATATGTTTGATGGAAATATAATTGGAATGTCCAGAGGAAGGGATCAATCGGAGGTAACAAAGAGTGTTAAATCAAAGAAAGGTACCGTTGATATAGAGAGTGATAAAAATGATAAATCTTCAAAAACAGAGGAAATATTTAACTTTCAAGGTTTGGATAAATCATATAGTGTTCAAAAGGAGGAATATAACTCCGTCATACTTAAGCCTATTATGGGACTTCTTACTATGCTACTAAAAATAATAGTTATTCCTCTAAATCTTATCATAGGATTTATAAACATCATATTGAAGATTAAAAAATCTAAAACCAGACTTAATCATATACGGGTAGATATAAGGAAATTTATTTATATCAATACTCAAATGACGCTCTCTCTTTTACTACTTTTCTTTTATATTATTGGAATTGGTATTAAAAAAATACTATCATTGAAATTTTTCCCTAGGTTCATTTCTTCTCCAATATACAATGTACTATCAAATATTTATAAGAAAACTACAAATATTTTTGATAGAAATAAAAATGGGGAAATTAGTAAACTTTCTCTAATATCTCTGTCAATGAGCAATTTGAAAGCAAAGAAGACAAGAACTTATGTAACTATTGGGGGAATGGTAGTTGGTATTGGAGCCATAGTATTTCTTGTGTCTTTAGGGTATGGACTTCAGAGGCTTGTTATATCGAGGGTTGCTAAATTAAATCAATTAAAACAAGCAAATGTAACAACTCAGGTTGGAGGAAAAGAGCAGATCAATGATAAATCTATATATGATTTTAAAGCGATTCCTAATGTTACAGAAGTACTTCCTATAATATCTGTTGTTGGAGGAGTTAACTATAAAGGGTCAATTTCAAATATGGCAGTCTATGGAGTTACAAGTAATTATTTTAAAGCATCAAATATCCAACTTCTAGATGGTAAGTTTTTTTTGAGTACTCAGACAGTAAGAAATGTTAATCCTATTGTTATAACTACAAAACCAAGTACCCCTTTAGGAACTAATATACAGAATTCACCTATAATTAACAATAAATCATCTCTACCTTTTGTTAATATCCCATCCCTTGCGGCGCCTATTCAAGGACAGGTAACCTCTAAAGTTATCATTCCTAAAAGTTTGCCTAAAGATATAGTAGTTAATCAGGCAATGCTTAGAGTGTTAGGGATCACAAATACTAAATCAGCTATAGGGGAAAAGATACAATCTTATTTTATTGCTACCCCTAATCTTTTAACGAACTCTAATCAAAAATTAGAATCCACTCCAACTTTGTATACAATTGTTGGGGTAATCTCTGGGAATACCACTCCTCAGATTTATGTACCTTTTATTAATCTTAGATCTATGGGCATAACTAATTATTCTGAAGCTATAGTAATAGTATCAAATACACAGGTTTTGGCTAAAGTTAGAAAACAGATTGAATCTGCAGGTTTTACTACAAGTTCTGTGGCAGATACTGTATCTCAAATCAACGGTGTTTTTGGGACAGCACAGATTATTCTCGCATTATTTGGATTTATTGCTCTTATGGTAGCAGCATTAGGAATGTTTAATACTTTGACAATATCACTTTTGGAGAGAACCAGAGAAGTGGGATTAATGAAGGCTATGGGAATTCAATCTTCAGATATTAAGAATTTATTTCTTCTTGAATCAATGATTATTGCAGTATTTGGAGGAATATTAGGTCTTTTGGCAGGATTCCTTGCAGGAAAACTCTTAGGACTTGTTCTTTCTATTATAGCTATCAATAAGGGACTAGGATATATAGATGTTTCATATATCCCTATTACCTTTATATTAGTTATTGTAATAATATCTGTTATTATTGGTCTTATTACGGGTATTTATCCAGCTAGAAGAGCTACTAAAATATCTGCATTGAATGCGTTAAGATATGAGTAAATTATCTTTTTGTTCAAGTATAAAAATTTCATTTTTTTTTGTGAAAGCTAAAAAGAAAGGTTTTATAAGTTTTACTTGAGTTTTGTGTGAGAGTAGCGATTTTTTCTTTATAATAATTTCTTCATCTTTAAGTTCAATATTTAGAAAATACCCTGTATCTTTAATTCTTCTTGGGATAGTGGCATATTTTTGATGGTTATTTAATCTGTACTGTGGCCACCTCGGAAAATGTATAAGATAAGTTAGCTCTTTTACTTTGATACCCTCTTTTTCTATGGCTTTTTTTACAAACAAATAAGTATATGAATGGTCTTTATGGGTGTCTTTAAAGTTCGGATATATTATATATGTTGGGGTGTAAGACCTTATTATTTTGGACAAACTATTTAAAAGGTTTTCTCCGGTAAATTTATCTTCATATTTATAGGAATTTCTATATGACACCTTATTTTCTTTTGTAGTTTTTGATGTAAAAGGGTTTTTGAAATTTGATCTATATAGGGATTCTAATCCATCATCTGGAAATCCAAGAAATATAATATTATCCTTTTTAACTCCTAACTTAAGAAGTGCTATGGTACCCTCATTTTGTCTTAGCAAAGCAAAATTTTTATATGCATTTGGGGATAGTTTTCTTGTTAAATTACTTCTTTTTGCTGCTATTTTAAATCCATCACCATTGGTTATAAATACTACAATTACATTGCTGCCATTTGATATTGCTCTTTGTATTATTCCTGCGGAAGAAAGACTTTCATCATCTGGATGAGGTGCTATTAAAAGAAGTGTATCTGTGCTTTTAAATATATTCTCTTCTTTTTTTATGATTATACAATAGTCACTATCAATATAATTTCTCATAGTAATTAATATTTATGGTAGATCATTTATATTTCCGGGTTTATTCTTTTACGACTCTTAATACTTCTTCAAGAGAGGTTATTCCCTCTTCAGCCTTTCTCATCCCATCTTCTATCATTAAACTCATCCCACTTTCTTGTGCTGCTTTTTGTATCACATTTGCGTTTTCCCTTCTTGCTATGAGAGTCTTTATATCATCCGTTACTTCTAAAACCTCATATATGCCAATCCTTCCCTTATATCCGTTTGTACAATACTCACAACCTTGAGGTTTAAAAAACTTAGCTTGTGTGATTTTTTTAGTAACACCTTTTTTAGTATATTGCTCTTCTAATATACCTATTAGTTTTTTATCTAAAGAATATTCCAGTTTACAATTATTACAGAGTTTTCTAACTAATCTTTGAGCTATTATAACATTTAAGGTGGAAGATACTAAAAATGATTCAATATGCATATCTATAAGTCTTGGTATAGCCCCAGATGAATCATTAGTGTGAAGTGTTGATAAAACTAAATGTCCTGTCATTGCTGCATTTATTGCAATATCTGCAGTCTCAGTATCTCTAATCTCTCCTACCATTATTACATCAGGATCTTGCCTTAAAAATGATCGTAACCCAGATGCAAAAGTAAGCCCTATATTTGCATTTACCTGGGTTTGGTTTACCCTTGGCATAGAATATTCAATAGGGTCTTCAATAGTATCTAAGTTCACTTCTGGTGTATTTAATTCTGATAATACTGTATATAATGTTGTACTTTTCCCTGACCCAGTTGGTCCTGTTACAAGAATCATTCCAACAGTTCTTTTTATTGCATCTTCAATAACCGACAGATCTCTCCCGGTCATACCTAAACTCTCTAAGCTATATTCTTTTGCATTATCTTCAAGTAATCTCATAACTAATACTTCTCCAGAATATACAGGCATGATAGAGACTCTAAAAGATATATCTCTATCACTTATTGTTGATTTGAATCTTCCATCTTGAGGGAGTCTGTGTTCATCAATTTTTAAATTTGCTAGAATTTTTATCCTTGCAAGTACTGCTTGGTGTACCGCAAGGGGATAAGTAGCCTGATCATGAAGTATACCATCTATTCTATACCTTACTATTGCCTCAGTTTCCATTGGTTCTATATGAATATCAGATGCTCCCATGGTTTTTGCATACTCAAGTATGGTATCAGTAATATTTATAATGGGTAGAGCTTCAGTCTCTCCTGACTTGACGTTTTTAGATTCTTTGGCATTCTTTTCAATTATATCTTTAAGCTCTTCTTTTATGGATGTTTTGTAGAACTTAAGTCCTTCATAAAAAGATTTTTCTGTTATAAAATATGGGTCTATGTTATATCCAGTACCTTTTTTTATAAACTCGATGGTATTTATATCTCTTGGATTTGTCATCCCTATTTTTAAAGTTGAAGTTGTTTTGTCAAATGCTACTATCTTTTTTTCTATTGCTGTTTTTTCAGGAATTATCTTTACAACCGCCGGGTCTATGGTTTTATGTGCTAGGGAGATATAAGGAATACTAAGTTCAGTCTCTACTATCTCGCCCAATTTATCTTCCGTGATAGTATTTTGAGCTATCAATAAATCCTCAACAGAAGTATTTAACTGTTTTGCCTTTTCTTCTAATTCTGTATAAAGGCTTTCTGATATATAATTTTTAGATATTAATATATTTTTTAGATTCATACTCGCATAACTTATTCTTGAGGGGGCATTTTATATGTCCCGTTATAAATGTCAACTAATATTTTTAAAACTTCTGATTGTGCCTGTTTCAAAGTTATTGTTTGCTCAATCACGTTATCTAAAATTCCTGATACATTTGCATAATCTCCCATAAGCCAAGAGTGAGAAGTGGGCGCCATTTTTACGAATGCAGACATATAATTATATGTTGTAGCAAGAGATGCCATATCTGCCCTTGGGAAGACATTTGCTATTGGTTCGTTCTCAATCTTTGTTTCTGTATTTGCAAGTGAGAGTAGACTTTGTTTTTGTTCTAAAAATTTTATAAATTTCCATGCTGTGTTAGGGTGTAAAGATCCACGAGGTACAGCTCTTGCAAAATATAATGAGAGGTTTACCGTTTGTCCAGGTAGCTGAGGAGGTTCCATGACCCCCAAGTTAAGATTCTTGTTTATAGTTAATATATTTGATATTTGCCAATAAGGAGCATAGACCATAGCAACTGTACCATTTGCAAAAGCAGATATTGCAGATGGAAATTGTGATGACCACCCGTCAATTTTTGATATTTGAAGATATTCATTTAGAGCATCAGCTCCATTAACTCCATTTGCAAAAGTTACTTGGTTTTGTGAAGTCATTTTTGTTCCTGACATTAACATAAATAAGGTTAAAATATTTGAAGCATTGTATACATTTGATGTATTTGAACCTATATCAATAGCAGCTTGAGTAACTTGACCAGAGCTATTTTGAACTACAAGTTTAGGTATCTCTGATACAAATGTATTGAAGTTTGAAGATGGTGCAGTTAATCCCGCACTTTGGAATTCAGTCTTGTTGTACAGCAGTGCTAAGCCATCATAGGAGTTGGGTGCAGCATAAATTTGATTATTCAAAGTTAAATCTTGGGTTGCTGTGCTATAGAATTCATTTTGGAAATTACTCATATTGTATATCGAAGATGGTGCAGGATATAGATAATTCTTAACCAGGGGAAGGTAAGTATTCCCTATAGTTACTATATCAGGAAGACTTACGCCACTTTTTAATTTATTTACAAGAAAACTCTCATAGTATTGATCTGGTATTTGCACATAATTAATTGAAACATTAGGATTCTGTTTCTCAAATTGGGAGATTAGGGATGTATACGATGACCCTGGTTGGCTAATTCCCCACATAGTTAGACTTATTTTATTATTAGTTTTAGTAATTGAAATTCTTCCCATACCTATCATGTATATGTATATAGCACCTACTATTATAATGACTAAAGACACTATTATTAGTACCCAAACCAATGTTCTTATCTTATGTTTTATCTTAGCCACCTCCTCTTCTGTAGGAAGGTTACTTTGGAATTGGATATTCCCAGTATCTTGAGGTATTGGAGCACTTTGCACAAATGTACTTGGAGCTTGCCCTGGAGTTTGCTCGGGAGTTTGCTCGGGAGTTTCATTAGAGTTTTGTGTTGGTATAGTTTGTTCTCCTATTTGTTGGGTTTCCATATTTTAGTTTTTTAAATTTGTAATTTTAGGTATTCTCTAAAATCTCCCCATAAATCTTCCCTGTCTTTTATATATTCCACGGTTGTTTTTAGAAAGTTTAATGGGTCTCCTGTAGTAAGCCATTTTCCGTTTATTTTAGTTGCTATAACTTTATCTTCTTTTGCTAATTTTGATATTGCATCTATAAGCCACAATTCATTATTTTTACCGATTATTTTTTTATCAAGTTCAGTTAATACATCTCTATTTAATATAAATCTACCAAAGGTTGCAAGGGTAGAAGGGCTCTCTTGGACATTGGGTTTCTCAATTATTGATTCTACTGTGAGACCATCTTCTTTGAGTTTAATTATTCCATATTTTGATACATCAGATTTTGCTACTTCTTGTGCCGCAAGTACAATTTTACCAGGATGCTCATTTGCAAATTCAATTAATTGTTTTGTTGCCGGAACTTGAGATTTTACAAGATCATCTCCAAACATGTATATGAATTGTTCCTCATCCTTTATTAGGTTTCTTGCAACTATGAGAGGAGTTCCATTTCCATAAGGGAGGTGTTTTTTCTGTCTTACATATATATAATTTGCTTTTTTAGGCAAACTCTTAATCTCTTCTAGGGCCTTTGTTTTACCTTCTTTTCTAAGGTGTTCTTCAAGGTCTACATTATTATCAAAGTGACTCTCCAGAGTATATTGACCACGGGTTACCATTATTATATCTTCTATTCCTGATTGTATTAACTCTTCTACAAGATACTGTATAACAGGCTTATCTATAATTGGAAGCATTTCTTTAGGTTGAACTTTTGTTGCAGGTAGAAACCTAGTACCATATCCAGCCAAGGCTATTACAGCTTTTGTTATTTTTCTTTTCATATTAGTAAATTTTGATCCTATACTATATTAGAGATACAAGTACCTTTATACATTATTCATATTATATATAATTAGGGTAAAAAACAATGCGTTGAGTTATATAGGAAGAATTTCAAGTAGCTCTTTAAATTTTTGTATGTTTTTAAATTGAGGAGTTTTTTTATTAAAAAGTATTAAATTCTCTATCCCGGCATTTTTTGCACCTTCTAACATTTTAATGTTATCATCTATAATTAATATCTGTTCAGGTGAAACTCCAGATTGGGATATTGCGTATTGGTATATATTTAAGTCTGGCTTCATATAACCTATTTCTGGAGATAATATAATAACATCAAAAAGATCAGACAATTTATATTTATCTAGTACTGCCATTTTTCTTGATGGATAGGAATTTGATAGTATACCAAGCTTATATTTTTCTTTTAACACTGATAAAACCAACTTTGCATTTTCCTTGAGTTCAAAGTTTTTATGAGTTTCTAGATAAATAAGGACGTTTATAAATTCTTTATTGTAAGCTCTTCCTACTTTTTTACATAGTTTGGTGAATAATTCTTTAAAAAATAATTTTTCAGATTCAATATCTTTAATTAACTTTCTTTCATCTTGGTGTTTTTTTATATAGTTTTTATATTCTTTTATGAAGACTTCTTTATTAATACCTATTATGCCTGCCATAGTTTTCTTATCTATAGAATTTTTTTCGACAATAACACCTATAAGGTCGAAATATATAAATTTTATATTTTTAAAATTTTCCATAAATAACTTATTCCCCTATAAAACCTTTGTCAGTTCTTTTAGGATATTGCCGTGGAAATACCCCAAAGATGTTACCTTGGAATTCTGAGTTTGAATGATCTACATTTGGTTCACGGCTCCTATTTTCAATAAATGAATTAAATACATCATTTCTTACTACAATTGCATCTCTGGAGTTATTCCTTATCCTAGATAGATAAACCTTTCCAATAAGATGCTTTTTAGTTTCATCGTTTAGTATAGTGAGAACTGAGTATTGAAAATCTTCTTCTATTCTTCTTATGGTAGCAAGTTTCCGAGTTAAGAATCTTTTTTTGATTTCATTCGGAGATATTGTTATGTACCCTTCTGGGATATCCATAGCCGATATTCTATCAAGTCCGTTTAGGCCATCTCTTATCATGGCTGCTCTCTCTGCAATTTGTCTCCACTTAGTATATAGAGTTTGATCTTTTGGTCCAGTTCTTAAATCTATTATTGGTGGGGTTACAGGCCAATATATTTCAGCTTCACATAATTGTTCTTGTGGTATTTCTTCATTCATTACGATAAAGACATTATAGTATATATTATAATTTAACGTCAAGAATAGTTGTTTCTATAATGAATAAAACAACAATAAAGACTTTTATTAGATGGCATTTTATGCTATCTTAATATCAAGATGAACGAGAAACAACATTCAATTCCTCAAAATATAATGAGTATACAATTTAAGCTTATAGGGAATATGTCTATGAGGCAATTTCTTATAATCGCCACTCCTTTATTTATTGGTTTTATAATGTATGTTATAAAAATAAGTAATTATATAACGGTACCGTTTACTGCCATATTTCTTCTTTCAGCTCTTGCTATAGCATTTGTTCCTCTTGATGACAGACCTTTAGATGAATGGATTACAAACTTTATAGTCGCAATAAGAAACCCTACACAAAGAATTTGGAAAAAAAATGAAGTAGTCCCTAATATTCTTAAGATCGACAAGCCTAGTGTTAGTAAAACTAATAATAAAAAAGATATTGCAATGTTTCTATATCAGTCTCCCTTTGATAATTCACTAAACTCAGTTAATGAAGATGCTGTAGATAACGCCCTTGATGTAAAGGAGAAGACTTTAATTGCAAATATTGATAAGATAAATAGTATGATATCTAGTGGATCTACAAGTGCCTCTGTGCCTACTAAAACTTTGGGGAGTGATTTGTTTCAGCAAGAATCTCATTCGAGTGGAGTAGGAAGCTCCGTGCCTTCTCCTTCACCTATATCTGGAAATTCAGCACAAAATGGTGATTTTAAAGAAACAACTCCTATAGAGGATCTCGTAAGTCCAATTATTCCAGAAAGTCCTACACCTAAAACTTCAAATGACCGGGATAAAGATAGTGAAGATAGTAAAATACCTCAATATAATCCTTTTAACATAAGCAATATCACTCCAGTCTCTGCAGCAGAAGAAGTCAAAGCTGCTGGCAATCCAAATATTAGAGAAGATTTTCTAAATACAGGGATTCAACAAGAAGCATCTGTCCCCGGTCAGATGGAGAATCCTTTTCAAGATATTATTAATCAAATTAATCCTCAAAATACATCATCTTCCAAGGTAATATCACAAGAACAAACTACAGAGTCTGAGACTATGCCATCAGGGGATACTCCGGAAATAAAAGCACCAAGCGTAGTCTTGAATGGTGGGACTAAGGATGACAATGATTCTCAAAGTCCTGATTTATCTCAAAATACATCAAGTAACACTCAAGTTGAGCCACCTCCCGAATTCCAAACAGGTACAACTGCTAACTCTGAGAATAATTCTAGAGAAGAAGAGCTTAATAAAATATTAACAAGGATACAATCATTAGAAGAAGAAAACCAAAAGCTTAAATCTGAACTTGCAGGGCAATCTGTCTCAACAGAACAAGCTGAATCAAAAGTTTCAAATTTGTCTCCAAAAGAAACTCCTGTACAAACTCAAGAACCAGTTCAAGAACCAGTTCAAGAACAAATTGCTGAGTCAACACAAACCCAAACTGTAATACAAAAAGGAGATAATAATCCTGCTCAAGAAAATCCCAATCAAGCTAGCCAAGACCAATCCATTAGTCTTACTAGGCAGCAGTTAATTGATCACCTTCCAGAATTTACAAAAGTCCCTAATGTTGTAGCAGGGGTAGTTATTACTGGTGATGGGAAGATATTAAATAATGCTATTGTTATAATCAAAGATACAAATCAAAAACCAGTTAGGGCCGTAAAAACAAATCAACTAGGACAATTTTTTACAAGAACTCCCTTACCATCTGGAAGATATGATATCGAAGTTGATGCAGCAGGGTATAAATTTAATACTGCAACAATAGAACTTAATAATCAAGTAATACCTCCTTTTATGTTTATACCTACATCTGAGGGGGAGCAAAAAAATATTAGCGGAATGTAAATTATGTCAATATTATCAGATCCTAAAAGGATACCAATAGTAGCAACAACTCAAGACCATCTTGATATAGAGGATATAAAAGATAATCTTCTTATTTTAAAGAATGGGAATGTATGTATCGTTATTGAGACTTCTGCTGTAAATTTTTATCTTTTATCTGAGATTGAACAAGAGAGTAAGATATATGCATTTGCAGGGTTACTAAACTCTCTAGGCTTTTATATTCAAGTTATGATACACACTGAGAATATTGATATATCTAGGTATTTAAAACACCTTGATGAATATAAGTTAAAACAGAAGGACCCTAAAATTAAATACCAGATAGATATTTATAGAAAAAATATTAAGGATCTGATTGTGAAAAATAATGTTTTGGATAAACATTTTTATATAGTGATACCGTACCTTGCATCTATGCCTAAGAAACCTTCTTTCATAAAACAATTTTTTGGTAAACAGGCTAAATTAGGAGATACTACTAAATTGGTTGAAGCTGCAAAAATTAGACTTTATCCAAGAAGAGATCATATAATAAAACAACTTTCTAGAATGGGCCTTAGATCTAGACAGTTAGAAAGTGCAGATTTGATAAAACTTTTTTATAGTATATATAATCCTATGAATGCTAAAATTAGAGGAGATTTTGATGAATATACAGGTCCAATAGTTTCTGGATCAAAATAATTATTATAGATGAATATATGAATCTACCATTTAAGAAACAACAAGGAAACAAAAATAATCAAGCAGGGGTAGCTAACCAAGAGGTCACTACACAGCCTAGTGATACTCAGACTCCATACACACAGGGAAGCTGGTCTCAAGGGGATTTGCCTCAAGGGGGTTTGCCTCAAGGAGGCTTACCTCAAGGGATGGGAAGTCTTGATGATCAAACAGCGAAAGATCCGTTGATAGAATTTGGGAATGGAATCAATTCAATTAAAGATATTATAGCTCCAGCATCAATTGAAGTAGATTTTTCTCATATTAAAATAGGTGAGAAATACTATAAAACGTATTTTGCAATCGCATATCCAAGATATGTTGTTCCTAACTGGTTATCGCCATTAATAACATTTGAACACTCTATTGATATAAGTATGTTCTACTATCCTATAAGTTCCAATACCGTTCTTATACAACTAAGGAGGAAAATTGCTGAAATGGAGGCTACTACAAATACTATGATAGATTCAGGTAAAGTTTTAGACCCTAATTTAAAAGTTGCTCTAGAAGATGCAAAGCAATTGCAGGATGATCTTGCAAAAGGGTCTGAAAGGTATTTCCATTTTGCTTTGTATGTATCAATAAGAGCAGACACCTTAGAGGAGCTTAATGATATATCTAAAAATCTTGAGGCTACCTTAGGAGCGATGTCTCTTATTATTAAGCCAGCAACTCTGCAAATGGAAGAAGGTTTCAAATCTACTCTGCCTGAGGGTAGCGACAAAATGTACTATACGCATAATATGGATACTACATCTATAGCTACAACCTTTCCTTTTGTATCTTCAGAGCTAACATCAGACAGGGGTGTTTTATATGGTATTAATAAGGCTAATAAGAGTCTTGTGGTTTTTGATAGATTTGATCTTGAAAATGCAAATTCTGTAATTTTTGCAAAGTCTGGAGCAGGTAAAAGTTTTCTTGTAAAACTTGAAGCTTTAAGATCTCTTATGTTAGGAACCCAGATTATAATAATAGACCCAGAAAGGGAATATGAGACTTTATGTAAGGCAATGAATGGATCATATATTTCTTTTTCACAAGATGGAGATTCAAAAATCAATCCATTTGATTTGTCTGGGGTTTATGAAGAAGGAGAAGATGAATTAAGGTTCAAAATTCTTTCCTTACATGGACTTTTTAAGGTTATGCTTGGAGGAGAAGAGGGTGGGTTGACTAATATGGAAAATGCTATTTTAGATAAAGCATTAATTTTAACATATAGAGATAAGGGGATAACTTTTGATCCTTCAACGCAGGTAAAGGATCCTCCATTGATGGAAGATTTGTACAAAATCCTTCTTTCAATGGAAGAGGAAGAGGCTCATTCTTTAGCACAAAGATTAGAGAAATTTGTCAAAGGTTCTGCTTCTGGAATCTTTGATCAACATACAAATGTAGATATAAATAATCAATTTATGGTGTTTTCAATAAGAGATTTATCAGATGAATTAAGACCAATAGCCATGTTTTTAATGTTGGACTTCATATGGACAAGAGTTAAAAAAGAACTAAAGAGAAGATTATTCATAATAGATGAGGCTTGGATATTAATGCAATACCCAGATTCAGCACAATTTGTTTATGCAGTATCAAAAAGAGCAAGGAAGTATTATCTTGGTCTTACTACTGTATCCCAAGATGTGGATGACTTTTTATCTAATGATTATGGAAAGGCTGTTGTTACAAATTCATCGATACAGATTTTATTAAGACAATCTCCTACTGCTATAGACCACCTTTCTGATGTGTTTTATTTATCTGCAGGGGAGAAGAATTTATTGTTGTCTGCAGAAATTGGAGAAGGTATATTTTTTGTTGGAGCAAACCATGTAGCAATACAAATATATTCTTCAGAGTATGAATATACATTAATAACTACAAATCCAGAAGAAATATTAAAGATGAGAGCAGAAGGGGCATCATTGGATAGGATAGTTCCAAACACAATAGCAGAAGAAGATAGTAAAACTGTATTAGACGATGATGAAGATGTTAAACCTCAACCTCAAGAGCAATCAGAAATATCTCAAAGTAAAGTGTCAGAGCCTCCCAAGGATGTTGAAACTAAAGAGGTATCTGATGAGGATATAGGTAAGGAAACATTAGCTCCAGATAGTGATGGAGAAAATACACAGGTACAATATAACAGCATTGTTAGTTAGATTGTCCTTGCTATATAATTTTTAATTATTAAGCTAAATGCTCCAAATATAATAATTCCTACGAATATATTGTACAACCCGCCTATTACTGGGATAATACTTATTAAGGATGATATAAATATTCCTGCGAATGCTGATCTGAATCTTATACCTGCATCCATTCTATATAAATATTTTGTAATGAATGCCCCTAATATTAATCCATTTAACATATATGATAAGAACAATAGTAGCATATAAATTCCCATCAGGAATATAGAGATAGGGATTCCTATTATTGTTAGTAATAATATTACTACAACCACAGGCGTTACTATTATCTCTATAAACCCATACCCAAAACTTTTCCATGTTTTTTCAGTAGTATTTTTTACTACAGATAAAGATAGTTTTGGAAATATCCTTATAAATAATAATACAAATATTATCATAGCAAGGAACATAAGTACTGTCCTTGCTATGGTAAAGGTAATTTCTCTTTGGTCTTGGTTTGTATAATATCTATATATATGACCTTTGATACTACTTTTATTGACATGGGAGTTTTTATTATCTGATCCTGTATATGAAAAATATCCTTTTACAGACGATCCTTTGTTTATTTCAACATTATTGGATGATAACTTTAGATTCCCACCAATAATCCCATCTAAGATAAAATGCCCAGTATTAACGTATGCATTATGCATTACTTTCCCACCAATGGAGACTTCTCCTCCTAATGCATAGAGGTTGCCATACACAGTAGCATTTTTTGATATATCTATATTGCCTCCTAAGGAAATCAGGTCTTCTTTAATAATGCCGTTTATAGTAATATTTCCAGAGACAATATAAGCATTATTTAAAACAGTTCCATTTATTACTGTAGTTCCTGAAAAATCAATAAAATCCTGAAGTATAGTACTATTTATTATAGAATTACTTCCAAAAAATACTGTATCACCTAAAACTTTATTGTTAACAGAAAGTGAGTTCCCAGCAACATATAAATTACCAGACGATTTTTTATATACATTTACATTTTGGTTATATTGAAGACTTGAGGCATGAGATTTTTTAGAAAATAGAAAAGATGCCGAAAAAATACCTGCTGTTACAAATACCAATGCTAATAATACAGAAAATGTTGCTACTTTATTTTTCATATATTTAGAAAAAATTCTACTCTAATTTTGAAAAGATTGCAAATTTTCCTTTTATAAGTGTCTTTTATTTAAATATTTGACATTTTTTATAACTCATCTATAATAGACATATTTAACTCATCTATAAAACATTATGCAAATACCTGGGCTTTCACAATTTGTTTCAAATATAGCTTCTTTACTAGTAACTACTGTAGAGACAGTGTTGTTAGTTATAGTAATAATACTTGGGATTCAATTTATTTTAAATGCAGATAACCCTCAAGAGAGGTCTAAACTTTTAAGGAGAATAATCTGGATAATGATAGGTCTTTTTATTGTTCTTAGTGCTACTAGTTTAACGACGTTTATAAATGGGATTGTTAATTCGGGGACTGTCTATTAATTTATTATTTCTTTTTCTACTAGCATCTCCTATATTTGCTCAAGGTCAAAATATTGGAGGAGGGTGCTCTGGAGAGACATCATATTCTTTTGAAGGAGTAGTTTGTTCCTTAGGCTATATAATAGATCAATTTACAGAATATACTCCTAATATTTTAAAACCAGGGGGAGGTGCTTTTGAAGGCGCTGCTATTTCTAACTATAGAAACGGGACTCAGTATCTTGCAATTTCAATTCTGCCTGTAATAATCCTTGTTTATGTTATACATTTAATTGGAGAAGCAACTGTGGGGAAGACCAATTTATCTCCCTCTGATTTATTGGGGAGTCTTTTTATTTCTGTTATATTCCTGTTTACATCGATATACTTTTTATCTTTCTTCATAACTTTTATAAATGTTATAGACCAATTCATAGTTGTTCATATGATAGGAGGGAGCTCAAGTTTATTCTCTACTATTATAAATACCATGGGGGCTCAGTCTCTGCAAATAGGGATATTTTCAGGAATTGTATCAATAATACTGTATATACTGCTTATTATAGCCTTATTCATATTTTCCCTGCAGTTTATTATAAGATTCATTATGTTATGGATTTTAATCCTTTTATTCCCTATTTTTGTTGTTATATCTATATATCCACCCATGAGGGATTTATTACCCAATGCTTTTTCTAAAATAGTACAGCTTTTATTTATTCAACCAGCATTTCTTATTGGAATTTCTGTTTTTGTAGTAATAGTGAATAATTATTCCATAGGGAATTTAGAAAGATTAATACTTGGAATTATAGTACTATTTTCTCTTTCATTGGTTCCTCAATTACTTGGAGGTGTTATTAACGAAAGGATATTTTCTCTGTCATCTAAAATGAAATCTATAATATAATGGATAAGGTAAAAGTTTATAAAATAAAAAGCTTAAGAAATAATTATTTCTATATAACATCTGATATTTTTGTTGTGCTATTTTCAACACCTCCACTATTTGTTTTGATAATATCTTCTCTTGATATACATATAAAAATATTCTTAGGTTCTTCTATTGTAGCCCTTTTTTATTTTCTAATAAAACAAAATTTTAGAGGTAGGCCTACATATTTATATATACTGGATCTACTTAAATATTTATTTAAAAATAAAAAATATATTTTCTTATACAATATTTTTGAAGTAGATTTACAAGAATCACTGATTCCAGAATCAATGATTCCCAAAATCAAAGTTCAATACTTAAAATTTTTAAATAATAAAATTAGTTTTAAAGGGGCTGGTCCCAAAGAGTCATAATAATATGAAGAGAATTAATGAATTTTACCCAATAATTGATGTTGTTGGAGGAACAATAATTCTAAAAGATCATTTTTATATGAGGATAATAGAAATTTTCCCTTTACATTTTGTATTATCAGAGGAAGATGTAAAGAATGATTTCATAAAAAAGTACAAAGAATTTTTAAAAGGGATACATATACCAATAGATATAACAGTAGTATCTAGGGAAATAGAAGAAAGTGAAGTTTTGAAATATATAAAAAATATTAAAGGACCTAGGGCCACAGGACCTGGGTCCAAAGGATCTAGATCTAAATCTGGAGAGATAAATTTACAAAAATTATATAAAGACAGTTTTAAAATATTTTATAAGCAAAATAAAATTTATTCTCAAAGATTTTTTATAACGTATAAAATAAAATATCCCAGGAAACATTTATTTTTTAAAAAGGAATTAGACAATATAGACAATTCTTTGAAAATACATGATAAACAAATTTTATTCTTACTTTCTAAAACTCCACTACGTACAAAAATTATAAATACAAGAGGAGAAATTATTAATATTTTAAGTTTTATATAAATTATGATTAAAAAGATAAGGGTAAACTTTAAAGGTTCAGAGGATGTTTTATTTCCAAGGTTAATAACTGAAAAGCAAAAATATATAAAAATAGATAGTAGGTTTTATAAAATGTATTATCTGCATGACTTTCCTCAAGATGTTACACAATTTTATTTTTCTGATTTTCTCAATTTGAATTCAAATATAACAATAAGACAATTTTTACAGCCCATTGATAAAAAAGCCTTACTTCAAGGTATAAAGATGAGGATTGCTGCACTATCCACAAAAAGGCATAAAAGGATTTCTTCAGGTAAAATTAGGGATATGTCACTGGATGTTGAGATTTCAAATCTAGAAGATTTTAATTTATCTATTGTAAATCAAGAAGAAGAGGGAGTATTGTTTGGTATAGTTATTGCTATATCTGAAAATTCACAATCAAAATTAGATATTTCTTGTAAAAATTTTGAACTTTTTGCTGGATCACGTAGTTTCAAATTTTACCCATTAGATTTAAGGCAAGCAGAAGGTTATAAATCACTACTACATTCATCTTATTCCGATATATCTTTGCCAACAATTATTAATCTTAATACAGTAGCAGCATCTACTCTGTTTACATCTAATAACCTTATTGATTTTACAGGAATAATATATGGAATAAATGTTAATACTAAATCTATTATAGCTTTTGATATATTTAAATTTGAGAACTATAACGCAGTTGTATTTGCAAAGTCTGGAGCTGGAAAAAGTTTTTTTGCAAAAACTGTTATTCTGAGGATGGTATCAAAAGGTATAAAAACTATTGTTATAGATCCAGAAGGTGAATATTTGAATCTTGCAAAAAACCTGAATGGAAAGATACTTAAACTGAGTCATGATTCAATGTTTCATATAAATCCATTTGATTTAACTAAGAATGAGAATGTTGAAGAGAAGATACAATTTTTAAAAGGTTTTTTAAAACGTGCCTGTAGTTATTATGATAAAAACGAAATAGACAGAGCCCTAATTAAAGTATATAAGGAATATAAAACTCCTACATTTGTTGATTTATATAATATCCTTTTAAAATCAAAGGCCCGAGTGGCAGATGAGATATACAATATAGCCTTGGGTACCAATGCTTCCTTGTATGCTCAAAAGACAAATATAAATATATCTTCCAATGACGATTTAATTGTTTTTGATATTTCAAATTTAGATAATGAAAACATATCATTGATGATGTACCTTGTTTTAAATTTTATATGGAATATGCAAGATGGAAAAACTCAAAGAGAGATTTTTATTGATGAGGCACACAGGTTATTTGAAAATATGGATCTGGTTAATTATTTAAAAACAATTTCAAAAAGAGCAAGGAAATATAATTTTGGAATTTTCTATATAACTCAAGATGTGGAGGATTTTATTGTAACAGAACAAGGAAGGTCAATTATTGCGAATACATCACTTAAGGTATTGTTAAAACAGGAAAAAATAAACATACCTGGATTGTCACGCTCCTTCTCTCTCTCTGGTGATGAAAAAAATTCTTTATTGAAATTTGATATAGGGGAAGCTTTGATTATAGCTAAAGATATTCATATAAACAGTAAAATATTTGCATTTGATTTTGAAAAAGATTTTTTCGCATAGAGTTATTTTACAAGCACAGCCTTAACTATGTATCTTTGAGTTCCAATACCTGGAGGTATACACGTCATAAGAGTAAGGTACTTTTTATTCTTTGATGCTGCTAGTACAGAAAAATCAGTAGGTTGAACTACTCTTGCTGTAAAGACCTTATACGTATATGTTATTCCTTTAAATTTTAGATAAATTAAATTTCCATTACTTAATTTTAATATGTTTGTGAAAATGCCAAGGAAAGAGCTGGGATATAAGTCGGCAAACCATTGGGGAGCAGAGTGACCATAGACATAAACATTTCCAGTTTCTCCAGGAAGAGCAGTCCCTTGCATTTGCGCAAGTGAATTTACAAGAACATGCTCATAGGCTTGTGTATTAAACCCGTCAACATTTGTTTTTACTGGGACATTATTAAGGTTTATAGTAGGAATGGAAAGGTAAAAATATCCTTTATAGCTTGAATCATTCTTTAGAGTTTGACTATTGATTATTTTTGTAAAATATGAGGATGATGGGTCTGCGTTTACTATAGCACTCTGATATTTATGAAGAAGGTTTGTGTCTATATAATATTTAATAAGTGGAGATGCAGCTATAAACACAAAAAATCCTCCTATAACTATTAAAAATATAGATCCATAATTAAATCGCAATTTTCTCTTCTGGAAGAGCCTTTTCTTTTTAAATCCTATCTTTGGCATTCTGAAGTATCTAGATACAAGATTCGTTTGGCCAAAAGGCATTTTAACCCTAAAAATTAAATTTTTTCTGGAGTGGATTTCTTTTACGTACATGTACTTTGCCATAGGTGTTATTATATCATGAATATATGATATGCCTTATAAAACAAGAGGTAAAGGGCTTCGGGTGTATGCAGACTATCAGATTATTAACTTATATGCTAAAATATTTTCGCCATGGATGATTATTATAAAATTTTAGGTGTATCAAAGGATTCCGATATAAAAGAAATCAAAAGAGCATATAGGAAGCTTGCAGGAGAACACCATCCTGATAAGAATAAATCTTCAGATGATAAAAAATTTAAAGAGATTAATGAAGCATATTCAGTTTTGTCTGATCCACAAAAAAGAGCTAGTTATGATAGATTCGGGAATGCTGACTTTGCAAATCAACAAGGAGGTCCTAGTGGTGGGTATACTTCTGGAAGGCAGGCTGGTGGTGCCACTGGTGGCTTTAGGTATGAAACTTCTAGTGCTAATTTTGGAGGATTTGAAGATATATTTTCTGATCTTTTTGGTGGAGGATTCTCACAAACTGGTACTGGGTCAGGATCACAATCTAGATCTAGGTCTGGGACTCCAGATTTATCTGGAGATGATATGGAAATATATATCAATGTTGACCTAAAAGATATAGTTTTTGGCGCAGAAAAACAGCTTTCTTTCTATGCTATGGTAAAATGTGCAACATGTAGAGGAATTGGATCTTCAACATTTAAAACTGAAACATGCTCTACTTGTAAGGGAAGTGGGCGCATAAGGAAGGTGTCACAAAGCTTCTTTGGAAATGTTGCAGTTGAAGAGGCATGTTCCACATGTAAGGGTACAGGAAAGATAATAAGAGATAAGTGTAGAATATGTGGAGGTTCTGGAAGAGTTAAACAATTAAAAAAAATGGTTGTTAAAATTCCAAAAGGCGCAAATGATGAAAGCATTTTAAAATTTCAAAAGGATGGAGGAGCAGGATTGAATGGAGGAGAAAGTGGAGACTTATATATTCATATTAAGGTTAACCAAGACTCTAGATTCAGGAGGGATGGTAATGATTTAAAAGTGGAATCTCATATTAGTATTTCAACTGCAGTACTTGGGGGTGTATTAAATATTGATACTCTATATGGAGCAATAAATTTGAAAATTCCACAAGGGACACAAAGTGGGGAAGTTTTTAGAATTAAACAAAAGGGTATTCCATATCTTCATGGAAGAGGAATTGGAGATTTATATGTTACAGTTAAAGTAAACATTCCTAAAAGACTTTCAGGGAATGAGAAAAAACTATTTGAAACCTTAAAAACTTTAGAGTATTAATTTTTTATTGTTCAAATCATCTTGTTGGTATAGTATACTTATATTTATGAGTGCTGCCTGCAAAACATCAAGTAAAAAGAAAAAATCATTAGTAGAAAAATATGCAAAGTACTTTGTTTTAATATTGATAGCTATAATATCAATAGCTATCTTTGTTTTTATAAATAATGGTAAACATATATTTGCATCTGGCCCAAGTGGTTTTTTAAAGGATCTAGTATATACAATAAACAATTCCGGAAATACAAATACACTTACTAATTATCAGGTAGAGGTAATCGTGAATACACAAGTTCTAATATCGGCTGGCCAGATGCAATCAGGATGTCAAGATATACTGTTTACTACTACATCTGGTACTAATATGTCATATTGGACAGAAGGAGGATGTAATACTACCACAACTCAAATATGGGTACTGATTCCATCTATTCCTGCATCTTCCTCTTTGAATTTTGATATGTGGTATGACAATTCTACTGCCATAGCTGCAAGTGATGGTAGTACGACATTTAACTATTTTGATCAAGGAAATTCTTTATCTAATTGGACTACTGTAGGATCAGCTGGACAAAATACAACTACAGGGAACCCTGCTCCATCATATTATGCAAATTCCTCGAATGGTGATTATATGTATAACAATGTTGGGTTAACTCCTGGAGAAGTACTGACATTTAATATAAATTCATCTGGGTTAGGGGATTTATTTTTTCTTACAAATTCAGCTGGTGCTGGACAGATGTATAGATCTGATACCAGGGGTGCGGGTTATTGGAGTGGTTTTGCGGCAACCAGTTCTTGGACAGCTTGGAGTGGGCCAGGAAGTGGGTTTAATTCAGTTAACAATACCTGGTATAAGTTTCAGATAGTAGTGACATCGTCAACTTCTGCATCACTGTACTATAAACAAACTATAGGAGACTCTCCTAGTGTGAATGGAACATTAGTTGGAACGTATACCATAACAGATAATGGAGGATATATAGGTCTTATAGGAGATGCTTTAGGATCATCATACACAACATACATAGATAATATTATTACAAGACAGTACTCTAATCCTGAACCTACTGTTGCATTGCAGGATTTAGCACCAAATTCTCCAACAACGCTTACTCAACAAAAAACCGAGGTTGGGCTTAATACCGGGACTTATTATTATGAAGTATCTGCACTAACCGCTCAAGGGCAAACAACCCCATCATCTGAGGTGTCAGTTTCAGTTAGTGCTTCTTTAACAAGTAATAAAATTTCATGGAACCCTGTAGTAGGTGCTACTTCATATAACCTTTATAGAGGGATTGGCTCATCTACAGTGTCTCAATACTATAATACAATAAATACATCTGTGAAAGACACGAATACTCTAAATTGGCAGTCTGTTACACCTCCTCCTCCAAGCGGATTTCTAAAAGAGCAAGCATACACAATAAATAATACTGGAAATACGAATACACTTGTGAATTATCAAGTTGAGCTAACAATTAATACGTCAACTTTAATATCTACAGGTGAGATGCAATCAACATGTGCTGATATACGATTTATAGGTTCATCAGGAACATTACTTTCATACTGGATTGAAAGTGGGTGTAATACGACCACAACACAAATTTGGATAAATGTACCTTCAATTGCTGGTTCTACTGATACTACGATATTTTTTTATTATGATGATCCTACCGCTACATCTTTAAGTGATGGGAGTACGACATTTAACTATTTTGACCAAGGAAACTCTTTATCTAATTGGACTATAGCAGGGTCTGCTGGTCAAAATACAACTACGGGGAATCCTGCACCTTCATATTATGCAAATTCCTCTAGTGGGGATTATATGTATCAGAATGCCAGTTTAACTCCTGGGGAAGTTATTACATTTAATGGAAATACATCTGCACTTGGAGATTTCTTTTTCCTCACAAATAGCACGGGTACAGGCCAGATGTATAGATTTGGAATACACTCTGGCTGGTTTGGTTTTGCAATAACATCATCTTGGACTGCATGGAGTGCACCATCAGGTACTAGTCCTATTAGTGCAAATACATGGTACAAATTCCAATTAGTAATTACATCATCAAATTCAGCATCATTGTATTACAAATCAACCACCGGAGATTCTCCTTTAATTAATGGTACGCTAGTTGGAACATATACCATAACTAACGATGGAGGATATATAGGTTTTGTGGGAGATGGTGCTGGATCGACAAACATTAGTTATATTGATAATATTATCACAAGACAATATTCCTATCCTGAGCCTACTGTAGCGGTAGACTCAAATCCTCCAAGTTCTGTTCCAACTATAAATACTGCATATACAAATACTAATGAGAATACGATTGTATGGGGCAGTGTCAGTGGAGCTACATCATACAGGGTATATAGGGGAACAAGTAGCGGTGGAGAGAATGTATACTTTCAGGTAAACAATGGTTCTACAACAACGTTGTTTGATTCTGG
>DAHXLB010000041.1:0-5633 GCA_027371855.1 bacterium
GGAATCATAAAACAGGCAGAATCAACGGAAAAAGAATTTTTAAAACTTAAATAAAAAATATTCAGGCATTTCGAACCGCACACATATCCCAGTGTATAAGTACATTTTTGACGTTTCAGATGGGGTTATCGCACTTACTGAGGGCACCGGGATTCGAACCCGGAACAAACAGCTTAAAAGGCTGATGCTCTACCGTTGAGCTATACCCCCAAATTTGTAATGATAATAACACAAAATATCAGAAATATTCAATTTACCCCTGCAACAGATGAATTTATATTTAATTTCTTATAAATTTCATCAAGCTCCTTATCAGATTCAAAAGCAATATTTATACTTCCTTTTCCATAAGAATTTCTTTTTATTTGAACCCTACCAAAGTATGATTTAAGGTGGTTCTCTATAACAAGCGCCCTTTGATCGAGAACATTAGCTTTTTTCACACCTAGCTTTGGATTCATTGCAAGAAGCTTATCTATAAGTTCGTGTGCTTTACTTCCAGAAAGACCATCTTTTATCATCTTATCTAGAAGGCTTTTTTGTAATTTTAAACCTGTAAGTCTCAATAATTCTTCTGCTTGTGATAAAACAATCTTATTATTGTATATAGCTTCCTTAATAAACTGAGGAAGAGATAGCAATTTTAAATAGCTTTCAGCTGTAGATTTAGATATACCTATTTTTTTCGCAATATCAATAATATCCATATCAAATTGGTCTTTAAGGTTAGATATAGCTACTGCTTGTTCCATCACATTTAGATCCTTCCTTTGAAAATTCTCAATTATTGCAAAAGCCAATAATTCTTCATTGAGAGCCTCTTTTATTATAATAGGAACTTTCAAAAGACCAAGATTTTTTGCAGCATTTAATCTTCTTTCTCCTGCTATAAGCTGATATTTTCCTTCTTTGGCCTTTGTAACTAGTAATGGTGAAAGTATTCCGTTCTCTTTAATTGAAGCCATCAGTTCTTCTAATTCTTTTGATGGTTCTCTACGTGGTTGATAAGGATTTGGTACAATAAGTGTTAGAGATACTTCCTTATATCCATCCACAGATGAATTTTGAATCAGAGCTGAAAGACCTCTCCCCAATGTCTGATTTTGTGAATTATCTTTCTGATTATCCATATTACTATTTAAATCTTAATAAAATTTCATCCGCAAGTTTTCTATAACTTGAAGCTCCTGATGATGCTGAATCATATTGGTTTATAGTCTGTCCAAAAGAAGGAGCCTCAGCAAGTTTAACATTCCTAGGAATTATAGTATCAAAAGTTTGTCCTTTAAAAAAGCTCCTTATTTCTGAGGCTACAGATTCAGATATCTTAGTTCTTGTATCATACATAGTTAGGATAACCCCAGATATTTCCAGTTTAGGATTTAGAGAATCCTTTATCATTGAAACAGTATTTAAAAGTTGAGATATACCTTCCAAAGCAAAATATTCACACTGTACAGGAACAATAATATGATCTGAGGCAACGAAAGCATTAATAGTAAGCATACCTAGAGATGGGGGTGAATCAATAATTACATAGTCATATTGCGTTGCAAAAGTACTTAGAGTAGATTTTAATTTACTCTCTC
Source organism: bacterium (assembly GCA_027371855.1). Classification (GTDB taxonomy): domain Bacteria; phylum Patescibacteriota; class Dojkabacteria; order JAKAPS01; family JAJZLI01; genus JAJZKG01. The sequence goes on from DAHXLB010000041.1 coordinate 1,590, forward strand.
TTGAAATCTGTCCTACAAGCTCAATTTCTGCTCCAGCTAAAGATATACTTGAAGGTATTACATAAAGGTTCTCAATACTAGATGCTACAAAAACTTCTTCAGCTTTCTTTCCATTTATGATCATATCATACACAGAAGGAGCTCTAACACCTTCAGTTTCAGCATTTAATAAACCAAGTCCTGAGGTTAAGTTACTCTGAGGATCAAAATCAACAAGAAGAACTTTCTTCCCTGATTCTGCAAGGTATGCACCTATATTAAGCGCTGAGGTGGTTTTCCCCACTCCACCCTTTTGATTTGCAATAGTTATTATCATTAGTTAAGTTTAGAATAAATTTGATTATTCTTGATATAGTAATGTACAGTAGGAACAAATCCAAATCTATTTAATGGCCAGTACACAAACCAAGCTTCTCCTTTTATTGCTGATCTTTTTACAAATCCCCATTCTCTTGAATCTGAACTATTCTCTCTATTATCTCCCATAACAAAATATTCACCCTTTGGTACAGTAATTGTTACATTATTAGGTAAGAATGCCATACCAAAAGTTTTTACAGAATTTTTTATGTATGCTCCTTCATGAAGTAAATCTCCGTTTACATAAACAGATCCATTTCTAACTTCTATAGTATCTCCAGGAAGACCAACTATCCTTTTTATATATTCTTCTGTTGGTGAATAATTAAAAATAATAACTTGCCCACGTTGAGGCTCGGAATATGTATAAATAAGTTTATTTGTAAGTAGATATTCATGATTTAGAAAATTAGGCATCATAGATTCTCCTACCACTACATGGGGAGATGCTATAAATATATATATTACTATAGCTATAGCAAGAGTAATAACTACAGTTTCTAAAAAATCTACTAAAAAAAACTTTAACAGGTTGTTAACAAAAGACTTAGGGTCTTTATTCTTCATAATGTATCATATTAAATTTAAGGAATTACACACCGAACCCAGGTCCGTTAGATCTAGATACTTTCATATGATATAACAAATATTAACATTATTCAATTAACATCACAAAAAAGTACCAGAATAGTAATTATAATTCCATAAGCTCAAATTGAAATTGGTCTTTTTATAATATTTTAAGGCTTTGAGCATAAAATTATTCCATATAGGTGCTGCAGTTGTCTCTCCCCATGTGTTATTGGATGTAAAGGAATAGTTATCATTCCCAGACCATACAACTGCAGTTAGATTTGGAGAGAATCCTGCAAAAATATTATCTATATGATTATTAGATGTACCAGTTTTACCTGCAACCTGATATCCTTGATCTATAACAGGAGCCATAGTGTAATAGTGTTTAATTATACTTATAACCATTTCTACATAAAGTTTACTAAATACTCTAGTACCTTTTGGATTAGTATTGTTATATATTAATTGATTGTACTTGTTATATATTTTATCTATTGGAGATGCCTTATAAAAAGTTCCATAGTTAGCTAACGTATCATAAGCTTGAGCCTCCTCAAGTGTTGTTATATCACACCCCCCAATGACTGCAGTATAACCACATTGATTAATACTTTTGTTTGTAAATTCAATTAATCCTACATTCCTAAAAGTTTGGAATACGCTGGCTAAACTTGTTAGCTCCGCTGTTCTTATTGCGGGTATATTTCTTGACTGTAATAAAGCTGTCGCTACACTTATTGCACCCATATATGTACCATTCCAATCGGTAGGTTGCCATCCTCCAATATCAAGTGGTGTGTCATAAACTATAGAATTTGGGGTTAATAATTTTTTTTCAAATGCTGTTATATATACAAACGGCTTTAAAGAAGATCCTGGGGATACAAGAGATAAGGTCGAATTAACAGCACCTTTTACATAAGTAGTGTTTGCATTGTAATTTACAGACCCCACCATAGCTAGAACATGTCCATTTTGAGGATCTAACGCTACCAATGAAGAGTTGTGTGTGTTATATCCTTGGTTAACTAGTGTGTTCACACCATTTGTAATAACATTTTGTGCAATACTCTGTAGTTTCAAACTCAAAGTTGTATACACTTTAAAACCTCCAGCATCAACTTTCGCTGTTCCATACATCTGATCAAGATATGCTCTTGTATAATATATAAACCAAGGAGCAACAAGAGTATTTAAGTTAGTATTAAATGTTAATTTTGTACTTTCTGCAGTCTTTATTTTAGGTACAGGTATTTGAATAATATTCTTATGTATTAGCATTTGGTTTAACACATAACTTTGTCTTTGAAATGCTAATTCAGGATGGGTGCCATATAAAGGAGAATATACTCCTGGGGCCTGCACTATACCTGCAAGAAGTGATGATTGGGCAACATTAAGGTCTTTTGCTGGTATACCGAAATATGTTTTAGCAGCCATCTGTATACCATATACATCCCCACCAAAAGAAATATCATTTAGATATGCTTGTAATATTTGTTTTTTTGAATATTTCGAAGAAACTTCTAATGTTAAAAATAAGCCTTTTATTTTTCTTTTTAATGACTGTGTATCTGATAGGGCTGTTAGTTTAACTAATTGCTGAGTAATGGTACTCCCTCCTTGTATCCCCACACTAGAATGAAAAATGTCATCATATAAAGCTCGCAAAATACTAGCAGGATCTATACCTAGATTTTCACTAAAAAAATGAACATCCTCAGCCGAGATCATAGCTTTAATCATATAAGGAGATATTTGATTATACTTAACATACTCCCTATTTTGATTGCCATATATAGTATCAATCAATGTACCATTCCTAGAGTATATAAGGGTGTTCTCTGAATTATTACGAAGTAAAGGGACTGTAACCTTAGGTAATCCTTTTAAATAGACACTAGAAACTATAGATAGAGATATAACCACTAATGTTATAAGAGAAATTGATCCTGTGATAAGAACCGTAAATATTATATAGGTTATTCTTAGAGTTTTATTAGTTTTCTTCTTTTTTTTATCTAACGCTTTATGTATTATTTTCCTACTATTGTTTTTTTCAGATCCTTTTAGGAGCTTTGATAGAGAGAAATGTTTGGATCTAGATCTTTCAAAATTGGATCCTTCGGATTTAGCTCCTTTGAGTCTAAACTTATGTGGATTTAATTTAGGGTCTTCAGATTCCATGTATATCATTATATCTGAAATCTGTAAAAAGGAAAATTTGTATATATACAAATGTATCTTGGTTTGCTATAATAATCTTAGAATCAAGACGGAAAGGGGCGGTTTAAGACTCCATGCTTAAACAGAACCTTTCCTCTTTTTGTATCAGGACCCCCCAGATTTATCTCCTTCAGATTCAGATCTCTTGGCTCTGGAGCCCTTATATTCTAATTTCAATTTTAAATCATTCACAAACCACTTTTTTCCACTAGCGACTTTTTTAAAAAGACTGCTATAAAGATTTTTATTAGGTATTAGTAATACTTTAAGTTTAGATTGAGTATCTAGATAATCCACTAGACAATAAAAGTCACCATCTCCTGTTACTATGATAGCCTGATCATAATTTTTAATTTCAATCATTGTCTGCAATACTAATTCAGCATCACAGTTTCCTTTAACTGTGCCGTTTCTGGTAAGTGTAGGTTTAAAAATAATAATATAGCCCATTTTCTGTAATGCGGTATACATTGATTGATTTTCATCAATAAAACCTATAAATAGGAAACATTTAGTAGCTGAGTACTTATTCTCTAGATATTTCTTAAATTTTCCAAAATCCAATATCCACCCCTGATCTCTCACAGCTAAATTCAGATTTTGACTATCAATAAATGCGTAATTGTTATTTTTCATTAACTTTAATTATATTATAAAATTTCTATAATAACTAATCTAGACTATATCTTAATATTGGTGTATATTTTTGATAATATACGGAAATTAATATATAATCTCAAGATATTGCTGGGGTGGCGGAACTGGCATACGCGACGGACTTAAAATCCGTTGGAGCAATCCATGAGGGTCCGAGTCCCTCTCTCAGCATATAACGGAATGTAGTTCAGTTGGCTAGAACGCTTGCTTTGGGAGCAAGAGGTC
>DAHXLB010000007.1:0-13765 GCA_027371855.1 bacterium
CAGCAAATTGAAAATTTTTATTTATAACACCATTTCCATATGTATAGTTTCTAGAACTATTCATACCTTGTTGGGTAAGAGAATTATTAAATGATACTATAGTGTTGGTAGAAGGATAATATCTACTATTTGAAATATTAATGATATAAATTATGAACAAAAGAACTAGTAAAACTACTAGTGTAACAATGAATTTTAAAAACTTTGATTTGTGCATAATTTTATAAGTCTAAAAGATTCTACAATATATTTTAACTTAATACAATAGGTATGGTATATACAAGAGAATATTTGTAATTATAGTATTTTATTATTGTAGGAATATCTTTCAATTTCCCTATATCCCATTCTCATTTATAATGTAATAAGTTGGTAATAAGTTGCTATCAATATTTAACATGCCTACCTTTATACAATTATTTTGATATCTTTTTAGGGAAGTGTTGAAGGGAAATATACTCCATCATATATACCAAAAGATATAAGTTGAGGTATTCCAGTTGATATATTGTAGAGTCCTTCTTTATAGGTATAATATTTTACTCCAGGAATATCAGGATTTGCACTCCTAAAGACAGCAAGAACAGTTTTAGAATTATAGCCTATTCCATCTATATATTGTTTGTTAACAGTTATCAAATTCTTATACTGCATGGTGTTTAAATTTATAAAATAAACACTGGCATTGTATAACCCTGTAGATTGAAGGTAATCTCTTACTAGATAAAGATTTTGCTTATATCCTGCAACTCCATCTGCATAACCCCCTAAAGATGCAACACAGGATGATATAATCCAATTTGATGTACTTACTTTAATAAGAGTACAAGCGTTGTCTTTTGAAGGGTAGGTTTGTAGATTTATATATAAATAATTATTATAAAAATATATACCATGTGGGTTATTTAATCCTATTACTACAGCTGTAGCAGTGAAAGTATTAGTGTTTATTTGAACTATAGCTCCATTTATTACATCTGTAGCATATAAATATCCATTATAAAATGCTAAATCACCTACTCCTTGAAAATTAATAAAACTTCCCCCAGATGTATATCCATTTATAGTTGATAAAAAGTTACCTTGGGAACATTTTTTAGGCGTACAAATATTGATGCTATTACTCTCATTAGAAATTGCATACTCATTGTTTTTAATTAGAAGTACAGAATCAGCAGCTTTACCTGGGCCTAAGTATCCACTCACTGTGTTTTTTGTACTATTGTTAAGGTTAATAGAGTATAGATAATTTAATCCTGTAAAATAGGCAGTAGTGTTAAGTTGAGATTTTTTAGATACATGGGTATTTATATTACTATTTTTTGTTTCTGGGGTAGAATGAAATATTTTAGTACGGTTTAGAAATACCGCTATAATAATAAGGATTCCTATAATTAGTACAAATTTGTTTTTCATTATAAATTAAGACTAGATTTTATATTTATATATATGTAATAATATGTTTCATACCATATTCTTTATACCATATTATCTTCGGGAGGGTCTATACCAGAATGAAAAAGAGAAAATTAATTATACCTATTATTCTAGTAGTACTGTTAATATTATACGTAAGTCTAAACCTTAGTAATACTAACAATAAAGTCAATGTTCCTAAGGTTGTAAAAAAGGTAAAAGTAAAAAAAACTAAAGTTGCAATAGCTCAAAATCCTCTTGGTGTTAATATTTATATCTGTGATTCTAAAAATAATAGGATTATAGAAGTTAATCCTCAAAAACAGATAATATGGCAGATGACAGGAATACAGGATCCAGATGATGTTCAAGTATATAAGAAAAATAGATTGATAGTTAACCAGGAAAATTATAATAGAGTTATTGAGATAAATACTCAAACAAAACAAATAATTTGGAGTTATGGTCATCTTGGTGTTCCAGGTTATCAACCAGGATACCTTGGAAGATATCTGGATGATTCTTTTAAGCTACCTAATGGGAATGTGCTAATTACAGATGCTGGGAATATGAGAGCTATTGCAGTAAATAAGACTGGTCAAATAGTTTGGCAATACGGTCATACAGGGGTTGTTAGTACAAATCCTGGATATTTAGCTGCGCCCGATGATGCTATGCCAATACCTGGTCAAAGTATATTAATAACAGATGTTGCAAATCATACAGTCATAGATGTTAACCCTAATAATAAAGCTATTAATTGGAAAGTAAATATTCCAGAATTTTACCCTTCTGATGTAACTACTCTTCCTGGAGGCAATCTATTATCTACAGATTGGGTTACACCTGGTAAAATACAAGTAATTACAAAACAAGGTAAGGTTATCTGGACATATCAACCTCAGGATGTAAATGCTCTAAACCATCCTTCTTCTGCTCAATTACTCCCTAATGGTAATTACCTTATAGTTGATGATCGAAACAATAGAGTTTTTGTTTTAAACCCAAAAACTCAACAAATAGTTTGGCAATACGGAATTACTGGTACTGCAGGTATAGATTTTAACATGTTAAATGACCCTTCTGGTGTGGCATTAGCAACTCCAATGGAATCTCCAGGTTTTGTAAAATAAAGATCTTAATAAAGTTATATGCACTTATGACTATATAATAAAATTGCTATTAAGCTTGAATAAGCATTCTATTTACAAAAATTATAATAGGTATAATATATTAGTATTATCTTAATATATTTATAAACATGAGAATAAAAAGTACTTATTTTGTTTTGTTTTTGCTTTCTTTATTTTTTGTCTTCATGTTCTCTACAGGAAAAGTTTTTGCTGATGCACCTGATGCATCTCAAGTTCATGCTGTAAGTAAAGATGCAAAAATAGTAGTACTTCCAAATCAACTTTCAAATGGAGCTTCCAGTGGATACTATATTATAACTAAGACTGGGAGTGTTTTCTCATATGGAAGTGCTGTATTTTATGGAGATTTATCTCAAATACCAAATATTCCTAACAATCAAGTAGCAGATATGGTAGTAACAACAAATGATTTGGGTTACTATATTCTAACTAAAGATGGTGGTGTATATACTTTTGGGAATGCAATATTTAAAGGTTCTGTATTTAATATATCCCAAGCTTCAATTAAAAATGCTGTCTCTTTAAAACTAACTCCTGATGGATTAGGATATTATGTATTAACAGAAGATGGTGCAGTATATACTTTTGGAGATGCCGTATTTCAAGGATCAATGTATAACATACCACAAGCGCCAAATAAAGTTCCAGTATCTTTGAGTATCACACCTAATAATCAAGGTTACTATATTCAAACGGAAGATGGTGGTGTATATACATTTGGTAATGCTAAATTTATGGGTTCTGTATATAATATTCCACAAGCACCTGATAAAAATGCAATGGGCTTAAAATTAACTCCATCAGGACAAGGTTATTATATAGAAACCACGGATGGTGGTGTATACACTTTTGGTAATGCACAATTTTATGGTTCTATATACAACATACCCAAAGCTCCAAATAGCGTAGTGTCTGATTTAGCTATATCACCAAATGGTCAGGGTTATTACGCTCTAACTGCAGATGGAGGTGTGTATACATTTGGAAATGCTGAATTTGATGGATCAGATGCAGGAGATGTAGCTGAAAATTCACTCACAGTAAAAAGCTATATACAGCTTCCTTATAACAGTTCTACAAATGCTGGTATAATTGAAGGAATGATTCAGAATAATTCAAATTCTACAATGAGTAATATATCTATAACAGCTACAGGATCTTTTGGATCTAAAACATTTACTCCTTTTTTGAGTACTCTAAATCCTGATCAAAAATCTCCATTTATATTCTCATATCAAGGGGTATATTCATCATCATTGACTTTTACTGTTACTGGGACTTTGTCAACTACCAATACTAATCCTTTAAGCGTAGGAAATATTCAAGTAACAAACAATTCTACCTCAATCACTGTATCTGGAATTGTTACAAATAATTCTTCTTCAACTATTAATAACCCTTTAGTTTCTGTAGCATTTTTTGATTCTAATGAGAATTTTGTAACAGTTCTATATCCAAGTAATCTAAGTAGCTCTACACTGCAACCTGGTGCGACTGCTACATTTAGTACAACACTAACAGGCAGTTATGTATCTCAAGTATCTACAAATTCGGATAACGCAGTAAAAGCTTTTGTAACATACTAAAAAAACTGAAGAATGATGTAACTTTAATAATGGAGTTAGTTTTATAAGTTTATATTTCTATATATTTGTATTCTTATTTGGAATTGCAAGAACTGTTTTATCAGGATTATATCCTTCTTTAAAAACATCAAAAATGAATCCAACAGATGTTTTAAGGTATTAATAATTATCTAATTTGTATAATTAAAGTTAACAATATCTGGGTTTAAGCTCACAACATCTTCTGGATAATCATGAATAATTGTCCTATCAAATAATAGATCAGAGAGAGCTTTATTTACAGCTGTAGAAGAATGACCAGAATCACATAGTTCTATATAATACTCCAACATAAATCTAGGCTGTTTTTTAAGACCATCAGTTATTTCTTCCCTTAGTGTATTTACTTGATTTTTAAGTACTTCTATACCAAAATTATATTTTTCTGGTGCTTCCATCATATATTTTATTATTGTCTTATAATATTATATTCCAATACTAAAAACAATCCCTATTATGAGGGTTAATTATATAATGTATGCTATACTGTACTAAGACAAGTAATCTTTATCTCCCTATAACTTATTTTAAATATCCCTAGAAATATATGATACGAATAGATAAACATATTGAAATTGTACGTTCCAGTACAAAAAAGCTTAGTTCAATGAGTAAAGAATCTTGTCATTCAATATATAATGTTTTATTGAAGTATTACTCTAAAGTTGGAATTACATATATAGATAATCTGGATGATCTTAAAGAATTAGTTAGGAGTAAGCCAGATTTAGTCTTTCTAGGTATGAAATTTATATATATAGATCTAGGCCTACCATTACCCTCAAAATTATGGATAAGTAAATATTTAGATGATAATAACATTACATATACAGGCTCTAATCAATTTGCACACAAACTTGAATATAGTAAGCATTTAGCAAAACAACAGATGTTAAATTTAGGTATTAAGACTTCCCCATTTTATATTATAAGAAAACATGATTCTCAAAAAAGATATGATAAATCTATTGAATTTCCTTTATTTGTAAAACCAACAAATAGTAGAGCTGGTATGGGTATTAATAGTCAATCTGTAGTTTATAATGTTACAGATCTATACTTGAAAGTTCACTCAATTGCTACTACATTAAATTCAGATTCACTAGTAGAAGAGTATTTACCAGGTCGAGAATTTAGTGTAGCTATATTAAAAAATGAATACTTAAAAAGATTTTATGTGATGCCTATAGAGTTAACTACAACTCCAGATGAAAACGGTGTAAGTATTTTAAGTAAAAAAGTAAAATCATCAAATAGTGAATGTGTAACAATAGTTAATGATCATATTATAAAATCTAAAATAATTGAACTTTCAATGAGAGCTTTTCATGCACTTGGGGCTCGTGACTATGGCCGTATAGATATAAGACTAGACAAATATGGTACCCCACAATTTCTTGAAGCTAACCTCATACCAAGTTTAATTGATAATTATGGTTCATTTCCTAAAGCTTGTTTATTGAATATAAATCTGGGGTACGAACAGATGATTCTAGGTATTGTAAAATTAGCTTTAACACGTAATTTAGAGATAAAGGAAACAATAACTCAAAGGTTTAAGAACAGGATAACCTTATTACAGAATAAATTTTACCCATAATCATTAATTAATGGTTTTTATCCATTCCTCACTTATCATCACTGTAGCTTGTCTTGGAAACACCTGTTAATGGTAGGGACAACTCCAACTGGAGTATTATTGTTTGGAGAGATTGGAGGAAATTCTAATACTGAAATAGCTTTAATGATTTTTGGTGAAATGACTGTTTTAGCAATAACTATAAATTGCAACCACTAATCATCATATAGGAACGAATATCTAATTTCTAGTTAAATTTCTTTTAATTTGTTCTTTATGTATTTTAGAAAGAGAAGAATTTTCAGGTAGACCTAATGATTTAGCAAGAATCCTAAGTTCTTCCTGATAAATCACATGCCGCGGAGACTCCTCACTAATTTTAAGCCTCTTGGCCTCTTTAACCCTATTAATTTCATCTATTTCTTCCCATGTAGCATCTTCACAAATACCTAATCTTCTTGCAGCAAATAATTCTGCTGTTATTATCAAGAATGTCTAAATTGGTATCACTTATAGATTCATTTTCCATAATTTTTATAAATGTTACATTAATTAATTTTTTTTAAAAGATGCTGGAGGTTTATATGGTTTTACTGATCCAATACTTGTAATAATAAACAAATTAGTATATTTTGAAACATTCTTTGGTGATACTTGTGACCATATATTTTCAGATAGCATATATCCTTTACTAGATATACATGAAGATGCAAGCTTAATTAGAGAACTTCCAACATCTGTTCTTTTAATGGTCCATAAATGACCTGTAACACCAGATACACTACAAGATTTACCTTTTTGTAATATTACTCCTGTAACACTCCCAAATCCTATAAATTGTTTGGCACTTTTTATATATGGAGAGTTTGAATAATTGTTTGATCCCTCTGTTTGCCTATACCACGTATTAGCTAAATCTGTATAGATATATCCATTGATATGATACAAAGGTAAAGGTTGTTGTGTACTCCAGTTTTGAGGTGAATAAACTAATCCTGTAATTGTTAGTGAATGATCAGTGAAACTAAAAGTGTAGTTTTTAAGTGCTGTCAGCTTAGATAAAGTTAATATAGATTTATTAGAAACTAATGAATTGTTATTTATTAAAGTAGAATTTTTTGATGATATATTATTGTTTTTCGGGGTAATTAAATAAAGAATGATAATTATAACTGCAACAAGTGGTAATATTATATATACAATTGTCCTTTTTGAAGTCATATTTTCCAAATTTTAATTATTGCAAAAATAGTATATTGTTTTGATATTATTGTCAATAAATTATATCTCTTAAATGAATTGTCTTATCTTTCAATCTAAAAAGAAGTTTATCATTTGATATTTTTGATATATCTTCTAGTTTTACCCATTTTAAATCTAAAGATTCTGAACTTATATTTATTTTTTCATTTATATCGCCTCTAAATAGGAATACTATATCATAATGTAAGTGATCTGAAACTTCTTTATTTTTTGGAAATTTTTGAATATATAAACCGAAAATTTCTTCTGATAATATATTAATATTTGATAATCCAGATTCTTCCTGTGCTTCCCTTGTAGACACTAATATTGTGTTACCCTCTCCATCTGAATGACCTCCTAACTGATACCATCCTCCAAGTTTTTTATGATGGGTTAAAAGAGTATATGAGAGTGTATCATCTACTATCCATGCAGAGCCAGTAATATGACTAGAGATGAAGGTTTATTATCAAAACATTTATTATCAAATTTTACAAATGAGATAATATTGTTTAACAAAGATTTGTCATTATTATCCAAAGGTTTGTAGATTGCTAGCTTTAAAAGTCATTTATTTTTGTAAGTCATAATTATTTATTAATACTTATATATACATTAATTTCTTTGTGCCATTAATTCCCTCTCTTTTTTTGCCTCAATTACCTCTTCATAACTAGAATCATAAGGTAACCCAAATGCTAGAGCAGTAATCATTCTTTCTTCATCATATATCTCTGACCAGGTTGCAGTATAATCAAGACCTAGCTTTCTTGCAGCAAATACTCTTTCTACATCATCTATTACACCCCAACTTGTATTTTCTGGCAAACCAAGTCTTTTTGCAGCTTCTATACGTTCTTGGTTGCGTATTTCTCCCCATGAAGTACTATCTTGGAGTCTCATTATCCTAGCAGCAATAATTCTGTCTAATGTATCACTTAATGTGAGCTGTTCTTTTTCCATTATTATTCTGAAATCTTTATTATATCTCCTTTAAGTTTTTTTACAAAATAACTATCATGAGAGACATATACAATACCCCCATGAAAATCTTTTAAAATATTTTCTAATTCTTCTATGGATGGTAAATCTAAATGGTTAGTTGGTTCATCTAAAATAAGGAGGTTAGGGTTATTTGATAGCATTTTTATTATTTGGAACCTTGATTTTTGTCCTCCTGATAAATTTTTTACTAATAAATCTTTATCCAAAGATGGGTTAAATAGATAATCATTTAAAATTTTATTAACATTAGGCATTTCTATATCACTTAGTCTGTATACCTCTTCAACAGCCTCCTCAAGTGTCATATCAAAATAGTAATTATCAATCTCCTGCTCATAAATTCCCAGTTTTATTTTATTACTTGGTATGATTTCTCCCTCATATATTTTTGTATCACAAGGAGTATTCTCTATAGCAGATATTATTGTCTTTATCAAAGATGTTTTTCCTGCACCATTCCTTCCTTTTAGGTGAATTCTGTCTCCAGGAGATAATACAAAACTAATATCACTAAATAATGGATATTTATAGCCTATGGAAATTTTTTTAACTGCCAGTAAAACACTACTGTGTCCGTCATGATCTTTAATTCTTATTGATATATTCTTATCCTTATATTTTTCATATTTATCTGCAATTTTTTGATTTACATCTTTAATTGATTCTTCATCAATCCATATGGATGGTTTTTCTAAATTTTTCTTTACCTTGTCATACTCTCTCCCTACCCTCTCATACATTACTCTAGTTGAGGCATGTGCCCCTCGTTTTTTGATACTTTCTACCTGTTTTTTTAATCTGTCCAGTGATTTTAATGAACCTTCATAAGCCTGAATTTTAGTTACATTTGTAATACTATTTTGGCTTAGGTATGAATCATAATTTCCAGGAAATGTAAAAGCTTTTTTATCTTTTATCTCTATTATCTTATCTACATAATTTAAAACATCCCTATCATGAGTAATTACACATATGCCGTGGTTTATATTTTTAAACCAAGAAATAAAATCATTCTTACCTATATCATCCATGTGGTTTGTAGGCTCATCAATTAGAGCTATGTCACAACCTGAATACATAATCTTTACTAATTCTACGAATCTTTTCTCACCTCCAGATAATTTTATAAGTGGCATCAATGCTCTTGTTTTGTCTATCTTATACTTCAATAGAGAATTTAGAACCTGTTCCTCAATGCTATAATATCCATATTCACTAAAAAGATTTATAGCTTTAGTATAAACATCTATCAAATCCATATCCGATCCCATAATATCAGGATACTTATCTATTATATGCTTTAACTCTATATATTCTGGTAAACTTTGCATCACATAATCTAGTGATGATATTGAATCCTCAATAGAATATTCTTGCTTGGTTAATATTATTTTAGTATCTTTTTTAATATCAATAACACCTTTATATTCCTTATCTCCTCCTGCAATAATTTTAAATAAAGTTGTTTTACCTGTACCATTTCTTCCAATAAAACCAACTTTTTCATTCTCATTTACAAAAAAAGACAGATTCTCATATAGAATCTTGTTGTTAATAGATTTTTCATCAATTTTTACATTTAAAATCATGGGTTTATATATATAAATTATTCCAAAGGATCTGGATCCAAGGATCTGGATCCAACCTTGTGATTTTAACATATTTATAGAAGATAATTACATTTTAAGATATAATTGGAGAATTATGGCAAATTTCTGGTCTAATCTAAATAAACCTTTTTTCGTCCTTGCTCCTATGGACGATGTAACGGATATCGTCTTTCGTGATGTAGTAGAGAAAGTGTGTCCTCCTGATGTTTTTTTTACTGAATTTGTATCAGTAGAAGGCTTAGCTTCTAAAGGTCGTCATAATGTTATAAGGAAGCTTAAACGAAATAGCAAAAGTAGTAAACCACAAGTTGCGCAGATATGGGGTAGAAATCTAGATAATTATGTTGAAGCTTCCAAAGATATTAAGAAAATCGGATTTGATGGTATTGATATAAATATGGGATGTCCAGAAAGAGGGATAGTAAGACGTGGTTATGGTGGAGGATTAATAGGAAACTATCCTGAAGTTAAAGAAATCATTGAAGCTACTAAAAAAGGTGCTGGAAATATACCTTTAAGTGTTAAAACTAGAATAGGTATAGATCATGCTATTACTAAAGATTGGTTTAGTTTTCTTTTAAAACAAGATCTTGATGCTATAACAATTCATGCTCGTACCGTAAAAGAAATGAGCAAGGTCAAAGCTCATTGGGATGAAATTAAAAAAGTGGTAGAACTTCGTGATAAGTTATCTCCAAAAACTCTAATTATTGGTAATGGGGATGTTGAAAGCTACTCTCAAGGACTTGAATTAGTAAAAGAAACAGGAGCCAATGGTGTAATGATAGGGAGGGGAATTTTTAAAGATATATTTGTCTTTGACCCCAAAGAAAGTGAGCATACACAAAAAGAAATGATAAATATACTCCTTTATCATCTAGATAAATATGAAACTGAGTCCTCATATAAATCTTTTCAAATACTTAAGAAATTTTTCAAGATATATGTTAACAGTTTTGATGGAGCTAATGATTTACGTATGGAATTAATGAAAACAAACTCGGTTGAAGAAGTAAAAATCATATTGTCAGAAAAAGGATTTTAAAAAGATAGTTATAAAGTGCCGTCAATTTTCGTTGCAAGGTTAATAGCAGTGTCAACACATTTTTTCATTTCATCTGTCATTGTCATACTATCAATGTCATTTGGTCCAACCCAAAGATAATCATCATGCTCATGTGATAGTGTAATATCTAAGGTTATTGTAGTAACTAAAAAATTTATTTGCCTTACTCATGTTTCTCATTAGTATAATCAAAACCTTCAAATGGACGAAGTATATCTTTTATCTGTAGTCCTACTTCCTCTTCTAATTCACGGGTTAGTCCCGATATAAATGTTTCTCCATCATCAATACCACCGCCAGGAAGTTCCCAGTTGCCACCTAGAAAATCCTTGGGTTCTCTATGAACAAGAAGTATTTTTCCTTTACTTACTAGAGCCATCCCAGATGAAAAATGTGTTATGCCATCTATGTTTCCTTATACGGAGGTTATACATTAAGAAACAGGTAAAAGACGTTATGTTGTCATTATTAGTAGAATTTTTCAGTAAAACAAACTAAATATTTTAAAGGAAATTTTGTTTACTCGTATCGGAGTGCCTCTATAGGATCCTTTCTACTAGCTCTCAAAGCAGGTAGAGCTCCTGCTAAAAAAGCAATAATCATAATACCTATTATTACAGAAAAAACTGTATTTAGCGGAAATGTAAGTAATGATAAGCCAGGAAAATCTTTTAGAAAACTATGCCTACCTATCGTGTTAACTATATTTCCAATCAAAAATGCAAATACTACACCTAAAATACTTCCCCAAAAGCCAATCAATATTGCTTCAATACTAAATAGAGCAAATATTCTTCGTGGACTCATACCAAGTGCTTTCATTAATCCTATTTCCTTTGTTCTTTCCTGTACAGACATAAATAGAGTGTTAATAATACCAAATGACGCAGCTAATAAAGCAATAATTCCGAATAGATCAAAGACAACAATAATTGCACTTATTACTGAAAAAATAGTACTTTCCTCATCTTTTATTGTCATTCCGGTAAATCCTTTAGAAGTTAGCTTGTTTTTTATCTTATTAATTTGAGCAGTAGTTAAATTATTTGGAAAAGTAGCATAAGCTGCTAGAAATGTATTAGTTAAAGATTTTGGTATACCAGCATTACGTATACTATAAATATGATTCCCTAAAGTGGTATTTGCATAAGCTGTTGCTTGACCTATCAAGTTTTTTTGCTGAACTCCAGTAACAGTTGCTGTAACAGTTAATTGTACACTTCTAGGGTTTGTAACACCAATTGTGACTGTTTTACCAATAATGGAATGATTACTACTATAACCAAGAACACTAACATAACTTTCTGGTATACTGATTTGGTTTTTTGTACTATTATTATTAACACCTCTACCAACAACCATATCAGCAGTAGTGCTACCGAATTGTTGTTCTAATGTAAGTTGATATTTATCTCCTGTACCTTTAATATAATCTGGAGATAGTGAGTGAGATGGTACGGCACTAGTAATATTGTGAATAGATTTAATTTTCGCTATATCATTCAAGTTCATAAGTAATTGCTCTTTACCCAGACCACCAGATGAGACCCTAACATTTGGATTATATGTATATTTTACTGGACCATTTGCTGGAGAGGTACTCTTGTTAGTCAAAGTTACTATCAATACATTTGAAGCGCCTAGGTTACCAATTTGTTGATTTAGGTAGGTTTTTATTCCTGTACCGATACCATTTGTTAGAGTAATTGTCATAGCACCTATTACTATAGCGATAATAGTTAACAAAGTTCTAACTTTGGATCGTAACATGTTGCTACTAGCAGTTTGTAGTATATCTATAAAATTCATATATTCTCTTTACTATCAATTAATTTACCATCTAAAATATGCATTTGTCTGTTGCAGCGTGCAGCAATATCTTCATCATGAGTTACAATAATAAGAGTGATACCATGTTTTTTATTCAATTCAAAGAGTAAGTCTTCTACTATCTTTCCAGTATGGCTATCAAGGTTCCCTGTTGGCTCATCAGCAAATATAACACTAGGATTGTTAATAAGTGCTCTTGCAATACAAGCACGTTGTTTTTGACCGCCACTTAAATTTACGGCCTTAGTTTTTGCTTTATCCACTAACTCAACAGCCTCAAGAGATTTTATACCTCTCAAATTACGTTCTCTACGCCCAATTTTTGCAATTTTAAGTGGAAGTATTACATTGTTTAATACGGTATCATTACCATTTAAAAAGAATTGTTGAAAAACGAACCCATAACTTTTGTTACGTAAACTTTCGATTTGTCTGTTACTCATTTTGGAAGTATCTTTATCATTAACTAAGACTGTTCCTTTAGTAGGCTTATCAAGCAACGCTAACATATGCATTAATGTACTCTTTCCTGAACCACTTTTACCTAAAATAGCAACAGATTCTCCAGACATAATTGAAATGTTAATATCATCAAGCGCAGTAAACGCAACTTCACCTTTACCATAAATTTTAGTGACATGTTCTGCACCTACTACTTGAGATTTGTCTATCAGTTTAACCATGATGTCTATCATACTACAATATATAAATGTTAACAATTATCGTATAGACACATACATAGTATTGATTTTATGAGATTTTTGTATTATACATAAGTTATGAGTAAATCATACAAATCATGGACTGTATATAGTATTGGAATTTTTATAGTTTGGGCAATTGTTTTTCTAATTAGATGGAAACTTAAATCCCCTCCAGGTCTACAAGATTTAACTTTAATATTTTTGGGCTTCCTTATAGGTTGGTTATCAGGAACCATAAAATTTATCTTAGTTAGTAAGAAAATTTATGGTCCAATATCTTTAAAGTCGAAGAAGTAAAATTATTTAAGACCTATTTATATACTGACCTATATTTTGAATATATCCTCTTTTTCTACGAAAATATTTAATAATCTAATCACATCAACATAGTCAATAGTTTTTAAAGGTTAAATGTAGAAACTTTATGATTAATCAATCATCTGGAAGAGCAGCAAAAGCCTTCTTTGTTTTAATATACCATCCCATTCCTGATATGGGATTTCTCCACCTACCCTGCATGCTCTTCAGTGC
>DAHXLB010000001.1:0-2797 GCA_027371855.1 bacterium
ATATCAATATCCAAACATACAAAGGAGAAGATAGAAAAATATAAAAAAGGAGAGATCGTAATAATCCCAAATGGAATTAGAGACAGTTTAAAAGAAATAAAGAATGAAAATATTAAGTACGATCTTTGCTATGCCGGAAGACTTGTTGATTTTAAAAATGTAGATAAAATAATAGAACTTGTAAAATATGCAAAAACAAAAAGTATAAATCTTAAAACCATAATAATAGGAGATGGACCAGAACTTCAAAATTTAAAGAATAAAGCTTTAGATCTTGATATCACATTCACAGGGTTTATCAAGGATAGTAATGAAGTATTTAAATTAATAAAAAAATCAAAAATATTTATGATGCTATCAAAAAGAGAGGGTTTTTCTATAGTAACCCTAGAAGCTATGGCATTAGGACTACCAGTAATATGTTTCAATAGTGATGATAATGCGGCAAGAGATCTTATAGAGAATAATAAAAATGGAATATTGACCAATCTTGATAGTAAAGCACTACTTCAGGCAATAGATAGAATAAATAAAAACTATAATTATTACAAAAAAAACGCTCAAGATACATCTAATAAATTTTTATATAGTAAAATATCTAGTGATTTAAAAAATTACTACAATAAAATTAATTAATAAATATAAGTATTATTCTTATAGATATTGAAATAATAGAAAATAAGTATACAATTGGTACAAATGGATAATAACTCATCACTGAGTAGTAGTAAAAAGACATTTTCTGTAGCAGAAACATTCTCATTTGGATGGAATAAAACTTTCCAGAATATAAAATTTTATATTGTATCTTTGATTGTTGTTGGCATTGTCTATTTTGTACTAGAATACTTAGTAAAAAATACAGGATTCTTGGGTATAGTATTTTATATAATTCTCCTTATATTTGGTTTTATCTTTGGATATTTATTTATACTAACTGCGCTTAAAGTGTATAACAATGAAAAATTAGAACTCTCTAAAATATCAAGTTATATGAAATTTACAAATTTATTCTGGAACTACGTTGGAGGATCTATTTTAATTGGAATAGGGTTTATGATAGCGTATCTATTGATTTTAGGATCTTTTGCATTGACAGTGCATTTTAGATCCATAATATCTCTGCTATTTATCGTTATAGCAATAGTACTTTCTGTATTCTTGGTAATCTATGCTATTGCATTATCTTTTTGGTCATACATACTTATCGATCAAAATAAACAAATAATAGAATCAATGAAGGAAAGTTACCATATTACAAAAGGGAAAAAATGGAAAATATTCGGAATACTTTTATTGTTAGCAATATTAAATGTTGTAGGAGCAGTTTTGCTTTTCGTAGGGCTTCTTGTAACAATACCTATGACAATTTTATCTTTTGTATTTTTATATAAAAAACTAGAAGAGATAGCTTAAAACAGTTTTTTTATTCTTTTTTGAGCTTTTGAAAATTTCCAAGGATCAACTCCATATTTTGTTATAATCTTTGTCACAGTTGCTGGAATTTCTTTAATACCAAGAAGTTTTGCTACAACCACCCTACGTGTTCCATCTAAACCCACATAATAAACCCCTTGAAACTGATCAAGATAAATAGGTCCACTAAAAATTGACACACTCTCAATTCCAGTATGTTCTACCTGTCTTGTAAGTTCATACATATATTCCTCCCATCTGGGACCGAGTCTTCTAGACCCTATCCCTTCAGATCTGGATTCTCCTAATTTGGATTCTCCGAATCTAGATTCTCTGTTTTGAATATCTCCCCAATTTTTGAATTTTTCAGTTCCAAGATGTGGAGCTCCAATTATCTTTCGAACTTCTACATGTTCACATCTTTCATCATCTACCGTAAAATCAAATGATGCTGCATAGAATATATCAGACCTCTTGAATGCTGGATATAGTGATGTGTCAGATAACATCGAAAGCCTCTCTCTAAACTCTTCACGTGAAATACCTTGCTCTACTCTCTCAACTTCCATAAAATTTGATTATCTTCTCACCTCAAGTATAGCCGATAAGTCACTTGCTCTACTCTCATATATGACAAACTTCCTATCTTTTTTCCTTGTATTATCTTTCCTAATCTTTTTTAGTATAAGATGTGATTTATATATACTTATCCTATCTAAAACACTAGAACCTCTTCTTACTGGTAATACTCCAGCATACTCATAAAAATCTGTTGCTATAATATCACCATTTTGATCCTTTACAAATCTCTTTACTATCCTTCCTGAATTATCATAGATATACTCATACTCTTCAAAATCTCCCACATCATGATCTTTAAAAACAACCTTACTTTTAAGTAAACCATCTTCATACTGATGTGTCTCTAAAGAGAGTCTCCCTTCATTATCTACAACTCTTCTAGTTAAAACTTGAGTCTCAGAATCATATCTATCTTCAGAAACATTAATTTCTAATAACTCTCCGTATTCATCTAGTTTTACACTTCTTTTCTGGACACTAAATAAACTTAGATTACTATCATCTTTGTAACTATATGAAAACCAAGAGTACACCCTATCTCCAATAACATTTTGTGACAACGAACTTTGAACTCTGCCTCCTTGATCATATTCATATGAAGACACATCTAAAATACCATTTTTGAAAACTCTAACTCTTCCAGAAAAAGCATTAGGAAATAACTGCAAATGTGGATCTCCATCCTTTGCTTCTCTGTAATATGCTTCTCTGTAATATATTGATATGTCATTGAGTCGTTGTATTTCTTCAGGTTTCATAACCCCTATTGTACCACATCCTATAGTTTATGGCAACAAAC